>CALMIF010000160.1 GCA_937864045.1 uncultured Aquabacterium sp. | reverse complement strand
GCGGCCGGCAGCAGGCCCTCGCCCAGGCGCGGGCTGACCAGCTCCAGCGACAGCAGGAAGCCGGTGTCGGCGGCCAGCTCACGCTCGGCATAGCCCCGCACCGAACCGGCGCCGCCCAGGCCGAACTGCTCGCCCGGCACCAGCCGATCGGCGCTGTGCTGCGCCGCGAAGCGGCCGGTCAGCTGCGCACCTTCGAGCAGGGGCAGCGCCACCAGCGAGGACAGCGGCACGGTCAGCGACCCGCTGGCGCGCAGCACGGTGTAGCGCCGCGGCGCGCCGGGGCGCACCGCCTCGAAGGCGGCGGCGCTGCCGTGGCGCCCGCCCAGGGCCAGGTTGTGTGACAGCGAGACGTTCAGCGACGCCGGCGTGGGCCCGCCGGACTGGGCGGCATAGTCCAGCGTCAGCGGCTGCACCGCCACGCTCTCGCCAGCGGCCAGGCAGGACCCGGGCTGGTTGTCGATGGTGCAGTCGTTGAGATAGTCGCGGCTTTCCAGCCCGGTGGTGAGGCGCTGGTCGAATTCACCCCAGCGCGGCAGGTACCAGACCATGCGGGCACCGAACACCCGGCCGCGGCCGGCAAAGCGCAGGTCGCCGGCCAGGGTGGACTGCACACCGCCGTCGACATCGGAATAGACCGCGAACAGGTCCATCGCGGCGCGCTGGCGCACCAGGGGCAGGCGCCAGGCGGCACTGGCCACCTTGACCGAGCTGGCGTCGGTGGGCGAGGTCTGCAGCTGCAGGCCCAGCAGGTCGTCGTGGCCGGTCAGGTCGGCATGCTGCCAGCCCAGGCCCAGGCGGTAGGCGCCGGTGCGGTCGTTGCCCGAGTTGTCCAGCGACACGGTGAAGCGCTGCACCGGCTGCTCGGCCACCTGCACCGTGGCCACCACCTCGCCCGGGTTGGTGCCCGGGCCCAGCAGCACGCCCATGCTGCGGCCAGGGTTCTCGTTGGCGATCTGCAGCTCGGCGTCGATCTGGCGCACCCGCGGCGTGGCGCCCTCTACCAGCGAAGGCAGGGCAGCGCGCACGCGCTCGGCGCTGAGCCGCTGTGCGCCCTGCACCTCGATGCGCGCGACCTTGCCCTCGACCACGTTCAGCGTCACCACGCCGTCGGCCGCCGGCTGCGGCGGCAGGTAGACCACCACCGCGGCAAACCCCGCCTCGCCGTACAGCGCCTGCACCGCCTGCGCCGCCTGGCGCAGCCCGGCCAGGCTGCGCGGCCCGGTGTGGGCGGCCAGCACTGCCTGCACCCGCGCCGGGTCGAGCAGGGTGTTGCCGCTGACCTGGTAGCGCTGCACGTCCACCAGGGGTGCGGCGTCGGCGGGCACCTCGGCGGCGCCGGCTGGCTGGGCGGCGGCACCGGCCCAGGGGCCGGCCGCCAGCAGCAGCGCAGCCGCGGCGGCCCGGGCTGCGGGGGCCAGGCGGAGCGGGCGCCCGGTGCGCAGCAGGGGCACCAGGCGGGGGCCGGCACGGCGGGCCGGAGCAGACAGGTCGGGCATCGGGACTCCTCGGGCGGCGGCCCGGTCCGTCGGGCGCGGACTGGCCGAAGCCCCGGATCTTGCCTGCTCGCGCGCGCACCCGGCAGCGGGCTTCACCCATGCGAACGAAGGCTTCGGCACCGGCGCCACAATGCGCGCCACTCCACACCCCCCCAAGACAAGGGACCCGGCCCATGCATCGCCTGCTCCTGCGCACCCTGCTTGCCCCGCTGGCCCTGCTCGGCCTGCTGGGCCCGGCCGCCCCGGCGCAGGCCCAGCTGCGCATCGGCCAGACCGCCGGCCACAGCGGCACCGTGGCCGCCACGGTGAAGGAGGCCACCGAGGGCGCGCGCCTGGTGTTCGACGCGGTCAATGCCCGCGGCGGCATCGGCGGCCAGAAGCTGGAGCTGCTGGTGCTGGACGACGCCTTCGATCCGCAGCGCGCCGCCGACAACGCCCGGGCGCTGATCGACAAGGGCGTGATCGCCCTGTTCCTGACCCGCGGCACGCCGCACAACCAGCGCATCCTGCCGCTGCTGGCCGAGCACAAGCTGGCGCTGGTGGGCCCCAGCACCGGCGCCATGCTGCTGCACGACCCGGTCAACCCCTGGGTGTTCAACGTGCGCGCCACCTACCAGCGCGAGGCCGAGCGCCTGGTGCGCCACCTGCTGGGCACCGGCGCCACGCGCATCGCCATCGTGCAGGTGGACGACAGCTTCGGCCAGGATGCGGCGGCCGGCGCCTTGCGGGGTTTCGGCACCGCCAGGCCGGTGGTGCACGCCACCTACGACCGCACCAAGCCGCGCTTCGACGAGGCCATGCGCCGCATCGACGCCGCCAATGCCGAGGCGGTGCTGTTCATCGGATCGGGCACGGCGGTGATCGAAGGCATGCAGGCGCTGCGCGCCACCGGCTCGCGGGCGCAGATGCTGACGCTGTCGAACAACGCCTCGGCCGGCTTCGTCAAGGCCCTGGGCGACGCGGCGCGTGGCGTGGTCGTCAGCCAGGTGCTGCCGGGCGAGCGCTCGCTGGGCGTGCCGCTGGTCAAGGAGGCCCACAACCTGGCCAAGGCGCGCGGCGCCGATGCGCCCGAGGTGACGCCCGCGCTGCTGGAAGGCGTGGCCGCGGCCAAGGTGCTGGTCGAGGGCCTGCGGCGCGCCGCCGCCGCCGGGGCCCTGAACCGCAGCGGCCTGCAGCGGGCGTTGGACGGCATGCGCTCCTACGACCTGGGCGGGCTGGAGCTGGGCTACAGCACCACCGACCACACCGGGCTGGAGTTCTCCGAGCTGTCCATCATCGGCCCCGACGGCCGCTTCAGGCGTTGAGCACGCCAGCAACCGCAGCGCTGGACGTCCAGGCCCTGCGCTACCGCTGGCCCGGCGCCGCGGCCGACACCCTGCGCATCGACAGCCTGGCGCTGGCGGCGGGCGAGCAGGTCTTCCTGCGCGGCCCCAGCGGCTGCGGCAAGAGCACCCTGCTGAGCCTGTGTGCCGGCGTGCTGCTGCCCGGCGCCGGCACGGTGGCCCTGCTGGGCCGCGACTGGGCCACCCTGGGCGCCAGCGCCCGCGACCGCCACCGCGCCGACCACCTGGGCTACATCTTCCAGCAGTTCAACCTGCTGCCCTACCTCAGCGTGCTGGACAACGTGCGCCTGCCGCTGCGCTTCTCGGCCGCCCGCGCGGCGCGTGCCGGCGCCGACGCCGCCGAGCAACTGCTGGCGCGCACCGGCCTGCCGCGCCCGCTGTGGACGCAGCGCGCCGACCGGCTGTCGGTGGGCCAGCAGCAGCGCGTGGCGGCGGCACGGGCGCTGGTCGGCGCACCGGCGGTGGTGATCGCCGACGAGCCGACCTCGGCCCTGGACGAGGACCTGCGCGAGGCCTTCATGGCCCTGCTGCTGGACAGCTGCGCGGCGGCCGGCAGCGCCCTGCTCTTCGTCAGCCACGATGCCCGGCTGGCCGAACGCTTCCACCGCGTGGCCGACCTGCCGGCGATCAACGGGGCGCTGCAGGGGCAGGCGGCATGAAGGCGTTGTGGTCACTGGCCGCCCAGAGCGCCTGGAACCGCCGCTTCGTGCTGTCGCTGGTGGTGCTGTCGATCGCGCTGAGCACCTTCCTGCTGCTGGGCATCGAGCGGCTGCGGCAGGACCTGCGGGCCAACTTCGCGCAGGCGGTGTCGGGCACCGACCTGATCGTCGGCGCCCGCACCGGGCCGGTGCAGCTGCTGCTGTACGCGGTGTTCCGCATCGGCAATGCCACCAACAACATCCGCTACACCAGCGCCGAGGCCGTGGGCCAGCTGCGCGGCGTGGCCTGGGTGGTGCCGCTGAGCCTGGGCGACAGCCACCGCGGCTTTGCGGTGCTGGGCACGACACCCGCCTATTTCGAGCACTTCCGCTTCGGCACGAAGCAGCCGCTGGTGCTGGCGCAGGGCAAGCGCTTCGAGCAGCTGTACGACGCGGTGCTGGGTGCCGAGGTGGCACGCCGCCTGGGCTACACCCTGGGCCAGCGCATCGTGCTGAGCCACGGCGACGGCGCGCTGGCGGGCAACGACCATGCGGACAAGCCCTTCACCGTGGTCGGCATCCTGGCGCCCACCGGCACGCCGGTGGACCGCACGGTGCACATCGGCCTGTCCGGCATCGAGGCCATGCACCTCGATTGGCAGGCCGGCGTGCCGCTGCCGGGCCAGGCCATCAGCGCCGAGCAGGCCGCCCAGGCCGACCTGACGCCGCGCAGCATCACCGCCGCCCTGGTGGGGCTGAAGAGCCGCGCCGCGGTGTTCAGCGTGCAGCGCGAGGTGGCGGCCTTCCGCGCCGAGCCGCTGCTGGCCATCCTGCCCGGCGTGGCGCTCGACGAGCTGTGGGACGTGGTGGGCCTGGGCGAACGCGGCCTGCAGGCGATGAGCGCCCTGGTCGCCGCGGTCAGCCTGGCCGGCCTGGTGGCGGTGATCCTGGCCGGGCTGAACGAGCGCCGGCGCGAGCTGGCCATCCTGCGCGCCGTGGGCGCCGGCCCGCGCCAGATGCTGGCCCTGCTGGCGGCCGAGGGCCTGCTGGTCACCGCCAGCGGCGTGCTGCTGGGCGCGCTGGCGGCCTGGGGCGCGGTGGCGCTGGCCGGGGCGGCGGTGCAGGCGCGCTGGGGCATCGGCCTGCAGCTGGTTGCACCCGGCGCTGCAGAATGGCAGCTGATGGCCGCCGTGCTGGCCGGCGGCCTGCTGGCCAGCCTGCTGCCCGGCTGGCGCGCCTACCGCCTGTCGCTGGCCGACGGCCTCTCACCCCGAACCTGACGCGCGGACCTGACCCATGCCCCACCTCGATTCGTCCCGCCGCCGCTGGCTGCAAGCCGGCGCCGCCCTGCTGGCCGCCGGCGCGCTGCCCGCACGGGCCCAGCCCAAGCCCAGCGCCACCAGCGCCGGCTACACCGAGATCCGCTGGGACGACCTGGTGCCCAAGGGCTGGGACCCGATGAAGCTGATGAAGGACAAGGGCGCCGGCAGCAACATGGCCGCGCTGCAGGACGGCGACCCCAAGGCCGCCGCGCTGATGCAGCAGCTGCGCGAGGTCTGGGACAACGCCCCCACCGAGGGCCAGCTGGACAACACCCGCATCAAGCTGCCCGGCTACCTGGTGCCGCTGGAGGAGGTGGCCGCCGGCCACACCGAGTTCCTGCTGGTGCCCTACTTCGGCGCCTGCATCCACACGCCGCCGCCGCCGGCCAACCAGATCGTGCTGGTGGTGCCGGCCAAGCCGGCCGGCGGCTTCCGCAGCATGGACACGGTGTGGGTCAGCGGCGTGCTGAGGACGGTGCGCAACAACTCGCCGATGGGCAGCAGCGGCTACCGGCTGGAGGCGGCCCTGGTCGAGCGCTACAAGGCACCGGCCGCCGCGCCCGCGCCCACGCGCTGAGCGCAGCAGCGCTCACTGCAGGGCGCCCGGCTGCGGCGGGGCGAAGGCCGGCGCGAACCACAGCGCGGCCAGGCTGCCGTCGCTGTCGACCAGCTCGCTGACGGCCAGGCCCTGGCGCAGGTCGAAGCTCGACGCGTACCAGCCGCAGTCCGCCGCGGCAGGCGCCTGCAGGTCGACGTCGACGGCGATGCCGCCGGCCGGCGGTGCCACGCGCGGCACGCTGTGGCGGACGATGGTGCGGGGGCGCAGGCTGCTGTTCATCGGGGGCTCCGGCGGGGTGACGGGATGGCGCCATCGTCGGCGCAGGCCAGCCCGCCGGCCATCGCCCCGGCGGGTGGCGGCCGACGGATCCGAAGTGGGGCCCGGAGTGGGGGGCCCGCCGTGGGCCCCCGGGCGGGGGGATGTGCAGACATCACACCCTGGCGTGCGCCGGGCGCGCTGGCGGCTATGCTCCGCCCCGCCGTGTTCCGCCGTCCCGCCTCCGCCGCCCTGGCCCTCGCCCTCAGCCTGCTGCTGCTGCTCACCCAGCAGTGGGGCACGCTGCACCTGCTGTCGCACGGGCTGCAGGGCGCCGCCGACGTGGCGGCGGGCGATGGTGGTGGGCCGGCCGACCCGCCGGCCGACGGCGGCGATGCCGCCGATGCGCTGTGCCAGGTCTGCCTGGTGCTGGCGGCACTGGGCGCGGCGGCGGCACCGGCACTGTGGCGCTGGCTGGCACGGCCACCCCGCGCCACCGCTCCCCTGGCGCCAGCCTGCCCTGCGCTGCCGCGGCCGGCGCGGGCGCCCTGGCACGCCCGCGGCCCGCCCGCCCTGCACTGACACCCGCCCGCCTGCCCGCGCCCCGCGGCAGGCCCCGCACGGGCCCGGCCGGGCGCGGGCCCCGTCATGGCTGCAGGACCTTGCTTCCCATGCCCACATGCCTGTCGGGCGCGCCGCGCTGCGCGCCCAGCGTTTCATCCTTCCCCCTGCCCCGTTCCGCCTGGCCCGCCCTGTCGCCGCTGCTGGCCCTGGCCGCTGCGCTGCCGCTGGCCGCCCAGCCGGCGGATGGCCCCGCCCCGGTGGTGATCACCGGCAACCCGCTGGGCAGTGCCCTGGCACCAGCCAGCAGCGTGCTGGCCGGTGAGGCTCTGGCGCGCCGCCGCGGTGGCACGCTGGGCGACACGCTGGACGGCCTGCCCGGCGTGGCCGCCAGCGGCTTCGGCCCGCAGAGCAGCCGGCCGGTGATCCGCGGCCTGGACGGCGAGCGCATCCGCCTGCTGGACAACGGCGGCGCGGCGGTCGATGCGTCCGGCCTGAGCGCCGACCATGCCGTGGCGCTGGACCCGCTGGCCGTCGAGCGGGTGGAGGTGCTGCGCGGCCCCGCCGCCCTGCTCTATGGCGGCAATGCCACCGGCGGCGTGGTCAACACCATC
>CALMIF010000159.1 GCA_937864045.1 uncultured Aquabacterium sp. | reverse complement strand
ACGGCCCCAGCTTCATGCCCCGGGGTCGGGCGCGCACGATGGCGAACTACTGATGGCGCGCCGCACGATCCAGCACCCCGGCCCGGTTGCGCCTCAGCGCATCGACGTGCTGCCGGTGCACCTGCGCGAGGTCGCGCTGACGCTGCAGCCCGGCCGTGCGCTGCTGCCCGCCTTGGTGCAGGCACTGCCGCCCGATCGCACCAGCGCCGTGCTGCGCCTGCGCGGTGGCGCGCTGGCGCCGTTCGCCTACGTGATGCCGGCGCTGTCCAAGACGCCCGACCACGCGGTCTACTTCAGCGACCGCTTCGACGCGCCCGGCGCGGTGCGGCTGATCGACGCCAGCGTGACCTATGGCCTGCGCGACGGCACGCCCTGGCTGCACTGCCACGCCCGCTGGACTGACCTGGTCGACGGCACGCCGCACTGCGGCCACCTGCTGCCCGAGGACGTGGTGCTGACCACGCCCATGGCCGCCACCGCCTGGTTGCTCGATGGCGCCGCCTTCACCGTGGTGCCCGACGCCGAGACCGGCTTCACGCTGTTCCGCCCCCTGCCCTGCCCGCCGGCCAGTGACACCAGGGCGAATGCACTGGCGGTGCGCGTGGCGCCGAACGAAGACATCTGCACCGCGCTGGAAGCGGTCTGCGCCGAGCGCGGCATCACACGCGCCACGGTGCGCGGGGGCGTCGGCAGCACGGTGGGCGCGGCCTTCGACGACGGCCGGGTGGTCGAGCCCTTCGTCACCGAGGTGCTGATCCAGAACGGCCGCATCGCGCCCGGCGCGGATGGCCAGCCGGAAGCCTTGCTCGACGTGAGCCTGGTCGACCACACCGGCGGCTTGGCCGACGGGCGCCTGCAGCGCGGCGCCAACGGGGTGCTGGTGACCTTCGAGCTGGTGCTGCAGCCCGACTGACGCCGGGCCGAAGCCGGTCAGAGCACCGCGGTCGAGATCTGCGGCACGGCCGCCACCACGATCAGGCCGCCGATCAGCGCCACGATGTAGGGCCAGATCGCGCCCATGGCCTCGTCGGGCGAGACGTTGCCGATGCGGCAGGCGATGTAGAAGCCCACGCCCACCGGCGGCATCATCAGGCCGATGTTCATCGCGCAGACCACGACCATGGCGTAGTGCACGTCGTTGATGCCCAGGCTCTTGGCGATGGGGAACATCAGCGGCGCCATCAGCAGCAGCGCGGGCAGGCCTTCGAGGATGCAGCCCAGCACCAGGAAGATCACGATGGTGACGGCCAGGAAGGTCGGCACGCCGCCTGGCAGGCCCTTCATGAACAGTGCCAGCTGCTGCGCCACGCCCGACTGCGTGATGGCCCAGGCCATTGCCAGCGCCGTGCCCAGGATCATCAGGATCGCGCCCGACAGCGCGGCGGTCTCGACCAGCATGCCGTAGACCTGGCGCAGGCTGATGCCGCCGTACATCAGGGCGCCGATGATCATCGCGTACAGCACGGCGATGGTCGACACCTCGGTGGCCGTGGCCACGCCGCCGCCCACCGCGCCGCGGATCAGGAAGGGCAGCACCAGGGCCGGGCCGGCGATCAGCAGCGTCTTGCCGATGACCGACAGCGGCGCCCGCTTCACATCGGACATGACCTCATGCCGCGCCTTCCAGCGCGCCAGGATGGCCAGGGCCAGCAGCAGCACCAGGGCCACGGTGACACCGGCCTGGAAGAGACCTGCGATCGACACGCCCGCCACCGAGCCCAGCACGATCAGCACGATGCTGGGCGGCACGGTGTCGGCCATGGCCGCGCCGGTGGACAGCAGGGCGATCATTTCCTTGGGCTTCTGGCCGCGGCGCTTCATCTCCGGAAAGAGCGCCGGCGCGACGGTCGCCATGTCCGACACCTTGGAGCCCGAGATGCCCGAGACGATGAACAGCGAGCCGAGCAGCACATAGCTCATGCCGCCCTTCACATGGCCGACCAGCGAGGCCAGGAAGTCGATGATCGCCTTGCCCATGCCGGTGGCATCGAGCACGCAGCCCAGCAGCACGAAGATCGGCACCGACACCAGCACCAGGCTGGACATGCCCTCGTCCATGCGGCCGACCATCACGCCGATGGGCATGTGGGTGGTGAAGGCCAGGAAGGCCAGCGTGCCGATGCCGAAGCAGAACGCGATGGGCACGGCGCAGACCAGGCCGACCAGCACGAAGCCGATCAGGAAGATGACGATGTTCAGGTGCCCCAGCCCCGCCAGCTGCGGCTTGGCCAGCCAGCAGGCGCCAGCGATGGCGACCAGCAGCACCGCGGCGCCCAACAAGTCAAGCTTGCGGCAGGTGCGCCAGGCATGGCCCAGCACCACGGCCAGCATCGCCACGATGCCGAAGGCGATGGCCGCCACCCGCCAGCTGTTGGGCAGTTCCAGCGCGGGCGTGGTGACGAAGGACTCGCTTTCGACGTACTCGATGGCCGGGCGCACCAACGCCAGCAGAAACGTGACCACCACCCCCAGGCCGAACGCCTGCACCGGCGGCCGCCAGCGCGCGGGCAGCATCTGCACGAAAACCGTCAGCCGCAGGTGCTCGTTGCGGTGGATCGCGATCGCCGCGCCCAGCATCGCCAGCCAGATGAAGGCGATGGACACCGCCTCGTCGACCCAGGTCAGCGGCGCCGAGAACAGGTAGCGCGAGCCCACGCCCAGCAGCAGCATGCCGACGATGGCCAGCATCAACGCGGCCGACACCCACTCGATCGGCCGCAGCAGCCGGCCGCCGGCGGCGGGCGGCTCCTGCTCGTTGGGAAGGCTGAACGACTCGGGATTGTCGGCGGTGGGCGTGGTCGCGCTCATGGGACTTCAGTTCAGACCAGCTTGCCGGTGTACTTTTCCAGCACGTTCCAGGCCTCGTCACCGAACTTTTTGTGCCACTCGGCATAGAAGCCGGCGGCGCGCAGCTTGGCGCGGAACAGCTCGGCATCGGTGCTGTTGAACTGCATGCCCTTGCCCTTGAGTTCGGTCACCAGGCCGTCGTTGAGCTTCTTCACGTCGTCGCGCTCCAGCAGCGCGGCGGCGTTGATGTGGCGCGTCACGATCTCCTGCAGGTCGGCCGGCAGGCGGGCGAAGCTCTGCTTGTTGGCCAGCATCCAGAAGCCGTCCCACATGTGGTTGGTCACCGAGCAGAACTGCTGCACCTCGTTGAGCTTGGCCGTGGCGATGATGGCCAGCGGATTCTCCTGGCCGTCGACCACCTTGGTCTGCAGGGCGGTGTAGACCTCGGCGAAGTTGATCGTCGCCGGGCTGGCCTCGAAGGCCTTGAACATCGACACCCAGAACGGGCTGGGCGGCACGCGCATCTTCATGCCCTTCAGGTCCTCGGGCTTGGTGATGGCGCGCGCGCTGCTGGTCATCTGGCGGTAGCCGTTGTCCCAGATCTTCTCGAAGGCGAACATCTGCGACTTGGCCGCGATCTCCTTGCGCACATGGGCGCCCAGGTCGCCGTCCATCGCGGCCCAGACCTGGTTGTAGTCCTTGAACGCGAAGCCCACGCCGCTGATCTGCGCCGACGGCACCAGGTTGCCCAGGATCAGCGGCGAGAGGGTGAAGAAGTCCACCGCGCCGGAGCGGATCTGGCTCAGCGTGTCGGTGTCGTTGCCCAGCTGGCTGCTGGGGAACACCTTGATCTCGACCCGGCCCTTGGTGTCGGCCAGGATCTTGGCGGCCATCTCGTTGGCGCGCACGTTCATCGGGTGCGTGACCGGCAGGTTGTTGGCGTACTTCAGCGAGAACTCGGCGGGCTTGTTCTGGGCGAAGGCGGGCAGGGCCATGGAGCCAACGGTTGCGCCAGCAGAGGCCAGCAGGGTGCGACGGTTCAGGGTCATGGTGCGTGTCTCCAGACAGCTGTTGTTGAGAACGGAAAACGGGGATTGTCAGTCGGCAGCCACCGGCTGGACTTCGCCACGCTCGAACAGCAGGGCGCGCACGTCCTTCTTGGTGATCTTGCCGTAGCCCGACTTGGGCAGCGCGTCCCAGAAAAACACCTGGCGCGGCCAGCGGTAGCGCGCCAGCTTGCCGTCGAGGAAAGCGATCAATTCGTCGGCGGTGGCGCTGTGGCCCGGGCGGCAAACCACCACCGCCACGCCGGTCTCGCCCCACTGGCGGTCGGGCACGCCCAGCACCGCGACCTCGGCCACGGCCGGGTGCATCAGCAGCAGTTCCTCGCACTCGCGCGGGTAGACGTTGCTGCCGCCGGAGATGTACATGTCGCTCTCGCGGCCGGTGATGGACAGCATGCCGCGGGCGTCGAGCTTGCCCAGATCACCGGTGTGGAACCAGCCGCCGCGCAGCGCCTTGGCCGTGGCCTCGGGGTTGGCGTGGTAACCCGCGAACACGGCGGCGCCGCGCACGCAGATCTCGCCGATGTCGCCCATCGGCACCAGGTTCATGTCGGCGTCGAGGATGGCGATTTCCATGCCCGTGCGCGGCTTGCCGCAACTGCCGATGTTCGAGTCCGGGTCGGCGTCGTCGGCCGAATGCATGTGCGCCGGCAGCACGGTGATGCAGCCGGTCACCTCGCCCAGGCCGAAGTACTGCACCAGCACCGGGCCCAGCTTCTGCAGCGCCAGGCGCTGGTCGGCGCGGTACATCGGCGCGCCGGCGTAGATCACGAAGCGCAGGCTGCTGTGGTCGTGCTGGTCGACCGCCGGGTGCTCGACCAGCATCTTCACGATGGTCGGCACGGTGAACAGGTTGCTGACGCGGTGCTGCTCGATGAGGTGCCAGACCACGGCCGGGTCCAGCTTCTCGCTGGGCAGCAGCACGGTGGCGGCGCCGCGCGCCACGTTCAGCAGCGCGTGGATGCCGGCGCCATGCGACAGCGGCGCGACGGCGATCGACACGTCACGCTCGTCGGTGCCCGGGATCAGGTCGGCCAGGTGGTTGGCGACCACGAAGTTCATCTGGCCGTGGGTCAGGATGGCCGCCTTGGGCTTGCCGGTCGTGCCCGAGGTGTAGAAGAACCACAGCGGGTCGTCGTAGCCCACCGTCGCCTCGGCCGGCCCGGCACCCAGGTGCTGCTGCACCAGGGCCTCGTGGCCGTGCTGCTGCACGCGCGGCAGGTCGGTCGCCGGTGCATCGCCGATCCACAGCACATGGCGCAGGGCGGGCGCCTCGGCCACCACGGCGCGGGCATGATCGGCAAACACCGGCTCCACCAGCATCGCCACCGCGCCGCTGGAACTGCCCAGGTAGGCCACCTCGCCCGGCGCCAGCCGGAAGTTCGTCGGCACCCACACGCAGCCCATGCGGAAGGCCGCCCAGGCGCTCTCGAAGGTCGCCAGGTTGTTGCGCGACTGCAGCAGCAGGCGGTCGCCCTGCTGCACGCCCAGCGCCCGCAGCGCGGCCACCAGGGCATCCACCCGCTGGTCGATCTGGGCCCAGGTCCAGCGCAGATCCCCCTGGATCAGCGCGGTGCGTTCGGGGAACAGCCGCGCTGTGTGCGTCAGCAGCCGGGCCAGGTTGGTGACCTGTGCCGGGTTCATGTCTGCCCCTCGTCCGGCGAGTACATCGGCCGATCCCCCACGGGGATGGCGGGCCGGCTTGGGAGCGGCCCTGCGCTCGGCCCGCTCATGCCACCGCTTCCAGGATGCTCAGGTAGTTGGCGACAGCAGCACCACCCATGTTGAACACTGCACCGCGCCCGGCCTTCGGCAGCTGCATGTCGCCGGCCGTGCCGGTCAGCTGCATCGCCGCCATCACATGCTGGGACACGCCGGTCGCGCCGATCGGGTGGCCGCGCGACTTCAACCCGCCCGAGGGGTTGACCGGCAGCCGGCCGTCGAAGCGGGTCACGCCATCCAGGATCACCCGCGCGCCCTGGCCGTGCGGCGCCAGGCCCATGGCCTCATACTCCAGCAGCTCGGCGATGGTGAAGCAGTCGTGCGTCTCGACGAAGTGCAGGTCGTCCAGCGTGCTGCCAGCGGCAGCCAGGCCACGCTGCCAGGCCAGGGCCGCACCCTCGAAACGGATCGGGTCGCGGCGCGACAGCGGCAGGTACTCGTTGACCTGGGTGCGCGACAGCCAGCGCACCGCCGGCACCGTGGCGCCCGGCAGCGGCTCGCTGCTGATCACCAGGGCTGCGGCGCCGTCGCTGACCAGGGAGCAGTCCGAGCGCTTCAGCGGCCCGGCGACGAAGGGGTTCTTGTCCGACGCATTGCGGCAGAAGTCGAAGCCCAGGTCGCGCCGCATGTGGGCCACCGGGTTGCGCACGCCGTTGGCGTGGTTCTTCGCGGCGATGGCGGCAATCGCATCGCTCTGGTCGCCGAAGCGTGCGAAGTAGCCGCCGGCAATCTTCCCGAACACGCCGGCGAAACCGCCGGGCGTGTCGCCCTCCTCGGCCACATGCGAGCAGCGCAGCAGCACCTCGCCGATCTGCGCGTTGGGCAGCGTGTTCATCTTCTCGCAGCCGACCACCAGCACGCGCTTCAGGCGGCCGCTGGCCACGGCATCCGCGGCCGACCAGATCGCGGCCGAGCCGGTGGCGCAGGCGTTCTCCAGCCGCACTGCCGGCACGTGGCGCAGTTCGGGGATGGCGAGCGCGGCCATCGCGCCGCTGAAGTCCTGGCGCAGGAAGCCGCCGTTGAAGTGGCCGATGAACACGCCGTCGATGTCGGCCGGCGCCAGGCCGGCGCTGGCGATGGCGGGCAGCGCCGCGTCGCGGATCAGCTGCACCAGGTCGATCGCATCGTGCTTGCCGAACGGGGTGTGGCCCCAGCCGACGATGTGGGGAGTGGTCATGGGGGCTCCTGCGTGGGGCTGTCTGGAAGGCGGCGGGAAGTGTAGGCGTGCCGCCGGGCGCGCCAAGCCGCATCGGCCCGGGGTTGCGCCCAGCGACGCGGCGCGGATGCAGGGTCGGCTGGCCTAGACTGCGCGCCTTTCAGCCCACGCGCAGGAGCCCGCGATGACCACCAACCTTCCCGCCCCCAACCCGGTTGCCGTGGTCACCGGTGCCGCCCGCGGCATCGGCCTGGGCATCGCCCAATGGTTCCTGGCCCGGGGCTGGCGCGTGGCCGCCTGGGACAACGATGCCGAGACCCTGGCCCAGGGCGAACAGGCGCTGGACGCACCCGGCCGCGTGCTGGCCGTGCACTGCGACGTGTCCCGCCCCGACGAGGTGGCGCGCGCCACCGCCCGCACGGCCGAACACTTCGGCCGCATCGACGCCCTGGTGAACAACGCCGGCGTCGCCACCTTCAAGCCGACGCTGGACACCAGCTTCGACGAGTGGCGCTGGGTGATGGCGACGAATCTGGACGGCGCCTTCCTCTGCACCCAGGCGGTGGCGCCGGTGATGCTCAAGACCGGCGGCGGCGCGGTGGTCAACATCGCGTCGATCTCGGGCCTGCGCGCCAGCACGCTGCGGGTGGCCTATGGCACCAGCAAGGCCGCCTTGATCCACCTGACCAAGCAGCATGCCACCGAGCTGGGGACGGTGGGCATCCGCGTCAACGCCATCGCCCCCGGGCCGGTGGAGACCGAGATGGCCAAGAAGGTGCACAGCGAGGCCATCCGCCGCGACTACTTCGCGGTGATCCCGCTGGCGCGCTACGGCGAGATCGCCGAGATCGCCAACGCGGTCGGCTTCCTGTGCAGCCCGGCGGCCGGCTACATCAACGGCCAGGTGCTGGCGGTGGATGGCGGCTTCGACGGCGCAGGCGTGGGCCTGCCGACGCTGCGCGAAACGCCGCGGCCTGGGGCCTGAGTCACGCGGCCGTGCGCCGCATCGACTCGTAAAGACAAACCGCCGCTGCGGCAGCCACGTTCAGCGACTCCTCGCCGCCCGGCTGCGGAATGCGCACCGTCAGCGCGCAGCGCGCCAGCAGGGCCGGCGCCACGCCCTGCCCTTCATGGCCCAGCAGCCAGGCGCAGGGTGACGGCAGCGGCGTGGCGGGCAGCAGCGCATCGGCCTGCAGGCTGGTGCCGACCAGGGGCACGGCCAGCGCGTCCAGGTCGGCTGGCTGCAGGCCCTCGACCAACCGCAGCCCGAAGTGCGCGCCCATGCCGGCGCGCAGCACCTTGGGCGACCAAAGCGCCGCCGTGCCCTGCAGCGCCAGCACCTGGGCCATGCCGAAAGCCGCCGCGCTGCGCAGGATGCTGCCGACGTTTCCGGCATCCTGCAGCCGGTCGAGCACCACGGTGGCGGCCTGCGGGGCGATGGCCGGCTGGTCCGGCAACGGCAGCAGGAAGCCGATGCCCGCCGGTGACGGCAAGGCGCTGAAGCCGTCGAACAGCGCATCCGGCACCACCACGACCCGCGGCGCTGCCTGCGCCAGCGCACGCAGCGCGGGTTGCGCCCAGGCGGCTTCGGCCAGCACCGCCTGCGCCGGCCGTCGGCCCCGCTGCAGCAGCGCGCTGCACAGGTGCTCGCCCTCCAGCCACAGTTCACCCGCCTTGCGGTAGCCACCGCCGTCGCGCGCCAGCTTGCGCAGGCGCTGCAGCAGCGGGTTGTCCTTCGAGCTGATGCGCAGCGGCTCGGTCAAGTGTGCCCCTCGTCCGGCGGGTACGCCGGCCGATCCCCCGAGGGGATGGCGGGCCGGCTTGGGAGCGGCCCGGCGCTCGGCCCGCGAACAAGCTGCGTGGCATCAAGCACCGCCCGCACCGGCGCATAGCTGCGGCGGTGCGCCGGGCAGGCGCCGTGCGCGCGCAGCAGGGCCAGGTGCTCGGCGGTGGGGTAGCCCTTGTGCACACCGAAGTTGTAGGCTGGGTGGGCGTCGTGCAGCGCCAGGCACAAGCGGTCGCGGTGCACCTTGGCCAGGATGGAGGCGGCCGAGATCGCCGGCACCTTGCTGTCGCCCTTGACGATGGCCTCGGCCGGGATCTTCAGCACCGGCAGCCGGTTGCCGTCGACCAGCACCTTGTGCGGCGGCAGGCGCAGGCCGGCCACCGCGCGCTGCATCGCCAGCAGGCTGGCCTGCAGGATGTTCAGCGTGTCGATCTCTTCCACGCTGGCCTCGGCGATGCAGAAGGCCAGGGCCTTGGCGCGGATCTCGTCGAACAGCGCCTCGCGCTTGCGGGCCGTGAGCACCTTGCTGTCGGCCAGGCCGCGGATGGGCTGCAGGTCGTCCAGGATGACGGCCGCAGCCACCACCGGCCCGGCCAGCGGGCCACGGCCGGCCTCGTCCACGCCGGCCACCAGGCCCGGCGCGTCCCAGCGCAGCCCCAGCTGCTCAGGCGCCGATGACTTGCGCGATGGCATCGCTGGCCTTGCGGGCAGTGTCCTGCCTCAGCAGGTGGTGCAGGTCGGTGAAGCGCGCCTGCACGGCCGCGCAGCGGGGCGCGTCGTCCAGCCAGGCCAGGCCTTCGCGTGCCAGCGCCTCGGGCGTGGCGGCGTCCTGGATCAATTCGGGCACGACGAAGGCACCACTCAGGATGTTCGGCAGGCCGAACCGGGGCTGGTAGGCCATGCGCCGCATGCGCCACCAGTTCAGCGCCGCCAGGTGGTAGGTGATGACCATGGGCCGCTTGAACAGCGCCGCCTCCAGCGCCGCGGTGCCGCTGGCCACCAGGGTGACGTCACAAGCGGCGAGTGAGGCATGGCTCTGGCCGTCGAGCAGGGTGATGGACGCGTCGCCGCCGTGTTGGGCGACGATGGTCTCGACCAGTCCGCGCAGGCCCGGCGCCACCGGCAGGATGAAGCGCAGCCCGGGCCGCTGGCGTCGCATCAGCACGGCTGCCGCCGCCAGGCGCGGCGCGATGTGGCTGATCTCGCTGCGCCGGCTGCCGGGCAGCAAGGCGACCACGGTGTCACCATCGGCCAGCCCCAGCGCTGACCGCGCGCCGTCACGCGGCGGGTCGAGCGGAATCGCATCGGCCAGCGGGTGGCCGACAAACGTCGCCGCCACGCCGTGCTGCTGCAGCAGCGCCGGCTCGAACGGGAACAGGCACAGCACATGGTCGGCTGCGGCCTGGAGCTTCTTCACCCGCTCGCCACGCCAGGCCCAGATCGACGGGCAGACGAAGTGGATGGTCTTGAGGCCACCGGCGCGCAGGCGCGTCTCCAGGCCGAAGTTGAAGTCGGGTGCGTCGATGCCAATGACCGCCGCCGGCCGCTGGTCCAGCAGCCGGTCGCCGAGTTGGCGCCGGATGCGCAGCAGTTCGGGCAGGCGCTTGAGCGCATCGACATAGCCGAAGACGCTGAGCCGCTCCATCGGCCAGCCGCTGTCGAAGCCTTGCGCCGCCATCTTGGGGCCGCCGATGCCGCTGGCCTGCAGTCCGGGCCAGCGCTGGCGCAATCCGGCCAGCAGCAGGCTGCCCAGCAGGTCGCCCGAGGCTTCGCCGGCCACCAGGCCGAGCCGCAATGGCTGGGCGTCCATCGAAGCAGTCAGCGGACGATGCCCCGCGTGGCGCCGGCCAGGAAGTCCAGCATCGTCTGGACATCGCCGGCCACGCCGTCCGCCGCACCATGGGCCAGCGCGGCGATCTGCGCCGTGGCCTCGGCCAGCGGCAGGCCGCTGCGGTACAGCAGCTTGTGCATCTGGCGGATCGCAGCCTGGCGCTCGGCGCTGAAGTCGCGGCGCTTCAGGCCGGTCAGGTTCACCGCACGGGCGGCCAGCGGGTGGCCATCGGCGGTGATGAAGGGCGGCACGTCCTGCGCCACATGGGCCTGGAAGCCGATCATCGCGTGCGCGCCGATCTTGACGAACTGGTGCACGCCCGACAGCCCGCCGATCGTCGCCCAGTCGCCCACGTGCACATGGCCGGCCAGCGTGGCATTGTTGGCCAGCACGCAGCGGCTGCCCAGCCGCACGTCGTGGGCGATGTGCACATAGGCCATCACCCAGTTGTCGTCGCCGACGCGGGTGACGCCTTCGTCCTGCGCCGTGCCGGTGTTGACGGTGACGAACTCGCGGAAGGTGTTGCGGTCGCCGATCACCAGGCGCGTGGGCTCGCCACGGTACTTCATGTCCTGCGGCGCGGCACCGATGCTGGCGAACTGGAAGATGCGGTTGTCGCGGCCGATGACGGTGTGGCCCTCGATCACGGCATGCGCGCCGATGCTGCTGCCCTCGCCGATGCGGACATGCGGGCCGATCACCGCATAGGGGCCGACGGCCACGTCGGCGGCCAGTTCGGCCTGCGGATCGACGACCGCGGTCGGATGGATCATGTCTGCCCCTCGGCTGGCGGGTACGCCAGCCGATCCCCCAAGGGAATGGCGGGTCTGCTTGGGAGCAGCCCGGCGCTCGGCCCGCCACGCTTCTGACGGCCTGTCATTTCAGCCCACCTTGCGCATGGTGCACATCAGCTCGGCCTCGACGGCCGTCTCGCCATCGACGCTGGCGCGGGTCTTGTACTTGTAGATGCCGGCGCGGGCGCGGTCGATGGCGGCTTCCAGGATCAGCTGGTCGCCCGGCTCGACCACGCGCTTGAAGCGCGCACCGTCGATGCCGACGAAGTACACCACCGTGTCGGCGTCGGGCTCCTGGCCCATCGACTCGAACGACAGCAGCGCCGCGGTCTGGGCCAGCGCTTCGAGCATCAGCACGCCGGGCATCACCGGGCGGTGCGGAAAGTGGCCGGTGAAGAAGGGCTCGTTGATGCTGACGTTCTTCAACGCCTTGATGCGCTGGTTCTTCTCGATCTCCAGCACGCGGTCGACCAGCAGGATCGGATAGCGGTGCGGGAGAAGCTTGAGGATGCGGTGGATGTCCAGGACAGGGGCGGTCATGATGGCTTCTTCTCGAGGGCCCGGATGCGGTCGCGCAGGGTGTGCAGCTGGCGCAGCGTGGCGGCGTTCTTCTCCCACGAGGCATTCTCGTCGAAGGGGAACAGGCCGCTGTACTGGCCCGGCTTGAGGATGGATCGGGTGACGACGGTGGCAGCGGTGATGTGCACATGGTCCACCAGCTCCAGGTGGCCCAGGATGATGGCGCCGCCGCCGGCGGTGCAGTGCCGGCCGATCTTCGCGCTGCCGGCGATACCAACACAGCCGGCCATCGCGCTGTGCGCGCCGATGCGCACGTTGTGGCCGACCTGGATCAGGTTGTCGAGCTTGACGCCGTCGTCGAGCACCGTGTCGTCCAGCGCACCGCGGTCGATGCAAGTGTTGGCGCCGATCTCGACGTCGTCGCCGATGCGCACCGCGCCCAGTTGCTCGATCTTGACCCACGCGCCCTGGTGCGGCGCGAAGCCGAAGCCGTCGGCGCCAATCACCACGCCGCTGTGCACGATGCCCCGCGCGCCGATGACGCAGGCTTCGCCCAGCGTGACATGGGCGGCGAGCCGGGTGCCCTGGCCCACCACCGCGTCGGCCCCGATGTGGCCGTGGGTGCCGATCACCACGCCGGCACCGATGCGCGCACCAGCGCCGATGTAGGCCATTGCGCCGATCGAGGCACTGGCATCGATCACCGCGCCAGGCTCCACCACGGCATTGGGGTGCACACCCACGGTCGGCACACGCCGCCGCCTCGCGGCCCACCATTGGGTGAGCCGGGCGAAGTACAGGTAGGGGTCGGGCGTGACGATGGCCGCGCCGCGGGCGACGGCCGCGTCCTGCTGCGCCGGCGCGACGATGACGCAGGCCGCCGCGGTCTCGGCCAGCTTTGCCGCGTAGCGCGGGTTGGCCAGGAAGCTCAGGGATTCGGCGTCGGCCGATTCCAGCGGGGCCAGCCGGCTGATGGGCTGGTCGGGGTTGCCGTGCAGTTCACCGCCCAGGGCGGCCACCACATCGGCCAGCCGCACGGGGGTGGGCACGGCGGTGCGGCTTTACTTGCCGCCGGTGGCGTTCAGGGCCTTGATCACTTTCTCGGTGATGTCGACCCGGGGCCCGGCGAAGACCACGTCCTGCAGGATCAGGTCGTACTTCTCGCCCTCGAAGATCTGCTTGATGACCTTGTTGGCGCGCTCGACGATGCCGGCGGTCTCTTCGTTGCGGCGCTGGTTCAGGTCTTCCTGGAACTCGCGGCGCTTGCGCTGCAGGTCGCGGTCCTGCTCGACCAGTTCGCGCTGGCGGCGGTTGCGCTCGCTCTCGGGCAGCGTGGGGGCGTCCTTCTCCAGCTTGTCGGCCGCGGCCTTCAGGCGACTGGCCTGGTCGTTCAGGTCCTTGTCGCGCTTGCTGAAGTCGGCTTCCATGCGGGCCAGGGCGGCCTTGGCGGGGGTGGCCTCGCGCAACACGCGCTCGCTGTTGACGTAGCCGATCTTCAGATCCTGGGCCACGGCCGCGCCGCAGGCCAGCAAGGCCGACACACCCAGCAGGCCGGCGGCGAGTGTCGATTTCAGCAGGGACTTGGAGTGCAGCATGGTCATCAGAACGCAGTCCCGATCTGGAATTGGAAACGTTGGATTCTATCCGTGGGCTGCTTCTTCAACGGCGAGCCCCAGCTCAGCTTCAGCGGGCCCACCGGCGAGATCCACGACAGGCCCAGGCCGGCCGAGGCACGCAGGCTGTCGCCGGTGATCTTCTCGCCCTCGCGCCACACGTTGCCGGCATCGGCGAAGGCGAAGATGCGCAGCGACTTGTCGTTGCCGGTGCCGGGCACCGGGAAGTACAGCTCGGCGTTCAGGTTGATCTTCTTGGCGCCACCGATGTAGGCGCCGGTGGGGTCGATCACGCCCAGCGAGTTCTGCTCGAACACCCGCACCGAGCCCAGGCCGCCACCGTAGAAGTTCTTGAACACGGGATAGGGGCGGCTGCCCTGGCCCACGCCCCAGCCGATCTCGCCGTTGATGCCCAGGGTCAGCTTCTGCCACAGCGGGAAGAACTGCTGGTACTGGGCGTTGGTGCGCACGTAGCGCACGTCGCCGGCCACGCTCCACTCGACGTTGACACGCTGGTACTTGCCGGCGGTGGGCGAGATCGCGCTGTCGCGCTGGTCACGCGACCAGCCCAGGGTCAGCGGCAGCGCGGTCGACTTCGCGCCATAGAGGTCGCGGTAGTTGAAGTACTGCGCCGGGATGCCGGTGGTGGCGCCGATGTTGGTCTGCTCGATGCCGATGCCGAAGAACACCGTGTCGAACTCGGTGAACGGCACGCCGAAGCGGATGGCGCCGCCCGGGTTGGCGATCTGGTACTGGTCGCCCAGGCTGTTGAACGGCCGCGAGGTGCGGTAGTACAGGTCGATGCCGCGCGAGATGCCGTCGACGGTGAAGTATGGGTCGACCGTGGAGAACACCAGGCTGCGGCCGGTGCGGCTGGTGTTGACCTCCAGCCCCAGGTAGTTGCCCGAGCCGAAGACGTTCTCCTGCTTGACCGACGCGCTCAGCGCCAACCGGTCGGCGCTGGAGAAGCTGACGCCCAGCTGCAGGTTGCCGGTGGGCCGCTCGGTCACGTTGACGGTGAGGTCGACCTGGTCGGGCGTGCCCGGCACCTCGTTCTCGTTGACCTCGACGTCCTTGAAGTAGCCCAGGCGGTCGACCCGCGCCTTCGAGAGCTTGATGCGCTCGCCGTCGTACCACGACGACTCCAGCTGGCGGAACTCGCGGCGCACGACTTCGTCGCGGGTGCGCGTGTTGCCCGAGACGTCGATGCGGCGCACGTAGACGCGGCGCTGCGGATCCGCCACCAGCACCACCGCGACACGGCCGTTGGCGCGGTCGATCTCGGTGCGCGGCTCGACGCGGGCGAAGGCATAGCCGAAGGTGCCGAAGCGGTCGGTGAAGGCCTTGGTGGTGGCGGTCACCGTCGCGGCCCGGTACGGATCACCCGCACGGATGCCGACCAGCTGGCGGAATTCCTCTTCCCGGCCCAGGTACTCGCCTTCCAGGCGCACGCCGGTCACGGTGTAGGGCTGGCCCTCGCTGACGCTGATCGTCAGGCTGATGTCCTGCTTGTCCGGCGAGATCGTGACCTGGGCGTTGTCGATGTTGAACTCGAGGTAGCCGCGGTTCTGGTAGTGCGCGCGCAGGGTGTCCAGGTCGGCGTTGAGCTTGGCGCGCGAATAGCGGTCGTTCTTGGTGTACCAGGTCAGCCAGCCACTGGTGGTCAGGTCCAGCAGGCCGAGCAGCTCGCTTTCCTTGAAGACCTTGGCGCCGACGATGCGGATCTCCTTGATCTTCGCCGCGTCACCCTCGGTCATCGTGAAGCTGACGTTGACGCGGTTGCGCTCGGTGGGCGTGACGGTGGTGACCACCTCGGCGCCGTAGAGGCTGCGCGACAGGTACTGGCGCTTGATCTCCTGCTCGGCACGGTCGATCAGGGCGCGGTCGAAGGGCAGGCCTTCGCCGATGCCCGCGTCCTTCAGCGACTTGACCAGCACGTCCTTGTCGAACTCCTTGAGGCCGACGAAGGTGACCGTCTCGATGACCGGCCGCTCCTCGACGATGAAGACCGCGACGCGGCCCTCGACCTCGATGCGCACGTTGCTGAACAGGCCGGTGGCGAACAGCGCACGCAGGGCCGCGGCGGCCTTGTCGTCGCTGTAGCCATCGCCGACACGGAACGGCAGGGCCGCGAAGACCGTGCCGGGATCGGTGCGCTGCAGGCCCTCGACGCGGATGTCTTCCAGCACGAAAGGCTCGATCGCCCGGGCCACCGGCGATGCCAGCGTGGCGGCGACGGCCACCACGGCCAGGGCAGGGCGGAACAGGCGATGGGGAGGCAGGGGAAGCATCGGGGGAATCAGTCAGGACGGGTCAGGGCTGGCCCAGCAGTCGGGCCACGTCATTGAAGAGGGCCACCGACATCATCATCAGCAGCACGGCGACACCGCCGCGCTGCAGGCGCGCCAGCCAGGGTTCGGACACGGGGCGCCCGGTCAGGGCCTCGAAAATGTAATACATGAGGTGACCCCCATCGAGCATGGGCAGGGGCAGCAGGTTGAGAACGCCCAGGCTGACGCTGACCAGGGCCAGGAAGCCCAGGTAGTCGGCCAGCCCGCGCTGCACCGACTGGCCGGCCACGTCGGCGATGGTCAGCGGCCCGCTCAGGTTCTTCAGCGACGCCTCGCCGGTGAGCATGCGGCCGAGCATGCGCAGGGTCAGCGTCGACACCTCCCAGGTGCGGCGGATGCCCTGCTCCAACCCCTCCAGCGGGCCCAGGCGCACGGTGACCATGGCCGCCGGCGCGCCGATGAAGGCGTCGACCCGGCCCAGGCTGCGCTCGCCATCGCGCGCCACGCGCGGCGTGACGGTCAGCGTCATCGCCTGGCCCTGGCGCTCGACCAGCCATTGCATCGGCTGCGCCTGGCCCTCGCGCACCGCCTGGCGGATGCGCTCGCGCAGGGCCTGGGCATCGGCGACGGCCACGCCGTCGACGCGCAGCACGCGGTCACCCTGGCGCAGGCCGGCGGCGGCGGCGGGCCCGCCGCTGCGCACCTCGCCCATCACCGGCTCGCTGTAGGCGCCACCCAGGCCCACGCGCCGCACCAGGTCGGCGTCGAGCTCCTCGCCGGCCAGCTGGTCCAGCGCCAGGCTCATCTGGCGCGTGCCGCGGCCATCGCTGTCGCTCACCCGCAGCGTCAGGGGCTGGCCGGCCATCAGCTGGCGGGTCAGGTGCCAGCGCAGGTCATTCAGCGAGCGCACATCCTCCCAATCGCCATCGGCGTTCTGGCGGGCCTGCACCCAGTCGCCGGCCCGCAGACCGGCACGCTCGGCCACGCTGCCGGCCACCGGCGCGCCCAGCACTGCCTTGGGCTCGTCCACGCCGATCCAGTGCGCGGCGGCATAGAGCAGCATCGCCAGCACCAGGTTGGCGACCGGCCCGGCGGCGACGATGGCCGCACGCTGCGCCAGCGGCTTGCGGTTGAACGCCATGTGGCGCTCGGCCGGCGCCACCGGACCCTCGCGCTCGTCGAGCATGCGGACATAGCCGCCCAGCGGCAGCGCGGAGATCACGAACTCGGTGCTGTCGGGCGTGGCTTGGCGGCGCCACAGCACCTGGCCGAAACCCACCGAGAAGCGCAGCACCTTGACGCCACAGGCCACGGCCACACGGTAGTGGCCCCACTCGTGCACGACGATCAGCACGCCCAGGGTGAGCAGGAACGCGAGCACGGTGGTGATCATCGGGTCAGCTCCCGGGCCTGGGCGTGGGCGTGGTGGCGCGCCCGCGCATCGAGCGCGAGCAGGTCGTCCAGCGAAGCCGCATCGGCCACCGTGGGCAGCAGCCCGGCGACGGTGGCGGCATTGATGCGGTGGATGTCGGTGAAGCGCACCTGGCCGGCCAGGAAGGCGGCCACCGCCACCTCGTTGGCAGCGTTCAGCACCGTGGTGCTGCCCTCGGCCGCCTGCAGGGCGTCATAGGCCAGCTGCAGCCCGGGGAAGCGCACGTGGTCGGCCGGCTCGAAGGTCAGCGGCTTGCAACTCAGGAAGTCCAGCGCATCGGCGCCTGACGCGGCGCGGCCGGGCCATTCCAGACCGACGCTGATCGGCACCTTCATGTCGGGCGTGCCCAGCTGGGCCAGCACGCTGTTGTCGCGGCACACCACCATCGAATGGATGATGCTCTGCGGGTGCAGCACGACCCGGATCTGCGCCGGCGCCAGGTCGAACAGCCAGCGCGCCTCGATCACCTCCAGCGCCTTGTTCATCATCGTCGCCGAGTCGACCGAGATCTTGCGGCCCATCACCCAGTTCGGGTGGGCGCAGGCCTCGTCGGGCGTGACCGTGTGCAGCGTGGCCACGTCGCGGCTGCGGAAGGGCCCCCCCGACGCGGTGAGCACGATGTGGTCGATGCGCTGCGCCCAGCTGCCGCGGTCTTCCGGCAGGCACTGGAAGATCGCCGAGTGCTCGCTGTCGATGGGCAGCAGCAGTGCGCCGCCGGCGTGCACCGCATCCATGAAGAGGCGCCCGCCGACGACCAGCGCCTCCTTGTTGGCCAGCATCAGCCGCTTGCCGGCACGGGCCGCCGCCAGGCAGGCCGGCAGGCCGGCGGCACCGACGATGGCCGCCATCACGCTGTCGACCTCGGGATGCGCCGCCAGGTCGCACAGGGCCTGCGGGCCATGCAACACCTCGGTGCGCACGCCGGCCGCGGTCAGCAAGGCGCGCAGCGCATCGGCCTGCGCGGCCGTGCCCACGGCGGCAAAGCGTGGTGTCCAGCGCAGGCAGAGCGCCGCCAGTGCCTCGACCTTCTGGAAGGCGGTCAGCGCGAACACCTCGTAGCGCCCGGGGTGCAGCGCGATCACGTCGAGCGTGCTGCCGCCCACCGAACCGGTGGCGCCCAGGATGCACACGCGTTGAACCGTCGGCAGGGCTGTCACCGCTAAGTCACCAGAAAGGGTTGAAGCTGATCAGGGCCAGTGCCGCCGGCAGCACCGGCAGCAGCGCATCGACCCGGTCGAGCACGCCGCCGTGGCCGGGCAGCAGGTTGCTGGAATCCTTGGCGCCGGCGGCGCGCTTGACCAGCGATTCGAACAGATCGCCCACCACGCTGAGCGCGGCCAGGAGTAAAGACGCCAGCAACAAACCGCCCCAGCCATGCTTCTGCTGCAGCAGCAGGAAGACGCTGGCCGAGCCGAAGTTGAACTGCTCCTCGACGGCGATCCAGGCCACGGCCAGCAGCACCACGCCGCACACGCCGCCCTGCACGCCTTCCCAGCTCTTGCCGGGGCTGATGGTGGGCGCCAGCTTGTTGCGACCGAAGGCGCGGCCGCAGAAGTAGGCGGCGATGTCGGCCATCCACACCACGCACAGCACCGACAGCAGGAAGTTGATGCCGATGGTGCGCGCCTGCGCGAGCGCCGCCCAGGCCAGCCACAGCAGCCCCAGGCCCAGCACCCAGCGCAGCGCCTGCGGCCAGCGCGGCCAGCCGGCCGGGCCGGCCCGCAGCACCAGGGCACCGCCGACGATCCAGGCCGCCAGGCCGCCGCCCCACAGACCACCGGCCTGCCCCACGGGTGGCAGTTGCCACAGGCTGGCGGCACACAGGGCGGCCAGCAGGGCGCCGCTGGCCATCGCCGGCAACGGCGCCGTGACGCCGTTCAGCCGCGCCCATTCCCAGCCGGCGGCGCCGATCATCACGCCGCTGAACAGCGCGAACGGCAGCGGGCTGGATGCGAACAGGGCCGGCAGCAGCAACGCCAGCAGCACCAGGGCGGTGATCACTCGCTGGCGGAGCATCTCAGTGGCGCCCGGCCGTCCGAAGCCACCGAGGGCCCCACGGACCACGAAGTGGGCCCTTCGGGACCCAGGGGGCAGGCGCGAAGCGACATGGGGGCGTCATGTCTGGCTAGCCGGCGGGAAGTTCGTCGGAGACGGGGGACACGGCGCCGAAGCGGCGCTCGCGTGCGGCGTACGACGCCAGCGCGGCGTCCAGCGCGTGCACGTCGAAATCGGGCCACAGGCAGTCGGTGAACACCAGTTCGGAGTACGCCACCTGCCACAGCAGGAAGTTGCTGATGCGCACCTCGCCGCCGGTGCGGATGAACAGGTCCGGGTCAGGTGCGTGGCGCATCGCCATGTAGCCCGACAGCGAGGCCTCCGTGATCTGCTCGGGCTGCAGCCCATCGGCGATCGCATGGCGGCAGGCCTGCACCACGTCCCAGCGCCCGCCGTAGTTGAACGCCACGCTCAGCGTGATGCGGGTGTTGTGGGCGGTGGCTTCCTCGGCCTCGGTCCAGGCCGCGCGCAGGCGGTCGGACACCGCATTGCGGTCGCCGACGATCACGATCTTCACGCCGTCGCGCGCCAGCTTGCCCAGGTACTTGGTGACGGCCACCAGCACCAGGCCCATCAGGCCGGAGACTTCGTCCTCGGGCCGCTTCCAGTTCTCCGACGAGAAGGCGAAGACGGTGAGGTACTCGACACCGCGGTCGGCGCAGGCGTTGATCACCTTGACCAGCGCATCGACACCGGCCTTGTGGCCGAAGAAGCGCGGCAGATAGCGCTTCTTGGCCCAGCGGCCGTTGCCGTCCATCACGATGGCCACGTGGCGTGGCACCGACAGGTCTCTTTTCATGGCGGAGGAGGTCAGACCGCCATGATCTCCGCTTCCTTGGCGTGGACCAGTTTGTCCACCTCCGCCACCACGCGGTCGGTCAGCTTCTGCACGTCGTCCTGGGCGCGGCGCTCGTCGTCCTCGGCCACGGCCTTGTCCTTGAGCAGCTTCTTCAGGTGTTCGTTGGCCTCGCGGCGCAGGTTGCGCACGGCCACCTTGGCGTCCTCGCCGGCATGGCGCACCACCTTGGTCAGGTCGCGGCGGCGCTCCTCGGTCAGCGGCGGCATCGGCACGCGGATCAGGTCGCCCTGGCTGGCCGGGTTCAGGCCCAGGTCGCTTTCGCGGATGGCCTTCTCGATCTTGGCGCCCATGC
>CALMIF010000158.1 GCA_937864045.1 uncultured Aquabacterium sp. | reverse complement strand
CGGTTCCGCGGCGATCGCTTGGTCAGGTCCCGGCGGCGCGGCGATGCTTGACGGGAACGAACGGCCGGCTGGCCGGCAGCGCGTCGCCGCAGAAGCCGAAGTTCAGCGCCGGGCGCTTGCCGCTCATCAGTTCGGCCAGGGCCTGGCCCGAGCCGGCGCCATGCGTCCAGCCCAGCGTGCCGTGGCCGGCGTTCAGCCACAGGTTGGCCACGCGGCTGCGGCCGATGTAGGGGATGTTGTCCGGCGTGCTGGGCCGCAGGCCGGCCCAGAACTGCGGCTCGGTGGTGTCGGCCACGCCCGGGAAGAGTTCCTCGTAGCGTTGCACCAGGGCCGCGCAGCGCTTGCGTGCCACCGCGCCATCCAGCGACGTGTCGTAGCCCGCCATCTCGGCCGTGCCGGCGATGCGGATGCGGTCGCCCAGCCGGCTGATCGCGATCTTGCGCGTGTCGTCGAGCAGGCTGACCACGCTGGCGTCCTGCGGGCGCTTCAGGTTCAGCGTCGCCGAGTAACCCTTGGCCGGGTAGATGTTCAGCCAGATGCCCAGCTGCCGCAGCAGCGGCGCGGTGTACGAGCCCGCAGCCGCCACGTACTGGTCGGCCACCAGCGTGCGCGCCGGGCTGCCGTCGTGCAGGTGGCGCACCCGCACGCCGCTGATCTGGCCACCGGCCATGTCGATGCGCTGGATGGCGGTGTCGTGCAGGAAGGTGGCGCCGCGCGCACGGCAGCGGGCGGCCAGCTGCTGGGTGAACACCATCGCGTCGCCCGACTCGTCGCTCGGCGTGAAGGTGCCGCCGTGGATGTTGGGTCCGAAGGCGGCCAGCGCCGGTTCCACCTTCAGCACCGCGTCGCGGTCCAGCACGCGGCGGTCGACACCGACCTGGCGCATCAGCTCGGCGGCCTGGGCGCCGGCCTCGAAGTCGGCTTGCGACGAGAAGAAGTGCAGGATGCCGCGCTCCAGCCGGTCGTACCGGATGCCGGTGGCCGCGACCACCGACTTCAGCGACTCGTGGCTGTAGCGGCCCAGCGCCACCAGCTGGCGCACGTTGCGGGCGAACGCGGCATCGGTGCACTGCGTCAGGAAGGACAGGCCCCAGCGCCACTGGTGCACGTCCAGCCGCGGGCGGAACAGCAGCGGCGAATCGTCGCGCAGCAGCCACTTCGCCACCTTCAGCGGCGCGCCGGCATTCGCCCAGGGCTCGCAGAAGCTCACCGAGATCTGCGCGCCGTTGGCGAAGCTGGTCTCCAGCGCAGCATCGGGCTGGCGGTCGACGACGGTGACCTGGTGGCCCTCGTTCAGCAGATGCCAGGCGGTGGACACGCCGATGATGCCGGCGCCGAGGACGATGACGTGCATGGAGATCTCCTTGGGCTGCAGTGCCTTGCTGGCGATTCTCGGCAGGGCGGCATCCAAACTGAAGCACCATTCATGAAAGTTGGTTTTAATCAGAAAAACTGATCTACGAATGCGCACATTGCCGCGGGTGCGCTGACCACGGCGTGCCGGCGCCCTTCAAGCGTGGGATGCGCGAAGCCGGGCGCGGTGTGAATATTGCCCGCACAGCGCGCGGGGACAAGGTTTCCAATCGTCACTGCTGGCTGCACACCGTTGTCCAGCGGCCCCGTCCAGAGAAGCGCCATGCCAGCCTCCGCCACGCCCAGCCTGATTGCCCGCCTGACCCGCCGCCGCCCGCGCACCCAGCGCCAGCCCGAGCCGGCCGACCTGGGCACGGCCTTCGGCATGGAGCAGTGGCTGGACGAGCGTGACCACGGTGGCCTGCCCTCGGGCAGCACCCCAGCCCGGCGCTCCTGGCTGCCGCGCTGGCTGCAGGGCGGCGCGCCACGCTGATCCCCGGCCGGCACGGCCAGGTCGCCATCTGACCTGATCAGTCACGTTCTGCACGCGCCGCCTAGAATGGCAGCGTGACCCGCCTCAGCTTCCGCCAGAAAGTCCACCTCGCCCGCGAGGAAGCCATCGTCAGCGCGGTCAAGCGCCTGCTCGCCGAAAAGGGCTACGAGCAGATGACTGTCGACGAGGTGGCGGCCGAGGTCGGCATCGCCAAGGCCAGCCTGTACAAGCACTTCGCCTCGAAGGAGGCGCTGGCCGCGGCGGCCATGGTGCAGCTGATGGACCTGGCGCTGCAGCAGGTGGCCGCCGAGCAGGCCCGTCCCGGCGCCAGCGCGATCGACAAGCTCAAGGCCATCACCCGCTGGACGCTGGAAACCCAGCTGGCCGGCCGCATGCCCACGTTGCCGGCCGAGAACTCGGCGCTGCGCAACGCGCTGATCGCCGACAAGGCCTACATGGACGGCCTGATGCAGCTGAGCGACGAACTCGGCGCCTGGATCGTGCAGGCCCAGGCCGACGGCAGCATCAACCGAACGCTGCCGCCCGAGGCCGTTCTCTACACGCTGTTCGCCCGCGCCTGCGACCCGGTGGTCGGCTTCCTGAAGGCCGGCGGCGGCCACAGCGACAGCCAGATCATCGACTGGGTGATGCTGACCTGCTTCGAGGGATTGGCCGGGCGCAGCGCCGCGGCCTGAACGGCCGGCCGGGCTCCCCGGTCAGCGGATGACCAGGACCGGCACCTCGCACTGCGCCATCACCCGCGTGGTGACCGAGCCCAGCACCAGGCTGCCCAGCAGGCCGTGGCCGTGCGAGCCCATCATCAGCAGGTCGAACTTGCCCTTGGTGGCGGCGGTGGCGATGGTGTCGGCCGCCGGGCCCACTTTGGCGACGAAGTCGGCCTTGAGCTTCTGCTTGCCGAAGAAGCTGCGGATGGGCTTGAAGACCTTCTCGCTTTCTTCCGCGTAGTGCGCCTGCAGCACGGCCTTGTCCAGCACGGCGGCGGCGCGCGGCGGCACGGCAGGTGTCACATGCAGCAGGGTGTACTGGTGCGCCTCGCCCAGCCATTCGTCGTGCGCGGCCAGGTAGGCCAGCATGCGCTTGGTGAACGGGCTGCCGTCGACGGGCACGAGGATCTTCATGGGCGGGTCTCCTGTCGGTGATGGAGACCCAGTGTCGCACCACGCCCGGGCGCGGCCTTGCTTGCGGTCAAGTGCGTCCAGCGCGGCCGGGCACCGTGATCAGTTTCAGCGGCTCGAACCCCTCGGCCTCGCCCTTGCGGATCAGGCCCATCGCCTGGCTGACCACGCGGGTCGGCGCACGGCCCGGGCGCGGCACGCTGTAGTCGTGGCGGCAGTGCAGGTGGCCATGCAGCCACAGGTCGGCCAGCGGGAGCAGGTCGTCGTCGGCATTGCAGAAGCTGGCCGTGCCGGGCTGGCGGCCGAAGCGCGGGTCGGCGCTCAGCAGGCTCGGCGCGAAGTGGGTGACGACCACCGTCGTGTCCCAGCCGCCAGGCGCCGCACCCGGGTTGGGTTGTTGCAGTTCGTCGGCCAGCCAGGCGCGGCAGGCCAGGGATTCGTTGCGCAGCCCCTCGGCGGTCAGCTCGGCACCGTCGATGCGGGCGTCCATCAGCTTCAGGAAGTAGTTGGTGGCGCGCATCGCCCGCTCGCGGCCCTGGTCGCCGAACAGGTCGAAATCGGACCAGCGCACCGTGCCCACGAAGCGCACGCGCAGGCCGGCGGCGCTGGTGACCACCAGGCTTTCGCGCTCCAGCAGGCGGATGCCGTGCTGCGCCGCGTGGGCGCGCAGGTCGGGCCAGCTCAGCCGCAGGTCGCGGCCGTCGAACTCGTGGTTGCCGGCGACCATCAGCACCGGCACGGGCCAGTCCGCGAAACGCGCCAGCGCGTCCCAGCCGCTGTCGATGTCGCCGGCCAGGATCAGCAGTTCGGCGCCGGGCGCGGGCTGCGGGGCGAAGTCTTCCGACTCGAGATGGAGATCTGAAAAAAGTTGGAGCCGCATGAGCGGCTCCAGTTTAGGCGGCGGACGGGCATCGCCCGGTCGCGGCGGTGTCAGGCGCTGAGCTTGCGTTCGAGGTCCGCCTTGATCGCCAGCAGCTGCGACGGCAGCCGCGCCGACAGCTGCTGGAACAGCTCGCCGTGCAAGCCCAGCTCGGTCTGCCAGGCGGCCTTGTCGATCGAGATCACGCTGTCGTACTGGGCCTGGGTGAAGTCCAGGCCGTCCCAGCTCAGGTCGTCGAAGCGGGGGCTCACGCCGAAGATGTTCTCGGTGCCGCCGGCCGTGCCGTCCACGCGCTCGAGCATCCACTTCAGCACGCGCATGTTGTCGCCGTAGCCGGGCCAG
>CALMIF010000157.1 GCA_937864045.1 uncultured Aquabacterium sp. | reverse complement strand
AAGACGCGGAAATAGCCGCCCAGGTTGGGCCGGCCGAACTCGTTGTTGAAGGCCGAGCCGCCCAGCGGGCCGTCGACCATGATCTGCAGCGCGCTGGCGATGTGCTCGGGCTTGCCGATGGGGTTGGCCTCCCAGGCTTCCGGCTGGCCGGGCAGGTGCAGGTGGCCGACCGAGAAGCCGGTCAGCCCCGCCTTGGGCTTGGCGCCGCGACCGGTCGCGCCCTCGTCCCGGATCTCGCCGCCGGCGCCAGTAGCCGCGCCGGGAAACGGGCTGATCGCGGTGGGGTGGTTGTGCGTCTCCACCTTCATCAGCACATGGGCCACCTCATCGCGTGCGGCGTAGACCGGCGCGTTGGTGTAGCCCTGCGGCAGCCAGCGCTGCACCGGGCCGCCCTCCATCACCGCCGCGTTGTCGCTGTAGGCCACCACGCTGTGCTGGCCCGACAGCTTCTCGGTGTTGCGGATCATGCCGAACATGCTCAGCGGCTGGCGCACACCGTCGATGGTGAAGTCGGCGTTGAAGATCTTGTGCCGGCAGTGCTCGCTGTTGGCCTGGGCGAACATCATCAGCTCGACGTCGCTGGGGTTGCGGCCCAGCTTCGTGAAGGCATCGACCAGGTAGTCGATCTCGTCGGCGCTGAGCGCCAGGCCGAACTCGGTGTTGGCGGCGACCAACGCCCCGCGCCCCGCACCCAGCACGTCGACATGGGCCAGTGGCTCGGCGGCACGGGCATCGAACAGATGGCGGGCCGCCTCGCGCTCGAAGGCCACGCTCTCGGTCATGCGGTCGTGCAGCAGGTCGGCGCAAGCCGCCAACTCGTCGGTGGTCAGCGGCTTGGCACTGCCCAGCAGCGGCTTCTTCAGCTGCAGGCGGTACTCGGTGACACGCTCCACCCGGTGCAGCACCAGGCCGCAGTTGCGGGCGATGTCGGTGGCCTTGCTGGCCCAGGGCGACAGCGTGCCCAGGCGCGGCATCACCAGCACCAGCATGCCGTCGCCACCCGCGGCAGCCGCATCGCCATAGCGCAGCAGGCCGGCCAGCTTGTCCATGTCCAGCGCCTGGCCCGCCTCGGGCAGCACCCAGTGCACATGGCGGGCGCTGACGCCGGAGATGCGATCGGCCACCGCCTGCAGGCGCGGCAGCAGGGCCTGGGCACGGAAGGCGGACAAGGCGTTGCCGCCCTCGAAACACAGGGGCTGGGCGGTGTGCAGGGAGGCTTGCGGCATGGCGGGCGGTGGTTGGGCGGGCAGCCGCCCGGCAGGTGCCGCCGGCCGGTCAGGCAGCGCACAGCGCCGAGACCCGGCGGCCGGCGGGCCCGTGCCCGTGGAAACCCGGCATTCTAGGTGGCGGTGGGATAATTGCCGGATGGCCATCACCCTCAAGACCGCCCCCGCCGAGATCGCCGGCATGCGCACCGCCTGCCGCCTCGCGTCCGAAGTGCTGGACATGCTGACGCCGCATGTGGTGCCCGGTGTCACCACCGAGGCGCTCGACAAGCTGGCGCATGACCACATCGTCCAGGTCCAGGGCGGCATCCCGGCGCCGCTGAACTACGCGCCGCCGGGCTACATCCCCTACCCGAAGTCGATCTGCACCTCGGTGAACCATCAGGTCTGCCACGGCATCCCGAACGACAAGCCGCTGAAGAACGGCGACATCGTCAACATCGACGTCACCGTGATCAAGGACGGCTGGCACGGCGACACCAGCCGCATGTTCGTCGTCGGCGAGGGCAGCATCGCCGCCAGGCGCCTGTGTGCGCTGACCTACGACGCGATGTGGAAGGGCATCGCCAAGGTCAAGCCCGGCGCCCGCCTGGGCGACATCGGCCACGCGATCCAGGTGTTCGCCGAGCACAACGGCTTTTCCATCGTGCGCGAGTTCTGCGGCCATGGCATCGGCGCCAAGTTCCATGAAGAACCGCAAGTGCTGCACTACGGCCGCCCTGGCACATTGGAGGAATTGGTGCCGGGCATGATCTTCACCATCGAGCCGATGATCAACGCCGGCCGGCGCGAGATCCGCG
>CALMIF010000156.1 GCA_937864045.1 uncultured Aquabacterium sp. | reverse complement strand
TGGCCCCGCTGCAGGAAGGCATCCTGTTCCATCACCTGATGGCGCAGGAGGGCGACACCTATCTGCTGCGCAGCCTCTACAGCTTCCCGACCCGGGATGGACTGCAGTCGCTGCTGGCCGCCTTGCAACAGGTGATCGACCGCCACGACATCCTGCGCACCGCCGTGGTCTGGGACGGCCTGCCCGAGCCGGTGCAGGTGGTGCACCGCCGCGCCACGCTGCCCGTGCAGTGGCTGAGCCTGGATGCCGGGCAGGGCGATGTGGCACAGCAGCTGGAGGCGATGTTCGACGAGCGCAGCGCACGCATCGAGGTGGACCAGGCGCCGCTGCTGCGCTGCCATGTGGTGGAGGACGCCGCCAACGGACGCCACCTGCTGCACGTGCTGGCCCATCACCTGGTGCTGGACCACACCACCATGGACCTGCTGCTGATCGAGGCCGACGCGATCGAGGAAGGGCGCCTGGCCGAGCTGGCCGAGCCGGTGCCGTTCCGCCACTTCGTGGCGCAGGCCCGGCTGGGCGTCAGCGCCGAGGAGCATGAGGCCTTCTTCCGCCAGATGCTGGGCGACGTGCGTGAGCCCACCGCACCCTTTGGCGTGCTGAGCCTGCACAGCGATGGCGGCATCGACGAATCCCGGTTGGTGCTCGACGACATGCTGTCGCGGCAGCTGCGCCACCAGGCGCGCATGCTGGGCGTCAGCATGGCCAGCCTGGCGCACCTGGCCTGGGCGCTGGTGCTGGCCCGCACCACCGGGCGTGAAGACGTGGTCTTCGGCACCGTGCTGTTCGGCCGCATGCAGGCCGGTGTGCCGGCTGACCGCATGCTGGGCATGTTCATCAACACCCTGCCGCTGCGCCTGCAGGTGGGCCAGGCCAGCGTGGAAGACAGCGTGCGCCAGACCCACGCGCTGCTGGCGCGGCTGATGCACCACGAGCATGCCTCGCTGGCGCGTGCGCAGCGCTGCAGCGGCGTGGATGCGCACATGCCGCTGTTCACCTCGCTGCTCAACTTCCGGCACTCGGGCCAGGTCCTGCCGGCTGGCGATGCCCAGGCCGCTGACGCCGCCGCGGCCGACGCGCCGGCCCAGCCGGCCGGGGTGCAGGAGCTTTCGGCCTCGGAGCGCAGCAACTACCCGGTGGGCCTGTCGGTGGACGACCTGGGCGTGGCGCTGATGCTGACCGTGCAGGCCGTGCCGCCGATCGCGGCTGCGCGCCTGTGCGGCTACATGGCCGCGGCCCTGCAGGCCGTGGCGCAGGCGCTGCAGCACGCGCCGCGTGCGCCGCTGTCGGGCCTGGGCATCCTGGGGCCGGCCGAGCGGCAGCAACTGCTGCACGACTGGAACCCAGCCGTGCCAGCGCCTGCCGAGGCACCGCTGCTGTACGAGATGTTCGAGGCCCAGGCCCTGGCGCAGCCAGAGCGCGTGGCGGTGCTGCAAGGCGCCGAGACCTGCCGCTATGGCGAGCTGGACGCCCAGGCCAACCGGCTGGCGCACTACCTGCGCCAGCAAGGCGTAGGCCCGGACGAGCGCGTGGCCATCTGCGCCGTGCGCGGCCTGCCGCTGGTGCAGGCCGTGCTGGCGGTGATGAAGGCCGGCGGCGCCTATGTGCCGCTGGACCCGGCCTACCCCGACGAACGCCTGGCGCACATGCTGCGCGACAGCGCGCCGCGGGTGGTGCTGGCCTGCGGCCCGCTGGCCGGTGCCGCGCTGGGCCGTGCCGGCCTGGCGCGCGACGCCTGGACGGACCTGGAGAGCGACCAGCACCGCTGGCTGTCGCTGCCCGCTCAGACGCTGCCGCGCGATGCCCGCAGCGCCGGCCCCGGCAACCTGGCCTATGTGATCTACACCTCGGGCTCTACCGGCCTGCCCAAGGGCGTGATGAACGAGCACCGCGGCCTGAGCAACCTGGTGACGGCACAGATCGCGCGCTTCGGCATCGATGCCGACAGCCGGGTGCTGCAGTTCGCGTCGCCCAGCTTCGACGCCAGCGTGTCCGAGATCGGCACGGCGCTGGCCTGCGGCGCCGCACTCTGCCTGGCGCCGCAGCATGCGCTGATGCCGGGCCGGGCCCTGCTGCAGACGCTGCAGGACATGCAGGTGACGCATGTCACCCTGCCCCCCTCGGCCCTGCCGCTGTGCGAGGCCGAGGACATGCCCTTGCACGCGCGCACGCTGATCGTGGCCGGCGAGGCCGTGTCGGTGCGCGACGCCGCGCACTGGAGCCGCAGCCGTCGCCTGATCAACGCCTACGGGCCCACCGAGACCACGGTGTGCGCCACCACCCACGACTGCCAGCCCGATGACGACGCCGCCAGCGTGCCCATCGGCCGGCCCATTGCCGGCATGCAGGTGCATGTGCTGGACATGCACGGCCACCCCGCGCCGGTGGGCGTGGCGGGCGAAATCCACATCGGTGGCATCGGCGTGGCGCGCGGCTACCTGAACCAGCCCGAGCTGACGCGCCAGCGCTTCGTGCCCGACCCCTTCAGCGCCCAGCCCGGTTCACGGCTGTACCGCTCAGGTGACCTGGGCCGCTGGCGCGAGGACGGTGTGCTGGAGTACCTGGGCCGCAACGACTTCCAGGTGAAGATCCGCGGCTTCCGCATCGAGCTGGGCGAGATCGAGGCCCGGCTGGCCCAGCACCCCGCCGTGCGCGAGGTGGTGGTGCTGGCCCGCCAGCAGGCCTCGGGCGACAAGCGCCTGGTGGCCTACTGCGTGTGCCACCCGGGAGCGTCAACGCTGGAAGAGCTGCGGGCCCAGCTGCCGGCTGCGCTGTCGGCGCACCTGGCGGCGTGCCTGCCGGCGTTCATGGTGCCGGCGGTGTTCGTGCTGCTCGAGCGCATGCCGCTGGGGCTGAACGGCAAGGTGGACCGGCAGGCGCTGCCCGCGCCCGAGGGCGAGGACTTCGGCGGTCGCCCCTACGAGGCGCCGCAAGGCGAGGTGGAGCAGGCGCTGGCGCAGATCTGGGCCGAGCTGCTGGAGGTGGAGCGCGTCGGCCGGCAGGACAGCTTCTTCGAGCTGGGCGGCCACTCGCTGCTGGCCGTGCAGCTGCTGTCCCGGCTGCGCCAGCGCTTCGGGCTGGAGCTGCCGCTGGCCGAGCTGTTCGTGCGGCCCACGCTGCAGGCGCTGGCCACTTGCATCGCCGACGGGCATTCGGCCCAGGCGGCCAGCGGCATCCTGGTGCCGCTGCGCGAGGCCGGCAGCCAGCGCCCGCTGTTCGTGGTGCATGCGCTGGAAGGCAACATCGGCTTCGTGGCCGACCTGGTGCCCTGCCTGGACGCCGATGTGCCGGTGTACGGCGTCACGGCCCTGGGCTTTGCCGAGGGCGAGACCCCGCTGCGCACCGTGCCCGACATGGCACGCCTGTACATCCAGGCTATCCGCCAGGCCCAGCCCCAGGGCCCGTACCGGCTGGCCAGCTGGTCGGCCGGCGGCCATCTGGTCTACGAGATGGGCCTGCAGCTGCGCCAGCAGGGCGAGGCGGTGGAGTTCATCGGCATGATCGACACGCTGTTCCGCGTCACAGCGCTGTCAGACGAGCTGCTGAAGTGGAACGGCGGCCCCGAGGCCAGCCTGGAACAGCGCGACCGCGCCATGCTGCTGGTGAACCTGCAGCATGTGCTGAAGCTGCCAGCGCGGCCACTGAAGAAGCTGGCCCAGCTGGACAGCGTGGACGCCATCCTGGCCGGCGCCATACAGGAGCTGCCCGAACTGCGCGACGAAGACCAGTTCGAGCTGGCGCTGTACAAGCGGCAGAACGCCGTGCAGTGCGGCTTTGTCGAGGCCATCCGTGACTACGCCACGCCGCCCAGCGACCTGCCGGTGCACCTGTTCGCAGCCAGCCAGTCGCAGCGCAAGGATCCCACCCTGGGCTGGGGCGCAGTGCTGGGGCCACAGCTGCGCGTTGTCACGGTCAAGGGCGATCATCAATCGATCGTGCAATCCCCGCGCATCCAGGTGCTTGGGCGTTTGATGTCCCAGGCGCTGCCGCGGCAGGTGGTGCCGAGCCAGGGGCAGGACCAGTGATGAAGGACTTTGTGAGCGAACCGTTTCGTCTTTGCTGCCGCGTGGCACTGTCAGGCAGCGTGCTGCTGGCCGGCTGCAGCACCGTGGGGCCCAGCTACCAGGCCCCCGATGCCACGGCCCAGGCCCTGCCCACGGACTGGCAGGCCCCGGTGCCCGCGGGTGCGGGCACGCTGGAGTTATCGCAGTGGTGGCTGCAGTTCGGCTCACCGACGATGGCCGAGCTGATCGACACGGCACTGGCCACCAGCCCCTCGCTGGAGGCCGCGGTGGCGCGCATCGTGCAGGCGCGCGCCAACGCCGGCATCGCCGATGCCGCGTGGCAGCCCACGGTTAGCGCCGGCGCCGGCCTGAGCCGGTCGCGCACCTGGCAGCGTGACACCTTTAGGTCGGCCGATGACACGGCCCAGCGGGCCACCACCACCCGCGACCACGCCACCACGCGCAGCGCGGTGCTGGACATGAGCTGGGAGCTCGACCTGTTCGGTGGGCGGCGGCGCCATGCCGAGGCCTCGCGGGCCACGGCCGAGGCCCGCCACGCCGACTGGTGGGGCGCCCGCGTGTCGCTGGCGGCCGAGGTGGCCAAGGCCTATGGCGAGCGCCGCTACTGCGAGGCCCTGCAGCTGATCGCCCAGGAAGACCTGCGCTCGCGCACCGAGACGCATCGCCTGACCCGGCAGCGGCTGGACGCCGGCTTCGTGCCGGCCGCCGACGCCGACCGCACCGAGGCCTCGGTGGCCGAGGCGGCCGGTGTGCTCAAGGGCGTGCAGGGCGACTGTGCCGTGCTGGCCAACCAGCTGGTGGCCCTGACCGGGCTGGACCATGCCCAGATCAGCGCCCGCCTGGCGCGCGACGTGGCCGTGCTGCCCAAGCCGCCAAGCGGACGCCTGGAAGTGCTGCCGGTCCAGGCCATCACCCAGCGGCCCGACGTGGCCGCCGCCGAGCGCCAGCTGGCCGCCGCCAGCGCCGGCATCGGCGTGGCGCAGGCCGCGCGGCTGCCGTCGCTGCGGCTGATCGGCTCGCTGGGCATCAACGTCGTGCGCGGCTCCAACAGCAGCGTCGGCCAGTACCAGACCGAGACCCGGCCCTGGTCGTTCGGCCCCTCGCTGTCGCTGCCGCTGTTCGATGGCGGCAAGGGCCAGGCGCAGGAGGCCTTTGCACGCGGCGTGTTTGCCGAAGCCTCGGCCAACTACCAGTCCAGCGTGCGCCTGGCCGTCCAGGAGGTGGAAAATGCGCTGGTGCGCGTGGACAGCCTGGGTCGCCGGTTGAGCGACTTTGAACACGCGCAAGCCGGCTACCAGCGCTACTTTGCCGCCACCGAGGCACTGTTTGGCGCCGGTGCCACCAGCCTGCTGGCGCTCGAGGACGCACGCCGCGTGCTGCTGAGCAGCCGGCAGTCGCTGCTGTCCGAACAACTGGCCCAGCTGCAGGCCTGGGTCTCCCTCTACAAGGCGGTCGGCGGCGGCTGGACTGCCGCCGATCTGACGACGGCCAGCCACGACACGGTGGTGCCGCCGCCCTCCAATTCTTCTGCCAAGAACCCATGATCACCTCTCTACATCCCGCTGGCGCCTGGCGGCTGCTGCTGGCCGCCACGGTGTGCCTGGCCACCACCGGCTGCGACGACCCCGCCACCGCCGGGCCGGCCCAGGCGGGCGCCGCCTCGGCGCCAGCGGCCGGCGGCTCGGCCCCGCGCCCGGTGCTGGCCGTGACCCTGGTGTCGCCGCAGGAGCAGCCCTGGTCCGAGCGCATCAGCGCCAGCGGCAACATCCAGCCCTGGCAGCTGGTGAGCATCGGCGCCGAGGTGCCCGGCCTGCGCCTGGTGGAGGTGCTGGTCACCGCCGGCGACACGGTGCGCAAGGGGCAGCTGCTGGCCCGTCTGGACGACAGCAGCCTGAAGGTGGAGCTGAACCTGCAGCGCGCCGCGCTGGCCGAGGCCGAGGCCAACCGCGTGCAGTCCGACCTGTCGCTCGAACGCGCGCGCAAGCTCGATGCCTCGCGCGCCATCAGCCTGCAGGACTTGCTGCAGTTCGAAACCGCCGCCGCCACCGGCACGGCCAAGGTGGCCATGGCCAAGGCCCAGCTCGAGGCGCTGGAACTGCGCCTGCACCGCACCCGCATCGTGGCGCCCGACGACGGCGTGGTAGCCACGGCCACGGCCACGGTGGGCGCGCTGGCCGACGGCACCAGCGACCTGTTCAAGCTGATCCGCAAGGGCCGCATCGAATGGCGTGCCGAGCTGCGGCCCGAGCAGCAGGCCAAGGTGCAGATCGGCCAGACGGCCGAGCTGCATGACCCGCTGGGCCAGACCGTGGTCGGACGGGTGCGGCAGATGGCGCCCACGGCCGATCCGGAAAGCCGCACCTCGCTGGTGTATGTGGACCTGCAGCCGACCAAGCTGCTCAAGCCCGGCGTGCTGGTGAGCGGCGAGTTCGTGGTGGCCAACCGGCCGGCCCTCACCGTGCCGAGCGCCGCCCTGGTTCAGCGCGACGGCTTCAGCTATGCCATCACCGTCACGGCCGACGGCATGGCCCGGCCGGCCAAGCTGCGGCTGGGCTCGCGGCGCGACAACCAGGTCGAGGTGCTGGCGGGGCTGAAGGCCGGTGACCGCATCGTGGCCTCCGGTGGCGCCTTCCTCAACGAGGGCGACCGCGTCACCGTGGTGCCGGCCACCGCCGCTGGCAGCGGCGCGGCCCTTGCCGCCAAGACCGCCCCCGCAGCCACCCCCGCGGCACGCCAGCAGCCATGAACTTCTCCGCCCTGTCCATCCGCCGGCCCATCCCGGCGATCCTGCTGTTCGTGATGCTGACGCTGTGCGGCCTGTTCAGCTTCCAGCGCATGCAGATCCAGGATCTGCCCGACATCGACCTGCCCGCGGTGACGGTGGCCGTGGTGCTGCCCGGCGCCACGCCCACGCAGATGGAGACCGAGGTCACGCGCAAGGTGGAAAGCGCGCTGGCCACGCTGAGCCTGGTGGAGCACGTGTCCAGCTCGGTGATCGAGGGCGCCTCGGAAACCACGCTGACCTTCCGCCTCGACAAGGACATGCGCGAGGCCGTGGAAGAGGTGCGCAGCGCCGTGGCCGCCGTGCGCGGCAGCCTGCCCACCGACGTGCGCGACCCGCTGATCGCTCGCGTGCAGGCCAGCGGCACGCCGATCCTGACCTATTCCGTCTCGGCCGCCGCCATGGACGAGACCGACCTGTCGTGGTTCGTCGACGACACCGTGGCCAAGGCGCTCCTGAACGTGCCAGGCATCGGCACCATCACCCGCCATGGCGGCGTGCGCCGCGAGGTGCTGGTGGCGCTGGACGCCACGCGGCTGCAATCGCTGGGCGTGACCGCGGCCGATGTGTCGCAGCAGATCCTGCTGGTGCAGCAGGACGCCGCCGGTGGCCATGGCCGCGTGGGCGGCGGCGAGCAGTCGCTGCGCTCGGTGGGCACTGTGCAATCGGCCGCCGATCTGGCCAATCTGCCGATTCCGCTGGGCTCGGGGCAGCACAGCGTGCGCCTGGGCGACCTGGCCAGCGTGAGCGACGGCGTGGCCGAGCGCCGCAGCATGGCCCTGCTGGACGGCCGGCCGGTGGTCAGCTTCCAGGTCATGCGTGCCAAGGGCAGCAGCGAGGTGACCGTGGCCGAGGAGGTGCGCGCCGCACTGGCCAAGCTGTCGGCCCAGCACCCCAACGTGCGCATTGCCGAGGTCAGCGACTCGGTCACCTTCACCGAGACCCAGTACGAGGCCTCGATGCGCGCGCTGTACGAAGGCGCCGCGCTGACCATCATCGTGGTCTGGCTGTTCCTGCGTGACGGCCGGGCCACCTTCATCTCGGCCATCGCGCTACCGCTGTCGGCCATCCCCACCTTCTTCGTCATGCACCTGCTGGGCTACACGCTCAACATGGTGACGCTGCTGTCGCTGACGCTGGTGGTGGGCGTGCTGGTCGACGATGCCATCGTGGAGGTGGAGAACATCGTGCGCCACCTGAACATGGGCAAGACGCCCTACCAGGCGGCCATGGAGGCGGCCGACGAGATCGGCATGGCGGTGATCGCCACCTCGTTCGCGCTGGTGGCGGTGTTCCTGCCCACGGCCTTCATCGGCGGCGTGTCGGGGCGCATCTTCCAGCAGTTCGGGTGGACGGCCTCGGTGGCGGTGCTGGCCTCGCTGGTGGTGGCACGGCTGCTCACGCCGATGATGGCCGCCTACCTGCTCAAGCCGGCGCATGCGCGGGCCATGGCCCGGCATGAACAGGGCCACCCCGGCCCGGTGATGCGGCGCTACCTTGCCTGGGCCGGCTGGTGCCTGGCCCATCCGCTGAAGACCTGCGCCGCGGCGGCCATGTTCTTCGTGCTGTCGATGGCACTGGCGTTCTCGCTGCCGGTGGACTTCATCCCGGCCGAGGACACGCACGAGATCACCGTCACCGTCACCGCACCGCCGGGCCTGGGCATCGAGCACACCGCCGCGCTGGCCGAGGCGGTGCGCGAGGCGGCGATGCAGGAGCCCGAGGTGCGCTCGGTGTTCGCGTCCATCGGCCTGGGCGCGCAGCTGGGCGGCGACGGCCCCACCGGCATCGGCGACGTGGACAGCGCCTCGGTGCTGATCAGCCTGAAGAAGGACAAGCAGCGCAAGCGCCAGGCCATCGAGGACAGCCTGCGCCAGCGGCTCAATCGCATCCCGGGTGCACGCTTTGCCATCGGCTCGGGCGAGCCCGGCGAGAAGTACTCGGTGGTGCTGTCGGGCGACGATGCGGTGCAGCTGCAGGCCGCGGCCCGGGCCGTCGAGACCGAGATGCGCGCGCTGCCGGGCTTCGGCAACGTCAGCAACTCGTCCAGCCTGATGCGGCCGGAGATCGTGATCCGCCGCGACCCGGTGCGCGCGTCAGACCTGGGTGTCTCGACGCTGGCCATCAGCCAGGTGCTGCGCATCGCCACCGGCGCCGAGTACGACACCAACCTGTCCAAGCTGCAGCTGCCGTCGCGCCAGGTGTCGATCCGCGTGCGCCTGGATGAGCGCTCGCGCAGCGACCTGGACACCCTGTCGCGGCTGCGCGTGAACGCCAAGAACGGCACGGTGTCGCTGTCCAGCGTGGCCACGCTGGCCCTCGACAGCGGCCCGACGCGCATCGACCGGCTCGACCGGGCGCGCCATGTCACGGTCGATGTCGAGCTCAACGGCCGCTCGCTGGGCGAGGCGGCGGAGGTGATCGATGCGCTGCCGTCGATGCAGCGGCTGCCGGCCGGCGTCAAGCGCCTGGTGGTGGGCGAGCTGCAGGCGCAGCAGGACCTGGTCATCAACTTCAGCGCCGCCATCGTGGCCGGGGTGCTGTGCGTGTACTTCGTGCTGGTGCTGCTGCTCAACAACTTCCTGCAGCCCTTCACCATCCTGTCGGCCCTGCCGCTGGCCGTGGGCGGCGCCTTTGCCGCGCTGTGGGCGCTGGACTTCGGCTTCTCGATGCCCTCGATGATCGGCGTGATGATGCTGCTGGGCGTGGTGACCAAGAACTCCATCCTGCTGGTGGACTACGCGGTGCTGGCTCAGCAGCGCGGCCTGCCGCGCCACGAGGCGGTGCTGGAGGCCTGCAGCAAGCGCGCACGGCCCATCGTCATGACTACGGTGGCCATGGTCTTCGGCATGCTGCCGCTGGCACTGGGCTTTGGCGGCGACAGCAGCTTTCGCGCGCCGCTGGCCGTGGTGGTGATGGGCGGCCTGCTGTCGTCCACCCTGCTCAGCCTGCTGGTGGTGCCGGTGGTCTACATCCTGGTCGACGCCTTCAGGCTGCGCGTGCGGCGCCTGCTGCGGCGCCAGCCGCTGCGCGAGCAGTCAGCCTGAAGGCTGTCAACCGATCGCCCATGTTGTGCGTTAGGTTGGCTCGACCCCTTGTCTTTCCCTTTCCGTCCAGAAGGATCCCTTGATGTTCGAGAATCGATTCGCGCGCCTGCTGAAGGCCGCGGGCCTGGTCGGCGTGGTGCTGGTCCTGGCTGCCTGTGCCAGCGCACCCACACGCCGCCCGCTGGGCGAAACCGGCAGCTCGGCCGATGACGAGAGCGTGGCCATCGCGCGCGCCGGCACCCAGAAGCCGGCTGTGGTGCTGCAGGCCGGCCTGCAGTACGGCAAGAACACCTGGAGCAAGCTGATGCCCCAGGTGGCGGCCCAGCGCATGGTGGTGGCCACGGATCGCCCCGGCCATGGCGGCAACCCGTCCACCTCGGCACCGCGCGACCCCTGCACCATCGCCGCCGAGCAGCGCCAGCTGCTGCGCCAGGCCGGTGTCGAGCCGCCCTACATCCTGGTGGGCCATTCGCTGGGCGGGCTGTACCAGTACACCTATGCCAAGCTCTATCCGCAGGAGGTGGCCGGCCTGGTGCTGCTCGACCCGACCCACCCGCGCCACTGGGAAACCATGCAGCGCGCCACACCGCAGCTGGCCGATCTGGTGAAGGCGATGCGATTTGCCGCATTCAGCCGCGTGGACAAGGAAGAGTTCGACGCGCAGGCGGTGTGCCTGGACCGCCTGAACATGGCCCAGCCGCTGAACCTGCCCGCGCGCCTGCTGTTCAGCGGCCGCCGCCAGCCCGAGGAGAAGGGCGCCTTCGAGGCCATGCTCAAGGGCCTGCGCCAGAACTGGCTGGGCCTGCTGGGCACGCGCGACATGAAGGTCGTGTGGGACTCGGGCCACTTCATCCAGAACGAGAGCCCTGACGAGGTGCTGAGCGCCATCAAGCAGGTTGCGGCAGAGGCCGCGGCAAGGCGTTGACAGCATGCGCCGGAACCGCTGTTTGCAAGGCCGCCAAGGCAGGCCGTTGCCACGTGCCGGCACGCTGGGCACCGCCCTTGTGCTGCTGGGCCTGCTGGGCGCCTGTGCCACCACCAGCGCCCCGCCGGGCGCGAAAGAGGTGCTGAAGAACCCGGCCGCCAGCCTGGTCGTGGGCAGCACGTCGAAGGCCCAGGTGGCATCCCGGCTCGGCAAGGCCGACGAGGTGCAGGACGACGACGAGGGCGGTCAGGTCTGGGTGTACCGCGACACGGTGGAGGTGCCGATGCTGCTGAGCCTGGTGCCCATCCTGGGCGACATCGCCGACGGCGCGGCGATGCTGCACAAGAACCGTGAGCTGATCGTCAGCTTCGATCGCAGCGGCATCGTGCGGAAGTGGAAGCTGCGCCCGCTGGACTGAGCACCGCCCCCGCCGGCAGCCGTCACCGTGCCGCGGTCCCGCCCCGCCGGGCCGGACGCGGTGACGGCGCCTGAACACCCCCCACGGCCGAACCGCCTTCACCCGCCCGCCGCCATGACCGGACCCCTGTACTTCATTCCCGACCTGGACCGCCACGACCCGCGTGGCGCGGCTGCCACCGTGCCCGCTGGCTGCCCGCCCGACGTGCGCGTGCTGGGGCCGCAAGACCTGGCCATCGGCGACCGGCGCACCCTCGAAGGCATGGCCAGCCATGCGGCCGACCGCATCCTGTCGGTGCCCGCCACGCCGGCGCTGCGCGTGGCCGGGGCAGGGCGGGGCGCGGTGCTGGCCCTGCAGCTGGCGCTCGAACTGCAGGGGCGTGACCAGGCGGTGGCCTTTGCCTCGGCCATCGACCTGCCCGACGCGCTGCTGCCCGAGCTGCCCTGGGCCGGTGACAGCCTGCCGGTGCTGGCGGTACAGACCACGGGCGCGGCCGGCGATGCGGGGGATGCCGCCGCCCGGCAGGCCGCCGGCTGGCGCCGCGTGCTGCCCGATGCCCGCCGGCATGTCTTGCGGTACCCCGATCTGGCCGCCGCGCTGGCCGAGCTGCAGCGCCACCCGGCCATGGCCGCGCCACCGGCGCACAACCCGCTGCAGACGCTGCAGCAGTCGCGCCAGGCCGAGGGCACGGTGTTCTGCTGCCCCGGTGCGGGCGACAGCATCACGCGCTTCATCGCGCTGGCAGGCCAGCTGGGAGCGGGCATGACCGTGCAGGGCCTGCAGCCGCGGGGCATCGATGGCCTGGGGCTGCCGCACACCACGGTGCAGGCCGCCGCGCAAGGCATGCTGCGCGCCATGCTGGCGCAGCGGCCGCGCGGGCCGCTGCACCTGATCGGCCATTCGTTCGGCGGCTGGATCGCGTTCGAGCTGGCGCATCTGCTGGCCCGCGCCGGGCGGCCCGCCGCGTCGCTGACCCTGGTCGACAGCGAAGCCCCCGGCGGCGACGGCAGGGTGGGCCGCGAGTACCTGCACCATGAGGCGCTGGAGCGCTTCTGCGACCTGGTGGACATGGCGGCTCCGCGCCCGCTGGGCCTGCAGCGCGCGGCGCTGCGCATGGCGCGCCCCGACGAGCGCCTGCCGATGCTGCACCAGGCCATGGTGGGTGCCGGCATGTTCTCGCCACGCACCCAGCCGGCGGTGCTGACCGGGCCGTTCAGAACCTTCTGCGCCGCCTTGCGCACGCGCTACCGGCCGGTTGACCAGCCCCTGCCGGCGGCCACCCGTGTGTCGCTGGTGTGCGTGGGCGACAGCCGGCTCACGCCGGTGCAGAACGCCGAGATCAACCGCGCCACCGATCTAGGCTGGCGGGCCCTGGCACCGCAGCTGGTGTACTGGGACGGGCCGGGCAACCACATGACCATCCTGGCCGCGCCGCAGGTGCAGCAGCTGGGCGCCTGGTGGCAGCGCAGCCTCACCGCGGCCGAACCGGCGGTGGCCGCCGGTGCCGGAGCCTGAGACCCGGGTCGACGCCGCGCGTGGCCGGGCAATGCACATGTGGAGCGAGACCGCCCTGACCGTGACGCCCGGACGCATCGCCTTGCCCGACGCCACACAGCTGCATGTGTGGCATGTGGATCTGCGCGATCCGGCCTGGGACCGGTGGCGCTGTGTGCTGGATGCCGCCGAAGTGCAGCGCCTGCAGCGTGTTGTGCATGTGCGCGGCCGTGAATACGCTCGGCGCAGCCGCATCGCATTGCGCCTGCTGCTGTCGCGCTACCTTGGCTGCGCCGCACACGGCATCGGCTTCGCGCTGGGCGCGCAGGGCAAGCCCAGCGTCCAGCAGCCATCATGGCCGGGCTTCTTGGGGTAATCGTATTTTTCCTGCAGATTGACACGCTGACCCAGAAAAACTCTAACGGCGACAAGCACTTGCAAAACTGGCTCTCGCGGACCGCTTGTGCTTTCGGTGCAAATTGACACGCTTCGACCTGCCCCGGCCGATCACGACGCCGGCGCCTCGAACGCCCCACCGATCTGCTTCGCCCGGCGAAGATCGTCCGAGTGCAG
>CALMIF010000155.1 GCA_937864045.1 uncultured Aquabacterium sp. | reverse complement strand
CAGCGTGGCGCTGCTGCCGCCCACGCTGATCGCCAGCATCTACGGCATGAACTTCCGGCACATGCCGGAACTGCAGCAGCCCTGGGGCTACCCGTTCGCGCTGGGCCTGATGGTGGCGTCGGTGGCGGCGCCGTTCATCTACTTCCGGCGCAAGGGCTGGCTTCGGTAAAGCCGCGCGCGTGGCCGTGACGGGTTGCACGGGCGCCACGACACCCCGCCTTTGCACGATTCGGCCGCGTGCCGGCTGTGCTAGCGTGCGGCCGGTCGCCTGGATGCCGGGCGTCCGTCTTCCGAGCACGACCATGCCCTTCGCCCCCCGACTTGCGCACTGGATGCGCGTGCTGATGCTGTTGCTGGCCGCTGCCTGGGCGGCCGGTGCCGCGCAGGCCCAGTTCGCCATGGTGCCGTCGCCGCTGCCCTCGGGGGCGGCGCACAGCGAGGCCGACAGCGATGCCGCCTACCGCACCGACGCTGCCAAGCACCTGTACGCCAGCTATCCGATGCGCATCTACAAGGGGCGCATGCCACCGCTGCTGTACGGGGTGATGATCGTCGAGACCGAGGTCGACGCGCAGGGCCAGATCCTCGACGTGCGGGTGCGCCGCCCGCCGGCCGCCCCCGAGGTCGGCCCCTGGGTGGTGTCGATGATCCGCAAGGCCGGCCCGTTCCCGCCGCCGGCCAAGCTGGGCAAGGCGACCTACACCGACATCTGGCTGGTGCACAAGAGCGGCAATTTCCAGCTCGACACCTTGACCGAAGGCCAGAATTGAGCGCGCCTCAGCCCGCGGCGCGGCGCTTCAGCCAGCGCATCAGCGCGCCGACCAGCGGCAGCTTCTCGTACAGCTCTTCCGCTGCGTCCCAGTAGTCGCGGTGGTCCGCCACGCGACCCTGCGCGTCGAAGCGCAGCCGGCTGGCGCCGTGCACCGTCATCGCCCGGGCGCCGGCGCCGCGGGTGCGGAAATCGAAGTCCCAGGTCAGGAACAGCAGGTCGCCGTCGGCGACGATGTCCCGCACCACGAACCGCGGCGCGTCCAGCGTGCGGAACATGTGGCCGAAGATGCGGGCGATGGCGGCCACGCCCTGCACGGCGTTGAATGGGTCCTTGAAACGGGCGTCGTCGGCGTAGACGCCACGCAGCGCCGGCAGGTCGGCCGGCACCAGGGTTTCATAGAGGTCGACGACCCGCGCCACGCGCGGGTCGGCATGGCGCGCTGCGCGCGCATCGGCATGCCGCGGCTCAGACATGCACCGCGCGCCGGATGGCGCTGAAGTACAGACCGTCGGGCATCGGTCGCAGGGCCTTCAGCATGCGGGTGAAGCGCTTCGGGAAGTGGATCTCGAAGTCCCCGCGCTCCCAGCCGTCGACGATGGCCACGGCCGCGTCCTCGGGCCGCATCAGCGCTGGCATGTGGAAGCTGTTCTGCGCCGTCAGCGGTGTCGCGACGAAGCCGGGATTGATCAGCGACACGCCCACTTGGCGCGGATGCAGGTCCAGGTACAGCACCTCGGCCAGGTTGATCAGCGCCGCCTTGGTGGGCCCGTAGGCCAGCGCGTTCGGCAGGCCGCGGTAGCCGGCCACGCTGGCCACCAGGCCCAGGTGGGCGGGCGCGCCGGCGCCGGCCTGGCGCAGCAGCGTGGGCAGCACGGCATCCAGCAGGTTCAGCGCGCCGACGTAGTTGATCTGCTGGTGGCGCAGCGCGTCGGCCAGGTCGAAGGCGGTGGCGCGCATCGGCCGGTAGTGGCCGGCGCAATACAGCACCAGGTCGATGCGGCCGTCGTCGGCCAGCAGCTGCTGCGCAGCGGCATGCACCGCATCGGCATCGGTGGCGTCCAGCGCCAGCGTGCGGGCGCCGGGGTGCTCGGCGGCGAAGCTGTGCAGCGCCGCGGCGCCACGGGCCGAGATGGTGACCCGGGCGCCCAGGCCGTGCAGCCGGGCCGCGGTGGCGCGGCCGATGCCGGTGGACGCACCCACCAGCCAGACATGCCGGCCGCGCCAGTCGGTGATGCGGGGGTTCAGGGCGGTCATGGTGGTGAGTCCCGTCTCAGGCAGGCAGCTTCTGGAACGACAGCAGCACCTCGCCCAGGCGGATGCCGAACTTCGACATCACCGCGCGGTTGAGCATCACCCGCTCGTCGACCAGGAACATCCAGTCGTCGAAGTCGATGTGCCAGGTGCGGCCGTCGACCGGCAGCTTCAGCGTGTAGCGCCAGTTCAGCGCATTGCCGGCGGCCTGGCCCTGGGCCTGGCCGAGCACGTCGGCGGCGGTGCCGGTCCAGCGGCCGTCGGCGCCGCGCTGCAGCGTCCACACCCGCGTTTCCTGCCGGCCGTCGGCGTCGGTGAAGCGCTCGTCCAGCGTGCCGGTGTCGCCCGCCCAGGTGCCGGTGATGCGCACGGTGAAGCGCTGCAGCACCGCGCCGCCGCGGTCGGTGACGATGCCGTGCGCCAGCAGCGCGCCGTTGAAGTACTGGCGCAGGTCGAGCTTGGGCGACTGGCTGGCGTAGTCGGCCGGTGTGGGGCTGGCGCAGCCGGCCAGGACGGCGGCGGAGGTGAACAGCAGTGCGGCACCCAGGCGGCGCAGGTTGGCGGTCATCGGATGTCCAGTTGGTGGCGGAAGGTCCAGAGCAGGCCGGCGGCGCCGGCCTTCAGCACGCAGGGCACGGCGGCGTAGACGAGGGCCAGCGCCGCCAGCCCGGCAGGCGACGTGCCGCCCGGCGTGTAGCCCAGCGCCTGCAGCGCCGGCAGCGCCAGGCCGGCGGCCAGCGCCAGGTTCAGCTTGTTGGCGCAGGCCCACCAGCCGGCGTAGCGGCCCTCGTGCGCCTGGGCGTGGCCGGCGCGCTGGATCACGCCGGTCAGCAGCGCGCCGGGCACGGCCAGGTCGGCGCCCAGCGCGATGCCCGAGCCGATGCAGATGGCAAGGAAGGCGCCGGTGTCGCCCGCACCCAGCCCGGCGGCGCTGACGAAGGCGGCGACGGCCAGCGCCATGCCGACGAGCCAGCAGCGCAGCAGGCCGATGCGGGCGACGGCACGCACCCACAGCGGCATCGACAGCGCCGCCGCAGCGAAATAGCTGCCCAGGAACACCGGCTCCCAGGCCGGTGCCTGCAGGCGGTCGCGGATGAAGAAGATCACCAGCGTGGCGGGAATGGCGCTGGCCACGCCGTTGAGCAGGAAAACCGCCATCAGCCGACGGAAGGCCGCACCGCGCCAGGGCAGCAGCGCATCGGCGCTGTCGGTGGCTGGCGCCGACACCGCCGCCGCCCGGTACGGCGCGCCGCCCAGGGCCCAGACCGCCAGCGCCAGCAGCCCGGCGCAGGCGGTCACCATGGCCGGGATGCCGGCCGCACCGGGCAGCACGCTGGCGGCCAGCACGCCAGCCAGTGCCAGGCCCTCACGCCAGCCGGTGATGCGCGCCTGCGCCGCGGCACCCCCGCCCAGGCGCGCGCCCCAGGCCTGGTGCAGCACGCCCAGCGCGCTGTAGCCCAGGCAGGTGACGATCAGCGCCGCCGCGCACCAGGCCAGCAGCGCATCCGCGCCCGCCACCGGCGGAAAGAACAGCGCGGCGAAGCCGGCCGCCATCAGCAGCGCCGCTGCCGCGGCTGCGGCCAGCACCTGCCGGCGCGGACGCGCCAGCCCCGCATCGACCACGCGACCGAGCCAGGGGTCGACCAGCGCGTCCAGCGCCCGCGTGCCCAGCAGCACCGCGCCCAGGCCGGCCAGCGGCACGCCCAGCTGCGCGGCGTAGTGGTTGGGCAGCAGCACGTACAGTGGCAGCGCGGCGAAGGCCAGCGGCAGGCCCAGCGCACCGTAGCGCAGGCCGGCCATGGTGGCGAGCGGCACACTCGTCGCATGCGTTGGATCGAACCGAGCGGTCGCCGCGGAACCGGCTTCGCCGGGCCGCTGGCGGCGCCCCCCTGGGGGGGGTGCGCCGAAGGCGCTTCGGGGGAGACTCATGTCACGTTTGCCCGAGCAGCTGTGCGCGCAGCTGCGGCTCGGACGTGCGTGGCGACAGCCAGATGCCGAAGAACAGCCGCGTGAAGTCGGCATCGGCCACCTCGCCGCGCAGCTTGCCGTTGAAGAAGAAGCGCGCCGACTGCCCGGGACGCTGGATGCCAGTGAGGCGGTCGCCGGCCTGCACGTCGGGGAACAGCCGCAGCATGGCCTGCAGCCACTGCGTGCCCTGCGCGTCGCTGACCGGGCCGACGCCCTGCATCTCCTTGAGCGAGCGTTCGGCGATCAGCCGTCCCACCAGCTTGCGGGCGTAGACCAGTTCCAGGGCCAGCGCCTGGCCGCTGCTGTCGCTGCCGACCGGCTCGGGGCTCCACAGCCGCGCGTCGTAGATGTGCAGCCCGAGAAAGCGCATCACGCCGGCGCCACGCCAGCGCGCACCGGGCAGGGCATCGGCCAGTTCGGGCGGTGGCGGCGGCCCTGCCGCCGGGGCGGACGCCGCAGCTTGGGCCTGTGCCTGCGTCGGTGCCTGTGTCGACAGCAGGCCGGCCAGTGCCGCCAGCAACCAGGGCCGCCGCGCCAGGGCCATGGCCATCAGGCCCCCGGCCGGCGCAGGGTGAACTGCACCACGTCGGTGTTGCCGCTGGCGAAGGCCGCCTCGCAGTAGGCGAGGTAGAACTCCCAGGTGCGCATGAAGCGGGTGTCGAAGCCCAGGCCGCGTACCTGCGTGTCCTGGTGCAGGAAGTCCTGCCGCCAGCGGCGCAGCGTCTCGGCGTAGTCATGGCCGAAGCGCAGCTCGCGCTCCACCGTCAGCCCGGCCTTGGCCGCCTCGGCACGGAAGGCCGCGAGGCTGGGCAGCAGGCCGCCGGGGAAGATGTACTGCTGGATGAAGTCGGTGCCGCTGACATAGCGGTCGAACAGCGTGTCGTCGATGGTGATCGACTGGATGCAGGCGCGCCCGCCGGGCTTGAGCTGGTCGTGCACCGTCTTGAAGTAGCTCGCCCAGTACTGCCGGCCCACGGCCTCGAACATCTCGATCGACACGATGGCGTCGTAGGGACCGTCGTCGATGTCGCGGTAGTCCTGGAAGCGCAGCGTCGCCCGCTCGGCCAGGCCTGCCTTGGCCAGCCGCGCCTGGCCGAAGGCCAGCTGCTCGGCCGACAGCGTGACGCCGGTGATGCGGGCGCCGAAGTCGCGCGCCGCGCATTCGGCCAGGCCGCCCCAGCCGCAGCCGATCTCCAGCACGCGGCTGGCCGGCATCACATGGCATTCGCTGAGCGCGCGGCGCATCTTGGCCTGCTGCGCGGCGGCGGTGGGCTGCGCGGTGTCGCCGTTGAACCAGGCGCTGCTGTACGTCATCGTGTCGTCCAGCCACAGCTTGTAGAAGCTGTTGCCCAGGTCGTAGTGGG
>CALMIF010000154.1 GCA_937864045.1 uncultured Aquabacterium sp. | reverse complement strand
ACCGACATCTTGTAGTCGAAGCCGTGGGCGATGAGGAACTCGCTCATCTCCTTGCGGCCGCCCAGCTCGTCGATGAAGGTCTGGTCCAGCCAGGGCTTGTAGATGCGCAGCGCCGGGTTGGCCAGCAGGCCGTAGCGGTAGAAGCGCTCGATGTCGTTGCCCTTGTAGGTGCTGCCGTCGCCCCAGATGTGGACGTCGTCCTCGCGCATCGCCACCACCAGGGCGGTGCCGGTCACGGCGCGGCCCAGCGGCGTGGTGTTGAAGTAGGTGGCGCCGCCGGTGCTGATGTGGAAGGCGCCGCACTGGATGGCGGCGATGCCTTCGGCCACCAGCTGCGGGCGGCAATCGACGAGGCGCGCCTTGTCGGCGCCGTAGGCCAGGGCCTTGCGCGGGATCTCGTCGTAGTCGCTCTCGTCGGGCTGGCCGAGGTTGGCGGTGTAGGCGCAGGGCACGGCGCCCTTGGTCTTCATCCACAGCACGGCGGCGCTGGTGTCCAGGCCACCGGAGAAGGCGATGCCGACACGTTCGCCGACGGGAAGACGTTGCAGGATGTTGGCGGCCACGGAGAGGCTTTCTGATCGAGGGAAACCGCAGATTTTAGGTGCTGGCCGACGCCCGCCGCGGCCGTGGCCACAGGCCCAGCACCAGGGCCGTGCCGGCCAGGATCAGCGCGCCGCCGGCGGCCATCGGCCAGGTGGGCTGCTCGCCCAGGAACAGCGCGCCCCACAGCGTGGCGAACACCGGCACCAGGAAGGTGACCGACGCCGCGCCGGTCGGCCCCACCCGGGTGATCAGGCGGAAGTACAGGATGTAGGCCAGGCCCGAGGCCAGCACCGCCAGGCCGGCAGCGGCGGCCCAGTCGCGCAGGCCGGGCGGGGTGGCCGGCCAGGTCAGGGCCGCCGGCACGGCCAGCGCTGCCGCCGCGGCCAGCTGGGTGCCGGTGGCCATGGCCATCGACGGCACACCGGTCAGGTGGCGCTTGGCGAAGTTGCCGGCATGGCCGTAGAACAGCGTGCCCAGCAGGCAGGCACCGATGGCCAGGGCGGTGGGCGCGTCGAACTGCAGCGTGGCCAGGCTGCCACCGCCCGGTGCGCTCATGGACTTGTACAGCGCCAGTCCGGCCACGCCGGCAAAGCCCAGCCCCAGGCCCAGGCTGCGCCAGCGGTTCAGCGGGTCGCCCAGCCAGGCCCAGGCGATCAGCGCCGTGGTCAGCGGCGTGGCGGCGTTGAAGATCGACGCCAGCGCCGCCGGCAGCAGGTGCAGCGCAAAGCCGAAGCACAGGAAGGGCAGGGCCGAGTTGGTCAGCCCCAGCAGCAGCAAGGCCGGCCAGCGCTGGCGCAGCACGCCGGCCTCGCCGCGCATCAGCAGCAGCGGCAGCAGCACCAGAGCCGCGCCGCCCACCCGCACGAAGGCCAGCGGTGCCGCACCGAAGGCCGGCACGGCGATGCGCATGAACAGGAAGGACGCGCCCCAGATCGCGGCGAGCAGCAGCAGGTCGGTGAGGTCTCTTGTCTTCATGCCAGCAGCACGCCTTCGGCCTGCAGCAATGCGGTCTTGCGGTGCAGGCCGCCGGCATAGCCGGTCAGCCCGCCGCCGTGGCCCAGCACCCGGTGGCAGGGCACCAGCACGCTCACCGGGTTGCGGCCGATGGCGGCACCCGCAGCGCGCACCGCGGCGGGCGATCCAGCCTCGACGGCGATGCGGCCATAGGTGCTGGTGGCGCCGCGCGGCAGGGCGATCAGCGCCCGCCAGACGGCCTGCTGGAATGGCGTGCCGTGCATGTCCAGCGCCAGGCCGTCCAGCGGCGTGGCCGCGCCGTCGAAGTAGGCCGCCAGCGCCAGCGCCGCAGCCTGCAGGTGCGGGTGCTGCTCATCCACCGGCACGTCCAGCGGGCCGGGGTGGTGGGCCTGGCCGTCGAACCACAGGCCGGCCAGGCCGGCGGCGCTGGCAGCGGCGGTCATCGTGCCCAGCGGGGTGGGGATGCGCGACTGCGCTTGAAGATGCGGATGGGTCATGCGGTCTCCGGGGTTTCGAGGGATTGCCACAGCTTGAACACCGCGTAGCCGCGCCAGGGCCGCCAGGCCTCGGCGATGGCCGCGCCCGCGGCCGGGTCGCGGGCGTCGGCCGGCTGGCCCAGCGCCTTCAGCAGGGCGATGTCCGAGGCCGGCCAGGCATCGGGCCAGCCCAGGCTGCGCAGCGCGATCAGCTGTGCGCTCCAGTCGCCGATGCCGGGCAGGGCGGTCAGCGTGGCCAGGGTGGCGGCCAGGTCGGCGCCGGGGTTCAGGTCGAGCCGGCCGTCGGCCACCGCCTGGGCCAGCGCCTGCAGCGCCCGCACGCGCTGGCGCACGATGCCCAGGGTGCCGATGTCCGCCGGGTCGGCCGCGGCCAGGGCGGCGGCGGTCGGGAACAGGCGGTCCAGGCCCGCGAAGGGCGTGTCGATGGGGGCGCCGAAGCGCTGCACCAGGCGCTGGCACAGCGTGCGCGCGGCGGCCACGCTGACCTGCTGGCCCAGCACCACGCGCAC
>CALMIF010000153.1 GCA_937864045.1 uncultured Aquabacterium sp. | reverse complement strand
GGCGCAAGACCACGCCGGCTGGCTGACGATGGACGCGGTGGCGACGCTGCGCTGAGCGCGGCCGCGCCCGTCTGCCGCCCCGCCGGACGCGTGCCTGCACGTCGGCCGCTGGCGGGCCGGCGCCGCAGACCCCGCACCTACAATGCGGCGCCCTGCAGCAGCGCGCCGATGTTCAGCATCATCATCCCGACCTGGAACAACTTGCCTTACCTGCAGCTGGCGGTCGACAGCATCCGCCGCCACTCGGCACAGCCGCAAGAGGTGCTGGTGCACGTCAACGACGGCAGCGACGGCACGCTGGACTGGGTGCGCGCCCAGGGCCTGCAGCACACCCATTCGCCCGCCAACGTGGGCATCTGCCTGGCGTTCAACGAGGTTGCCAGCCGGGCGAGCGCACGCTACTTCGTCTACCTCAACGACGACATGGTGGTCAGCCCCGGCTGGGACGAGCGCCTGCTGCGGCGCATCCAGGCCCTGCCGACCGAGCTGTTCATGGTCTCGGGCACGATGGTCGAGCCGCTTGCGTCGGGCAACGCCTGCGTCGTGGTGCGCGACTTCGGCGACACGGTGGACGCGTTCCGCGAGGCCGATCTGCTGCGGGCCCTGCCGGGGCTGGTGCGTGAGGACTGGGCGGGCGCCACCTGGCCGCCCACGGTGGTGCACCGGGACCGGTGGTTCCGCGTCGGCGGCTACGCCAGCGAGTTCTCGCCGGGCATGAGCAGCGACAACGACTTCGCGATGAAGCTCTGGCATGCGGGCTGCCGACACTTCATCGGCGTGGGCGATGCGCTGGTCTACCACTTCCAGTGCAAGTCCACCGGCAAGGTCGTCAAGAACGACGGGCGGCGGCAGTTCCTGGCCAAGTGGGGCATGGGCCAGCGCACCTTCGACCGGCACTTCCTGCGCCGCGGCGCGCCCTTGCCCGCCGGCGACGGCCGGGTGCCCGAGCCGATCGACGCCCCGGCCCTGCGCTGGGCACTGCGCAAGGACCGCCTCAAGCGCACCCTGCGCGGCTGACCCCGCCGCCCGCGGGCCGCCGCGTCGCCCCGAACCAACCCGAACCGCCCCATGACCTTGCAGAGCACCGCGCCGGCCACCGCCCCCGGCCCCCGCCTGTCGGTGATCGTCATCACCCGCAACGAGGCCGCCCGGCTCGGCACCTGCCTGGCCTCGGTGGCCTTCGCCGACGAGATCGTGGTGGTCGATTCGGGCAGCACCGACGACACCGTGGCCGTGGCCCGGCACTTCGGTGCCCGGGTGGTGGAGACAGCGGACTGGCCGGGCTTCGGGCCGCAGAAGCAGCGGGCCCTGGCCGCCGCCCGAGGCGACTGGGTGCTGACGCTGGACGCCGACGAATGGCTGGACGAGCGCCTGGCGCAGGCGGTGCAGGCGGTCGTCGCCCAGCCCATCGGCGACGGCACTCCGGCCGCCTTCGTGTCGGCCCGGCTGTCGGCCTTCTGCCGGCAGTGGATGCGCCATGGCGGCTGGTTCCCCGATCCCGGCATCCGCCTGGTGCAGCGCCGGCGCGCACGCTTCTCCGACGACCTGGTGCACGAGCGCCTGATCGTCGACGGCCCCCGCGGCCGGCTGCCGGGCCTGCTGCTGCACGACAGCATCCCGACGCTGGCCGATGCCATCGACAAGATGAACCGCTATTCGTCGGGGCGTGCACGCGACCTGGCGGCGCGCGGACGCCGCGGCGGGCTGGGCAGGGCCGTCGGCCACGGGCTGTGGGCCTTCGTCCGCACCTACGTGCTGCGCCGGGGGTTCCTGGATGGCCGCCTGGGCTTCGTGCTGGCGGTGCACAACGCCGAGACGACCTACTACCGCTATCTCAAGCTGTGGCTGGACGGCGCCGGCCCGCGGGTGCTGCCGCCCGCGCCCGACCTGCGGGGCGGCGGCCGGACCTGAGCGCCCCGACCGCGGCCTGCCGCGCGGCGGGCGCCGTGCAATGTCAGCGCCCTGGCCTTGTCGGGACTGTGCGGCGGCCGCGCCCGTTCAGGCCGGCGCAGCCTGATGCGCCAGGCGCTGCAGCGCGGCGGCCGCCACCGTGTCGACGTCGGGCCAGCCGCCCTCGGCTGTCAGCAGCTGCACGGTCGGCCCCCAGGCCCGCCACTGGGCGACCTTGGTCGGCCCCAGCACGCTCAGCAGGGGCGCACCGACGGCCGCCGCGATGTGGCCGGGGCCGGTGTCGTTGGCCATGACCAGGCGGCTGCCCCGCAGCAGGGCGCCGTAGGCGTCCAGCGGCAGGTCCTCCACCAGCGCGGCCTGCGGGAAGCGGCTGCGCGCCTCGGCCAGCTCGGCGCCCGGCCCGGGGCAGATCACCGGCGTGTGACCGGCCGCAGCCAGGCGCTCCACCAAGGCGGGAAAGCCCGGCCAGCGCTTGTCCTGCTTGTGCACCGTGCCGGCAGCGAAGGGTGCGATGCACACATAACCGTTCTGCCAGCCGCGCGACCGCACCACGGCTTCGGCCCGCGCCTGGGCCGCCGCAGCGGTGCGCAGGCCGATCGAGGCCGGTGGCTGCGCGGCTTGCCCGGTCAGGCCGGTGGCCAGGGCGAAGAAGTGCTCCAGCGCGTGCTCGCCCTGGGGTGGCGGCAGGCGACGCGACAACAGCAGGCCGCGCCCGTCGCGTGCATAACCGGCCACCTGCAGGCCGGCCAGCCGCAGTTCCAGCGCACTGGAGAAGGAATTGGGCATCGCCAGGGCCTGCACGCGGCCACCGCCGCCCAGCGGTGCGGCCAGCGCACGCAACTGTTGCACCCGCGCCCGCAGCGTCGCGGCGCGCACGTGCACCGGCCAGCCATGGCCGCTGAGCAGGGTCGGCGCCCAGCCCTTGCCGTAGAGGTGCAGGTCCCAGCCCCGGGCCTGCAGCAGTTCCAGCGCCGGCAGGCTCAGCACGACGTCGCCGATCCAGTTGCACAGGCGGACGATCAGGGGACGGCGCGGGGAGCTGGACACGGCGTTGCATCGCATCGGACCGGGCCGGCCAGGGGGGCGCGGTGGATGGGATGGATAATTGCGGACTCCGGATTTTGCCAGCCCGCCATGACATCGACGCCGCCGACCACCCTGCCCGCCGCTTCCGACATCGTGGCGCTGCACGACCGGTTGCTGGCCACGCCCGGCTGGCCGGCCAAGGCGCCGGCACCACGCGACGATGGGCTGTGGCACTGGATCCAGACCAACCACCGCTTCAACTGCCGGCTGTGGGCCGAGGAGGACCTGGCGCGCCGCACCACGGTGGACGACCGCGAGATCGCCGCCAACAAGCGGGCCATCGACGGCTTCAACCAGGCCCGCAACGACGCGACCGAGCGCGTCGACGAACTGCTGCTGACCGCGCTGGGCCTGGTCGATGCCGCCTCTGCCCGCACCGATGCGCCCCTCAGCACCGTGCCTGCCGGTGCGCGCCTGAACAGCGAGACCGCCGGCAGCATCATCGACCGCATGTCGATCATGGCCCTGAAGGTGCATGCCATGCGCCTGCAGACCGAGCGCCGCGACGTCGATGCCGCGCACGTCGAGGCCAGCCGCGTGAAGCTGGCGCGGCTGCAGCAGCAGCGCGCCGACCTGGGCGCCTGCCTGGACGCGCTGGTGGCCGATGCACGCGCCGGCCGGGCCTACTTCAAGGTCTACCGCCAGTTCAAGATGTACAACGACGCCCGCTTCAACCCCGAGCTGGTCAAGGAGGCGCAGGCGCGCCGCTGAAGGCAGGTGACGCGTCTTGATGTCCACTGCCGCTGAGCCGGACCGCGGTCGCATCCTGATCGTCAAGACCACGTCGATGGGCGACGTGGTGCATGCGCTGCCGGCCGTCACCGACCTGCTGCGCAACCGGCCCGGTCTGGCCGTCGACTGGCTGGTCGAGGCGCCTTTCGCCGCGATCCCGCTGCTGCACCCGGGCGTGCGGCGCGTGATTCCCATCGCCTGGCGCAAATGGCGGCGCAGCCTGTTCGCGCCGGCCACGCGGGCCGCGCTGGGCGCCGCGCGGGCCGAACTGCGGCGCGATCGCTACGACCTGGTGATCGACCTGCAAGGGCTGCTCAAGAGCGTGATGTGGGGCCTGCAGGCGCGTGGCCCTCTGGCAGGCTACGACCGCCACAGCGTGCGCGAGCCGCTGGCCGCGCTGGCCTACCGGCGCACCGCACGTGTGCCGCGCGAGCTGCACGCGGTGGCGCGCTGCCGCAGCCTGGTGGCCCAGCTGATGGGTGATGCGCTGCCCGCCACGCCGCCGGACTTCGGCCTGGTGGTCCCGGCGCCGTCTGCGCGCGGCTGGGCGGCGCCGGACAACGCCGCCGCCCTGGTGCCCTGTGCCAGCCGGCCCGAGAAGCTGTGGCCCGAGGACCGCTGGATCGCGGTGGGCCTGCGGTTGCGCAAAGCCGGGCTGCAGCCCGTGGTGGTGTGGGGCAGCGAGGACGAACGTCGGCGCGCCGAGCGCATCGCCGACGGCTGCGGCGCTCTGGTGCCGCCGTTCCTGGGGGTGGCCGACATGGCGGCAGTGCTGGGGCGGGCACGTCAGATCGTCGGTCTCGACACCGGCTTCTCGCACCTCGGTGCCGCCTTCGGAGCACCCACCGTGGGCATCTATTGCGACCATGAGCCCGGTCTGGCCGGCATCACCGGCCCGGGGCCGGTGGCCAGTGTCGGTGGCAGGCGGCAGGTGCCCACGCTCGATGCGGTCCTGCAGCTGCTGGAGCGCCACCTGGCAACCTGAGCGGCGCGGGTCCGCCCGGCCCGCCCGGCCCGCCCGCCGCCGCTCTCAGTCCTCTTCGATGTGCCGGGGCGGGAAGGTGTCCCAGCCCAGGCAGCCGGGGCATTGCCAGAAATGGCGCTGGGCCTCGAAGCCGCAGGCCGCGCAGCGGTAGCGCTGGCCGGCGCGGGCGGCGCGGGCGACCGCATCGCGCACGCTCTGGCGCGCGCTCTCGGGCCAGTCGGCGCGTGGGGTGTCCAGCAGTTCCAGCGCCGCCGACAGGCTGGGCTGCTCGCGCAGCAGGTCCAGCAGCTGCGGCGCCGTGCCGGGGCGGACGCCGTCCAGCGTGGCCAGCGCACGCAGCAGGTCGATGCCCGGGGCTTGGCGGAACAGGGCGGCCAGGGCCTCGCGGGCGGTGTCCGCCTGGCCCGCAGCCTGGGCGCAGGCGGCGTAGTCGCCGGCCAGGCGGGCAAAGGCCTCGGGGTTGCGCTGGCGCAGGCCGTCCCACACCGCCAGGGCCTCGGCATGGCGGCCGGCCTTGGCCAGCGCTTGCGCGCGCTGCACCGCCGGCCGCGCCGCCTGCGGCGCCAGGGCCTGCGCCTTGTCCAGCAGGGCGGTGGCCGCAGCCTGGTCGCCACGGGCTTCGGCCTCCAATGCCAGCTCGCAGTGGAAGTGCGCCAGCCGCTGGCTGAACGAGCCGGTGCCGGCCTTCTCCAGCTGCGCTGCCAGGTCGGCTGCGGCATGCCAGTCGCGTGAACGCTCGGCCAGGGCCAGCAGGGCCAGGCGCGACTCGGTCTCGAACGGCGTGCCGGCCAGGGCGCGGAAGGCCTCCTCGGCGCGGTCGAACAGGCCGGCCTTCATGAAGTCCTGCGCCAGCGCGTGCTGGGCGCGGGCGCGGTCGGCTTCGCCCAGGTCGGCGCGCTGCAGCAGGTGCTGGTGCACCCGCACTGCCCGCTCGAATTCACCGCGGCGGCGGAACAGGCTGCCCAGCGCGAAGTGCAGCTCGCTGGTGTCCGGGTCGTGCTGCACCGCCTCGATGAAGGCGTCGATGGCCTTGTCGGTCTGCTCGTTGAGCAGCAGGTTCAGGCCCTTGAAGTAGGCCTTGGGCGCCTGGCGGTCGCTGCGGCGCCACTGGCGCAGGTCGAAGCGCGAGGCCGCCCAGCCCAGCAGGAAGGCGGCCGGCAGGGCCACCAGCAGGCCCAGCAGCAGCCCGGGCGTGTCGAAGTCCATGGCCTACAAACCTTCGCGCGGCGGGTGTTCGGGGCCGACCTCGCTGGCCGCGGGGGTCACCGTGTCGGGCGCTGGCTTGGGCGCGGCCGGCGGCGGGGGGGCATGGCGGCGTGCCACGCGGCGGTGCTTCCACCAGGCCGGCACCATGGCCAGCACGCCCAGCGCCGCCCCGGCGCCGAAGGCCACCAGCACCACGATGACCATCGGCGCCGTCCAGCGCGCGCCGAAGAACCAGTGCACGACCGCCGGCTGCTCGTTGTTCAGCGCGAACGCGAACAGCGTGAAGAAGAGGAAGAGCCGCAAGGCCCAGAGGAGGACGCGCATCGGGTGCGCATTCTACGGAGCACCGCCGCACCCAACACCGCGTTGGTGCGGGCGGGAATGCGGCTTGATCCGGCCATGAAAAAGGGCCCCGAAGGGCCCTGGCGCAAACGCAGACGATCACTGCAGCGGCTCAGGCCGCGGGCGGGTCGTCGTGCACCGGCAGGCGCTCGTCGACCGCTTCACGCAGGGCCTTGCCCGGCTTGAAGTGCGGCACCAGCTTCTCAGGGATCGTGACCTTCTCGCCGCTGCGGGGATTGCGCCCCAGCCGCGGCGGGCGGCGATTGATCGAGAAGCTGCCGAAGCCGCGGATCTCGATGCGGTGGCCACGCGCCAGCGCGTCGCTCATCGCATCGAGGATGGTCTTGACCGCGAACTCGGTGTCGCGCTGCGTCAGCTGGCTGAAGCGCTCGGCCAGCTTGTTCACGAGGTCACTTCGGGTCATGCCGGCGTCGATGTGCTTCGGACGTTGTTCGGGTCCCCGTGGGGACAGGTTGCCGCAGGCAACCAGGGGCGCGGTGCGTGTCGGAGCCGTCCAACCCGATCCGGCTTTGCCGGTCGGGTTGGATCAGCCCCTCGGGGGCCGGCGCCAGGCGCCGGGGGCCCCAACTCACTCGCGGTTTTCCATCTTGGCGCGCAGCAGCGCACCCAGGCTGGTGGTGCCGGCGTTCTCGCGCTCGTTGCTCTGCGACAGGCGCTGCATCTGCTCCTGCTGGTCGGCGGCGTCCTTGGCCTTGATCGACAGCTGGATCGAACGCGCCTTGCGGTCGACGTTGATGATCATCGCGCTGACCTCGTCGCCTTCCTTCAGCACGTTGCGCGCGTCTTCCACGCGGTCGCGGCTGATTTCCGAGGCACGCAGGTAGCCGGTGACGTCGTCGTTGAGCTGGATCTCGGCGCCGCGCGGGTCGACGGTCTTGACCTTGCCCACCACCAGCGCGCCACGGTCGTTGACCGAGGTGTAGTTGGCGAACGGGTCACCGTCCAGCTGCTTGATGCCCAGGCTGATGCGCTCGCGCTCGACGTCGATCGCCAGCACGATGGCCTCGACTTCCTGGCCCTTCTTGTAGTTGCGCACGGCGGTCTCGCCCGGCTCGTGCCAGGACAGGTCCGACAGGTGCACCAGGCCGTCGATGCCCTGGGCCAGGCCCACGAACACGCCGAAGTCGGTGATCGACTTGATGGGGCCCTTGACCTTGTCGCCGCGGTGCACGTTGCCCGAGAACTCTTCCCAGGGGTTGGCCTTGCACTGCTTCATGCCCAGGCTGATGCGGCGCTTGTCCTCGTCGATCTCGAGCACCATGACCTCGACCTCGTCGCCCAGCGAGACGATCTTGCTGGGGGCGACGTTCTTGTTGGTCCAGTCCATTTCGGAGACGTGCACCAGGCCTTCGATGCCCGGTTCGATCTCGACGAACGCGCCGTAGTCGGCGATGTTGGTGACCTTGCCGAACAGGCGGGTGTTGCTCGGGTAGCGGCGCGACACGCCGTGCCACGGGTCGTCGCCCAGCTGCTTGATGCCCAGGCTGACGCGGTTCTTCTCGGCGTCGAACTTCAGCACCTTGGCCGACAGCTCCTGGCCGACCGTCACCACTTCGCTCGGGTGACGGACACGGCGCCAGGCCATGTCGGTGATGTGCAGCAGGCCGTCGATGCCGCCCAGGTCGACGAACGCAC
>CALMIF010000152.1 GCA_937864045.1 uncultured Aquabacterium sp. | reverse complement strand
TCGGCGGCTGGCGCATCGTCAAGACCATGGGCCAGAAGATCACCAAGCTCAAGCCCGTGGGCGGCTTCTGTGCCGAGACCGGCGGCGCGCTGACGCTGTTCCTGGCCACGGCCCTGGGCATCCCGGTGTCGACCACCCACACCATCACCGGCGCCATCGTCGGCGTGGGCTCGGTGCGCAACGCCTCGGCCGTGCGCTGGGGCGTGGCCGGCAACATCGTCTGGGCCTGGGTGCTGACGATTCCGGCCTCGGCCTTCGTCGCCGCGGTGGCCTACTGGCTCAGCCTCACGCTGTTCTGACGGCCGCTGGCCGCCGTGCCCGCGCCAGGGCGGCCAGCAGCGCCGCACCACCCAGCCACAAGGCGGGTGTCGGCGGCTCGGGCACCAGTTGCGCCAGCAGGATCGAGCCGTTGGTGTAGAGCGAGTCGGTGCCCCAGCCCTGGCTGGGGTCCAACTGCGGCAGGTCCAGCGTGTGGAAGTGGCCGGTCGGCAGCCCGGTGCCCGCCATGTCCGGCACGCCCCAGTAGATGAACAGGACCATCTGGTGCCCGCCCCAGGCGAGGAACTGGTCGTCCATCGTGAGCTTCAGCGTGCCGTCGAAGTGCACGGTGTTCTTGAACAGCAGCTGGCTGTGGCAGGGCGAGGCGCAGCCCACGCCACCGGACAGCACCAGCTCCAGCACACCGTCAGGGGCGAACACCTGCGGCTGGTCAAAGACATGCAGCCCGGGTTCCAGGCGCAGCACGGCGGGGGTGTCGGCGGCGTGGGCCGTGCCTGTTGCCAGCAGGGCCATGCCGGCAGTGGCCAGCCAGGGCAGGGCAGGGAATCGCAAGGGGTGCATGCCTGTCTCCGTGTCGAGGTGCTCGCCGAAGCCCGGCGGTGCATCCAGCGTGCAGGCGGCCGGCGCCGCGGTCAAGTGGTGTTGACGGTGGGCGTTAACCTTGCGTCATCCGCCACTGCCGAGTTCTCCAGCGATGTCCACCTACACCGCCACCATCGCCTGGCAGCGCGCCGGCCAGGCCTTCAGCGACCGCCGCTACAGCCGCGCCCATCAATGGCAGTTCGACGGCTTGAGCGTGCCCGGCTCGTCGTCGCCCCAGGTCGTGCCGCTGCCGATGTCCGACGCGGCCGCGGTCGACCCCGAGGAAGCCTTCGTCGCGTCGCTGTCCAGCTGCCACCTGCTGTGGTTCCTGGACCTGGCCTGCCGCGCCGGCTGGGTGGTCGACGACTACAGCGATGCCGCCACCGGCGTGCTGGCCAAGGACGCCCAGGGCCGGCTGGCGATGACCGTGGTCACGCTGCGACCCGCGGTGCGCTTCGCCGGTGCGCGCCAGCCCGACGCGGCCGAAATCCACCGCCTGCACCATGCCGCGCACGACGCCTGCTTCATCGCCAACTCGGTGAGCACCGACGTGCGCTGCGAGCCCATCATCGATCCCGCCTGAGCCATGTACCTGCCCCGCCATTTCGAGGAAACCCGGCCCGAGGTCCTGCACCCGGTGCTGGCGGCCCATCCGCTGGGCCTGCTGATCACGGTCGACGCCGACGGCGCGCCGGTGGCCAACCCGATCCCGTTCCACCTGGACGCCACGCGCGGCGCCCACGGCACGCTGTGCGCCCATGTCGCCCGCGCCAACCCGGTTTGGCAGCAGGCGGGGCAGCAGGTGCTGGTGGTGTTTCAAGGCGCCGATGGCTACATCTCGCCCAGCGGCTACCCCGGCAAGGCCGAGCACGGCAAGGTGGTGCCGACCTGGAACTACCTGATGGTGCAGGCCCGCGGCCCGCTGGTGGTGCTGGACGAGGCCGCCGCCGCCCATGCCCTGGTCACGCGGCTGACCGACCGCCACGAGGCCACGCAGCCGAAGCCCTGGGCCGTGGCCGACGCGCCCGCCGGCTACGTCGCCAGCATGCTGCGCGCCATCGTCTGCATCGAGGTGCCGCTCACGTCGCTGGTCGGCAAGTTCAAGCTCAGCCAGAACCGCAGCGCGGAAGACCGCGCCGGCCTGGTCGGCGCGTTGCGCGCCCAGGGCGACGGGCCGGCGCAGGCGCTGGCCGAGCGGATGGAACACCCGGCGGGCGGCTGACGCCTGGCGGCGGCCAACTTCCCAACTTCACAAACGGAGAAGTTCCGGCCAAGCGGCGCTCACAGCCGCTGCGCAGACTGCGGTCACGGGCGGGGCGGGGGCCCTGCCAAGACAAGGAGTCGTCCGCATGCGCAAGATCGCCCATCCCCTGGCCTGGGCCCTGCTGGGCGGTGGCCTGGCCGCCGTCGGCACCGCCGGCGCCATCGACCTGCCCTGGCTGGGCAAGGGCCAACCCGTCACCCAACCCGCGGCGCAGGGTGCCGCCAGCCTGCCGGCCGCTGCGCCCGCCACGCCGCTGCCACCCGGCGCCGCGCCCAACTACCGCGCCATCGTGCAGCGTTACGGCCCGTCGGTGGTCGGCGTGCTGGTCGAGGGCCGGCGCACGGCCGATGGCGACGAGGAAGCCGCCGCGCTGCCGGGGCTGCCCCGCGGCTGGCGCCCCGGCATGCCGCAGGGCGCCCAGCCCTTCCGCGGCCAGGGCTCGGGTTTCATCGTCGCCGCCGACGGCCTGATCCTGACCAATGCCCATGTGGTGAAGGACGCGACCCAGGTGACCGTGCTGCTGGCCGACCGGCGCGAATTCACCGCCCAGGTGCTGGGCAGCGACGCGGCCACCGACATCGCGGTGCTGCGCATTCCCGTGCAGGGCCTGCAGCCGGTGCGCCTGGGCGATGCGGCGCAGTTGCAGGTGGGCGACCCGGTGCTGGCCATCGGCGCGCCCTACGGCCTGGCGCAGACGGCCACCGCCGGCATCGTCAGCGCCACCGGGCGCAGCCTGCCCGGCGACGGCGCCGTGCCCTTCATCCAGACCGACGCGGCGGTGAACCCGGGCAATTCCGGCGGGCCGCTGTTCGACGCGGCCGGCAACGTGGTCGGCATCAATGCCCAGATCTACAGCCGCACCGGCGGCTTCCAGGGCGTGAGCTTCGCCATCCCCGTCGACGTGGCGATGCGGGTGAGCCAGCAGATCGTCGCCACCGGCCGCGCCCAGCATGCGCGCCTGGGCGTCACGGTGCAGGACCTGACCCAGCCACTGGCCGACAGCTTCGGCCTGCAGCGGCCCGATGGCGCCCTGGTGTCGCAGGTGGCGCCGGGCAGCCCGGCCGCCAGCGCTGGCCTGCAGCCGGGCGACGTGATCCAGAAGATCGACGGCCAGCCCACGGTGCAGGCCGGCGCGCTGTCGGCGCGGGTGGCGCAGGCCGTGCCGGGCGAGCGCATCGCCCTGGGCGTGTGGCGCCAGGGCAAGGCGCTGGAGCTGACGGCCACGCTGGGCAAGGCCGACGACGGCGCGGCGACGAAGCAGGCCGCCGCCGGCAGCGACGAGGCCACCGGCGGTGCCAAGCTGGGCCTGGCGCTGCGCCCGCTGCAGCCGGCCGAGCGTGCCCAGGCCAGGCTGGAGCACGGCATGCTGGTGCAGGATGCACGCGGCGCCGCGGCCCGCGCCGGCGTGGCGCCGGGCGACGTGGTGCTGGCGATCAACGGCCAGCCGGTGGATTCGGTCGACGTGCTGCGCAAGGTGCTGGCGGCCAGCCCGAAGCGGGTGGCGCTGCTGGTCTGGCGCGCCGGCGAGCAACTCTTCGTGCCGATCGCACCCGTCTGAAATTGGACCACCCCCGACGCGCTGCGCGCGCCCCCTCCAGGGGGCAACGCCAGTGGACCGGCAAAGCCGGTTCCACGGCGTTCGCTGGGTTCGTCCGGGGGCATTCGTCGCAACCAGCTTTCTGATTCACTGCGCGCTGACCTGAAGTCGCCCCCGATCTGTGGCCTAATCGAGTGTTTCGCACCCGCCCATCCCGGAAGCACCATGTCCACCAAGATCCGTACCGAAGCCGACCGCAAAGCCACGCCGCGCCCGCCCGCGCCCAAGGGCGTGACCTACACCGTGGGCCGCGGCCAGAAGCGCAGCCTGGAGCGCGGCTCGCACACCCGCAGCAAGAAGAAGGCGGGCAAGCGGCCGCACCAAGGCTGATGCCCCGGGCGGTTCCGGCCGCCCCGCTGCCACACCCGGGCGCCCCAGGCGCCCGTTTCGCTTTCTTGCGCCACCACCGCCTGCCATGCTGCGCATCACCGAACTGCGCCTGCCGCTGAACCACGACCAGCCCGCGCTGCGCGCGGCGGTGCTGGCGCGGCTGAAGCTCAAACCGGCGCAGGTGCAGGACATCACCGTCTTCCGCCGCGCCTGGGATGCGCGCAAGAAGACCGCGGTGGTGCTGATCTACACCGTCGACGTGCGCTTCGCCGAGGGTGTCGACGCCGCGGCGGTGCTGGCGCGCTTTGCGTGTGACCCGCACATCCGGCCCACGCCCGACACCGGCTACAAGTTCGTCGGCCAGGCGCCGGCCGACTTCAGCACCGACCTGCGGGCCGGCCGCCGGCACCGCCCGGTGGTGGTGGGCTTCGGGCCCTGCGGCATCTTCGCGGCCCTGGTGCTGGCGCAGATGGGCCTGCGGCCGATCGTCATCGAGCGCGGCAAGGACGTGCGCCAGCGCACCAAGGACACCTGGGGCCTGTGGCGCCAGGGCGTGCTGGACCCCGGCTCGAACGTGCAGTTCGGCGAGGGTGGTGCCGGCACCTTCAGCGACGGCAAGCTGTGGAGCCAGATCAGCGACCCGCGGCATCTCACGCGCAAGGTGCTGACCGAGTTCGTCAAGGCCGGCGCGCCCGAGGAGATCCTCTACGTCGCCAAGCCGCACATCGGCACCTTTCGCCTGGTCGGCATGGTCGAGAAGATGCGCGCCGACATCACCGACCTGGGCGGCGAGATCCGCTTCGGCCGCCAGGTGACCGACCTGCTGGTCGACACGGCTGGTGGCGAACGCCAGCTGCGTGGCGTGGTGCTGGAAGACGGCACCGAGCTGCGCACCGACCATGTGGTGCTGGCCCTGGGCCACAGCGCGCGCGACACCTTCGCGATGCTGCAGCAGCGCGGCGTGTTGCTGGAAGCCAAGCCGTTCTCGGTGGGCTTTCGCATCGAGCATCCGCAGGGCGTGATCGACCGCGCCCGCTTCGGGCCGAATGCCGGCCACCCCATCCTGGGCGCGGCCGACTACAAGCTGGTGCACCACGCGGCCAATGGCCGCTCGGTCTACAGCTTCTGCATGTGCCCCGGTGGCACCGTGGTGGCGGCCACCAGCGAGCCGGAGCGTGTCGTCACCAACGGCATGAGCCAGTACAGCCGCAACGAGCGCAATGCCAACGCCGGCATCGTGGTGGGCATCAACCCGGCCGACTACCGGCAAACGCCGGGTGACGGGCCGGTGAACCCGCTCGACGGCGTCGCCTTCCAGCGCATCTGGGAGAGCCGTGCCTTCGAGCTGGGCGACGGCGGCTACCGGGCGCCGGGCCAGCTGGTCGGCGACTTCATCCGCGGCCAGCGTTCGGCGGCGCTGGGGTCGGTCGAGCCCTCGTACAAGCCGGGCGTCACCGCCACCGACCTGGCCGATGCAAAGCGGCCCAGCCTGCCGCCGTACGTGCTGGCGGCCATCCGCGAGGCGCTGCCGGCCTTCGGCCGCCAGATCCGCGGCTTCGACATGGACGACGCGGTGCTCACCGGCGTCGAGACCCGCACCTCGTCGCCGCTGCGCATCACCCGCGGCCGCGACCTGCAGAGCCTGAACACCCGCGGCCTGTACCCGGCGGGCGAGGGCGCAGGCTATGC
>CALMIF010000151.1 GCA_937864045.1 uncultured Aquabacterium sp. | reverse complement strand
TCTTGCCACCGCGCGCGTCGGGGCTCATCGTCCCCGATCCGCACGTGTTATGCCGCATCGCTTCGCAGGTACCTGCGGCGCAGTTGCAGGGGCCGGGACGCCTGCCGGATCGCGCACTCGGCATATCCGGGTTCTCGGCATAGTGGATCTCATGCCGTGACCGGCATGAGATCCACACCCGTTCGCCGCCGCTCATCAGCGCGACGCTCTTGATGTTGCCTGACTCGCTGTCGTGCACTTCGATGTCGAACCCCTCGCGTGCCTCGCCCTTCGCCGTTTCGACCTGGGTGCGGATGGCCACCGTAAAGCGCGCGCCGTAGCAGGCCAGCAGCAGGTCGTTGGCCGGGCCCGACAGTGCGGGGCCTGCATCCTCGATGGCCAGCGCGATGAGCCCGTCGTGGCTCATGCAGCGCGCGAATAGCAACCAGTTGCCCAGGTGGTTCTGCACGCGGTCGATGTGCGCGCTGAGCGCAGAACGCCGTGCCTCGTGGCGCGAACGCTCGGCGTCGGCGGCCTGGCGTCTGTGTATGGCCGCGAGCGCCGCGGAGTGGGCGCACTCCGCTTCCTCGAGGCTGCGCTGGGCCGCTGTGACTTGCGCCGCCGATTCCATCAGCCGTTGCACGTCGAATCGTGGCGGCAGCGACGCCAGCATCTGTTCGATGGCGACGGTTTCGGCGCGATGTGCCTCGCGCCGAGCTTGCCTCTGCAGCGCGGAGGCTTGCAGTCCGCCCGCAATGGCCTGCCGCTCGGTCCGCTCATCGTCCGATTCGCGGATCGACTCGGCCAACTGCAGGGCCTTCACGTCCTCCAGCAGTGCCGCGTGGTCCTCCTGGGCGCGCACCAGCTCGGCTTTGCGCCCGGCCAGCGCGCTCAGGGCGGTCTCCCTGCTCGCTGCGACGGCGACACGCCGCTCGGCCTCCCGGAGCGCATCCGCGGCGCTCTGCCACTGCGCCGCCTGCCGCTCGAACGGTTCAATGTCGAGCAGCACCTGCGCGCGTTCTTGCGCAAGACGTTCGATCTCGCCGCGCGCCGATGGCATCAAGGCGGCGGCCTCGCGGGCGTCACCCAGCAGCTGGCAGCGGCCTTGCAGCGGCAGACCACTGCAGGGCACCGACCCGACAAGGCCGAACCGACGCGCGAGTTCCTGCGCCCGCAATGCAGCCTTTCCCGCCGCCTGCTCGATCGCGCCGAGCCGCTGCCTTGCATGGTTGCACGCATCGCGCGCCCGTGTCGCTTGCTCGACCCCGACTCGCGCCTGCGCCAAGCGCGCCTGCCACGCGGCGAAGACTCCGCGGGCGAGTGGCAGTCGACGCTCCCCGCGGGCGACACGCGCCGCGTCGGCCACAAGCGCGGCGCAGCGACGCAGCCGGACCTCCGCCGCCTCGCGGCGCGTCTTGGCGCTTGTGATCCGCTCAGCGACCCGCCGGTCCAGCCTTTCGGTCCGCTCGCGCAGGTCGTCCTGCAGTCGTTGCCACTCGCCTTCGGATCGCTGCAGGGTCGCCGCGGCCAGACGCAGGCGGTCTTCGAGCCGCGCGCGCTGCTCACCGATCGCGGTCGACCGCGACTGCTCGGCCAGCAGGCGAGCGTGGGCCAGCCGGGCCGCATCGCACCCGCTCCGTGCCGCGTCGCGGGCCTTCACCACCACGGCCACGGCCTGATCGGCGACGTGCAGCCGGGTGAGATCGGCCCTTACCCTCGCCTCGTCGACGGCCAGTTCGGACTGCCGCATCCGCAGCGCGCTCAAGCCCGCCTTCAGTCCGCGAACGACCTCCTGCGCACGGCTGCCGAGTCGCCCGATCTCGTCCAGGCCGAGCAGGTCGGCCAGCAGCCCCTTGATCTCGGCATTGCGGTACTGGCTCAGGTGGCGCCGACCCTGCGCCGCGAACACGGCGGGCCGGGCGAGACCTGCCTGGTGCTGGCCGGCGCCGGCGCCAGCGGATCAGGCGGCGCTGTGCCGGTGCCGGCGGGCAGCGCCGCGCCACCCGCGGCCGCCCCCGTGCGCCACTGCACGCACGGCCGCCTGCACCTGGCCAGCGCCAGCCTGGCGCCCGACGGCAGCGCGCTGGCGCTGCAGGTGCAGCCGCTGGACGGCTGGACCGAACTCTGGCGCCTGGACGCGGCCGGCCGCCTGCAGGTGCTGCCGCCGGCCAGCGACGCGCCCGGCCTGGGCGCGGTGGAGGCCGCCGGCTGGCTGCCGGCCCGCGACGGCGCCCAGCTGCTGGTCGCCCGCGAGGCCGAGGCCGGCGGCCGCAGCCTGCGCCGCTTCGAGGTCTATGCCGCCGACCTGGCCCAGCCGCTGCGCTGGGCCGGCGACCCGGCCCTGCTGGGCGCCTTCCAGCGCGCCGCCGACCCCGGCTGGCGCGGGCTGTCGACGCTGGCGCGGTGAGGCGCGGCGCGCCAGGGCCGGTGAACGGCCCCGGCCTGCCCGCGCCGTGGTGGCCCAGGGCAACGGTTCAGCCGGCCAGGGCATCGGTGCCCGGCACCGGGTCGGCGCCTGCGCTGCCGTCCGGCGCCGCTGGCCGGCGCTGGCGGGTTGCGCACCACTGCGCATGGCGCTGGCGGAACTCCGCCTCCTCGCCGCGCAGGCGCAGCAGCTCCAGCGCGAACAGGCGGGGCGTCTCGGGCAGGTTCAGCTGCGGCGGCTCACCGGGCGTGGGCTGCAGCAGGGACGCGTCGAACAGGGCCTGCAGCGCATGCAACACGGCCCAGCGGTCGACGCCGGCGGCCTGGTCGGCGCGTGCACCGGCCGCTGTCCCGGCGTCGGCCGCGGTGTCGATGCCGGCATCTGTCACCACCTGCTGCGCCGCGTCGTGGGTGAACGGGCTGGTGAAGACCGCGACCCGGGCGAACACGGTGCGCGTGCGTTCGTCCAGCAGGCCCAGGGTCCAGGCCAGGGCCGCGCGCAGCGTGCGCTGGCGCGGCGGCGCCGCGCCCGGCTGCTGGGTCAGCAGGTGCAGGCGTTCGTCCAGGCCGCGCAGCAGGGCGGCCAGGCCCAGCGTGGGCAGGCGCGCCGCCGCCAGCTCGATGGCCAGCGGCAGGCCGTCGAGCCGGTGGCACAGCGCCGTCACCGGTGCCAGGGTGTGCGCGTCCAGCACGAAGCCGGGCTGCACCGCCTGGGCCCGGGCCACGAACAGGGCCACCGCCCCGTGGGCGGCTGCCGCCTCGGGCACGTGGCCGGACGGGTCCGCGGGCGCGGGGCAGCGCAGCGGGCCCAGGCGCAGCAGCTGCTCCTGCGGCAGGTGCAGCGGCAGCTGGCTGGTCACCACCACCCGCAGCGCCGGCGCGGCCTGCAGCAGGGCCGGCAGCAGGCCGGCCAGCACGCCGGCATGCGCCTCGGCACCGTCCAGCACCAGCAGTGCCGGCTCGTCGCGCGGCAGGGCGGCCGCCAGGCCGGCCACCGTCCAGGGGCCTGCGCCCGCGCGCTCCAGGCCGAAGGCATCGGCGACCACCGGCAGCACCGCGGCGGCACCGGCCATGGCCGGCGGGCCGCTGTCGGACTGCGGCGCCAGGTCGGCCCAGGCCCGCCAGCCCGCGGCCGCGCCGGGCAGCGCCCACCAGGCCAGCACCAGCCGGCTCTTGCCCACGCCGCCAGCGCCGACCACGGTGACCAGCCGGTGTGCGGCGGCCTGCGCGGCCAGCTGCTGCAGCGCGTCGTCTCGGCCGAACAGGCTGGGGTCGGGCAGCCCGGCACGGTGGTGGGCCTGGGCGGTGAACAGGTAGCCGCGCTTGGGCACGTTGGTGATCGCCGCCGGCCCCAGGGCCTTGCGCAAGGCATTGACCTGCACCCGCAGGTTGCTGGCTTCCACCACCCGGCCCGGCCAGGCCGCCGCCAGCAGGTCGGCCGGCGCGATGGTCATACCGGGCCGTGCCGCCAGGCACAGCAGCAGGTCGAAGGCGCGGCCGCCCAGCAGCAGGGGCTGTCCGTCCACCCACAGCTGCCGGCGCACCGGGTCGATCTCGATGCGGCCGGCCACCGTCAGCGGACCGGGGCTGCGGGCTGGCATCGGGCGGCGTCCGGGTCGGGCCGGTGCAGCAGCGGCGGCCGGGGCAGCGACAGCACGTCGGCCGCCGGCGTGCGCAGGCTGGCCAGCACCGCCTGCACCAGCGCGGCGGTGGAGTCGATGAACACCTCGGGCTGGCGCGCCAGCTGGGCGCGCAGGGCCAGCGGAATCTCGGTGCAGCCCAGGATCACCGCCCGGGCGCCGCGCTCGCGCAGGAGCGCGGCCGCACGCGCCAGGCGGCGGCTGGCCGCGGCCACCTCGCCGGCCTTGACCAGGGCGATGCCGGGGCTCACCAGCGTGCTGAACTCGGTGGCGGTGGGCACCAGCACCTGCAGGCCCAGCTGCTTCAGCCGGCGCGGGTAGATGGCCATGCGCGCCGTGCCCTCGGTGCTGAGCACGCCCACGCAGCGCGCCTACGGATGGCGCTGGCGCAGCAGGGCCACGCAGGCGTCGACGATGTGCAGCACCGGCCGGTCCACCGCCGCGGCCAGCTCGTCGTACCAGCAGTGGGCGCTGTTGCAGGGCATGGCGATGGCGGCCACGCCCTGGCGCGCCAGGAAGCCGGCGCCGCGCAGCAGCTGGGGCAGCGGGCTGGCACCGCGGGCCAGCGCGGCCGCGGTGCGGTCGGGCGTGGCGCAGTCGCCGTAGACCAGCACCGGGATGTGCTCCTGGTCGACCCGGGCCGGCGTGGCCAGCGCCAGCTTGGCCAGGAAGTCGGCCGTGGCCAGCGGACCCATGCCGCCCAGCACGCCCAGCCAGCCCGCCAGCGGCGCGGGGCGGCGGCGCGGGCGGGGCACCAGGCCGCCCGCCTCAGGCATTGCGCACCCCGCTCTCGGCCACGGCCACCGGGGCGTCGCTGCCGACGGCGGGGGCGCTGCCCGCGGCCACCTAGCTGCAGGCCGCGCAGTTGCCCAGCACGATGCCCAGGGTGCGCAGCGGGTCCATCAGCGCGTCGACGGCGACGAACAGCACCAGCGCGGCCTCGAACGGCAGGCGCAGCGGCACGCAGACGATGGACAGCAGCGACAGCGACAGGATGCCGGTGGTGCCGCTGGAGGCCACGCCGGCCAGGCTGGCGGCAGCAATGATCAGCGCCGCCTCGCTGAAGCCCAGCGGCCGGCCGTAGAGCTGGGCCACGAAGGCCGCGCACAGCGCGAAGTACAGCGCCGGCCCGAAGCGGAACACGGTCACGCCCAGCGGCATCAGCAGCTCCACGCCCACGCGCGGCAGGCGCAGGCGGGTGACCAGGGCCTCGATGGCCGCCGGAATGCAGGCGATCGACGAGCGCGTGGCCACCGCCAGCAGCGCCGTCTCGCCCAGCGCCGCAGCCACGGCCAGCGGGCCCATGCGCGCCTTCCAGGCCATCACGGCCAGGGCGGCGATGAGCAGCGTGGCCGTGCCCAGGGCCTGTGCCAGCACGAAGCCGCCCATGGCAACCAGCGGCGCCAGCCCCGACTGCGCGATGTGCGCCGACAGCAGGGCGAACAGGCCCAGCGGCAGCAGGCGCCCCAGCCACTGCACGAAGGTCTGGCAGGTGCGGTAGACACCTTCGAGCATGCCCAGCAGCTCGCCCCGGCCAGTGCTGGAGCGGCCCATGGCCAGGCCGAACAGCACGCAGAAGACCAGCACCTGCAGCGTCTCGCCCGCGCCCAGCGCGGCGAAGATGTTCGACGGGATCACCGCGGCCAGCATGGAACTGCCGCCCTCGGCCTGCACGTTGCGCGGCACCAGCGGAAATTCCACGTCGGTGGCATAGCGCTCGCTGGTGGCGTCGACGATCTGGCCCAGCACATTGCCGGCGCTGCTGCTGGTCAGCGTGCCGGGCTGCAGCAGCAGGGCCCAGGCCAGGCCCGCGGCGGCGGCCAGCAGCAGCCCCACCGGGTAGACCACCAGCAGGCCGCGCAGGTAGTCGCGCGCGTCGGGCGCACGGAAGATGTGGGTGACGCTGCACAGCATGGCCGCCAGCAGGAACGGCAGCAGCACCATCTTCAGCAGTGCCAGGTAGGCATCGCCCAGGGGCGCCAGCCAGTGGGCGAGGTCGGGCGCATACAGGCCCACGGCGATGGACAGCGCGACGGTGGCGGCCAGGGCCGCCGGCCCGCCCAGGTGACGCCAGGCAGATTGGGTTGCGGTCATGGCTTGAGCAGTTGCTTGTACTTGTTGAGCAGGCCGTTGGCCGTCAGCGCCTCGGTCTGGTTCTGCAGGAAGATGTTGGCGAACTGCTGCAGGTGGGTGGCCGCGCGCGGAAACACCATGCCGATGGAGTCGCGCGTGTCCGACAGCACGGCGGTGCGCAGGTGCAGGCTGGCCGAGGGCAGCTTGACGCCGATGCGCTTGATCTCCAGCTCGTCGCGGTAGGCGCACAGCACGCGGCCGCGCAGCACCGCGTCGACCAGCTCGTCCCAGGTGGCAAAGGCCACCAGCCGCGCCCGCGGGAAGCGCGCCTGCGCGAACTCGACGAACGAGGACCGGGCGATCACGCCGATCTCGCCGCTCCACAGCCGCACCTCGGTGGCCAGGTCCTTGCCGCCGAGGTGGCTGGCCAGCGCCACGCGGTTGAAGGCCAGCGCATGGCGCAGCACCAGGTAGGGGTCGGAGAACAGCACCCGCAACGCGCGTGGGTAGGTGATCGACACCTTGGAGATCGCCATGTCGACCTGCTGGCGCTCGACCGCGTCGACCACGTCGTTGAAGCTGGCCATCTCGCGCCGGATCTCCAGCTCCACGCCCAGCGCCTCGGCCAGCTGCTCGGCATACCAGACGTCCTGCCCCTGGTTGCGCCCACCGGCGGTGGTGAAGAACGGCGGCGCGTCGAAGCGGCCCATGGCCACCACCAGCCGCCGTGTGGCCAGGATGCGGCCCAGGCCGCCGCCGTCGGCCGCGGGCGGTGCGGCGCGGGGCCCGTCGGGCGCCTGGGCCAGTGCGGGCGGCGCGGCACCGGCGGCCCAGGCGCCCAGCGCCAGGGCGCTGCGCAGCAGCTGGCGCCGCGGCGGCGCGGCGGGGCGGGGGGGCGGCATGGGCATGGTGGCGGGTGGGGTGGAAGGGGTGTGGGCGCGGGGTGTGGGCAGACAGGGTCAGCGGTTGCAGGGCGCCTGGCTGCCGTCGGGCAGGGTGGCGCCGCACAGCAGGGCGGTCTCCAGCAGCGCACTGCCCACCTCGGCGCCGCGCAGGTTGGCCTCGCGCAGGTCGGCATGGGTGAAGTTGGCACCGGTCAGGTCGGCGCCCTGCAGGTCGGCACCCTGCAGGTCGGCCGAGGACAGGTTGGCAAAGGCCAGCCGTGCCCGCGACAGGTCGGCGCCCTTCAGGCGGGCGCCGCGGAAGTCGGCAAAGCCCAGCTGCGCCCGCGCCAGCACCGCGTCCTGCATGTGGGCGTTCGAGAAGGCCGCGCCCGACAGCTGCGCCCGGGTGAAGTTGGCGCGTGCCAGCTCGGCGCTGACGAACCGCGTGCCCTCGGCGAACACATGCACCAGGCTGGCACCGCGCAGGTCGGCGGTGGTCAGGTCGGCGCCGGAGGTGTCGGCCGCGTCGAAGTTGGCGTCGCGCCCGGACAGGCGCGTCATCGACGCGCGCACCAGCGTGGCGCCGGCCAGGTTGGCGGCGATCAGCACCGCGCGGTCGAAGCGCGCGTCCAGGATCTGCGCCCGCTCCAGGTTGCCCAGCTCGAGGTTGGCGCTCTCGAAGTGGCCCAGGCGCACCTGCACCCCCGACAGGTTGGCATTGAACAGGTAGGCGCCGACCAGGTGCAGCTGCGCAAACCGCCGGCCCGAGGCGTCGAGGTAGCGCAGGTCGCAGTGGCGGCACTGGCTGGCGCGCTCGAAGCGGGCGTTGTCCTGCGCCTGCGGCGCACCGGGGCCGGCACAACCGGCCAGGCCCAGGGCCAGCAGCAGCGCGGCGGCCGCCGGCCGTGCAGCGGCGCGACGGAACACCGGCGCGGGAACGTGGTGGGCTGGCATGCGCTGGCTCGCCGGTCAGTACGGTCAGTAGAAGAGGAATTCCAGCGCGCTCTTCAGGCGCAGCAGCGTGCTGTCCCTGCGCTCCCACTGGTCGATGGTGACGTCGCCGGTGCGGAACTCGCGGTACAGGTCGGCCGCATTGAGGTGGTGGAACACCGAGGCCAGGTTCGGGTAGGGCTGGAACCAGTCGGTGTAACGCGCACGCAGCACGTCCACCGACGGCGAGAAGGCATCGCGCTTGCGGGCGATGGCGGCCTTGGTCTCGTCGCTGAGCCAGGTGTAGGCCGCCGGCCGCGGCGTGATCAGGATCAGCACCGACTTCTGGTACTCGGTCTGCGTCTTGCGCGAGAACAGGTACTGCGCCACCGGCACGTCCTGCAGGCCGGGCACGCCGTCGCGCACCGAGCTCGACTCGCGCTCGCTCAGGCCGCTGAGGATCAGCGTGTCGCCCAGCTGCATGACGACATTGGCATTGACCAGGATCTCCGAGATCTCGATCTTGTAGGTGAAGGCGATGTCGGAGCTGGGCGGCTTGAGGAAGGTGCGCGAGGCGTCGATGGCCAGGCGCACCATGCCGTTGTCCAGGATCTGCGGCAGCAGGGCCAGGCGCACGCCGTAGCGCTTCTCCACCGACACCGAGCCGCTGTTGAAGGCCGAGCCGCCGGAGACCACGGCCGCATTGAGCAGGGTGCCCGAGAAGAACTCCGAGCGCACGCCTTCCAGCGCGGTGATGGTGGGCCGCGCCAGCACCTCGTTCAGGTCGGTGTTGGCATTGGCGATGTTCAGCGTGTAGGTCAGCGCCGGCACGGTGATGGCCCGCTGCACGATGGTGGTGCCGCCGCTGCTGCCCTGGCTGGACACCGACTCCACCCGGCTGTAGGCCGGCAGGCTGGCACTGCCGAACTGCAGGTTCAGCGCCGACAGCAGGTTCACGCCCTTGCTGGTGGTGATGGCGTCCTCGGTGCGGATCATCACCACGTCCAGCAGCACCATGCGGTCGGTGCCCGACGACGGCGCCCGGCTGGGCAGCACCGACATCATGCTCATGTCCTGGGTGGCCATGCCCATGCCCATGCCCATGCCCATGCCCATGCCGGTGCCCATGCCCTGCCCCATGCCTTGCATCCCCTGCATGCCTTGCATGCCCTGCATCCCCTGCATCCCCTGCATGCCTTGCATGCCGGGCGCCAGGCCGGGTGCCGCTGGAACGCCATAGCCCATGCCCGCGCCCGGCATGGCGCCCGGCGCGGGTGTCTCGTACTGGGTGCGCACGGCCAGCTGGCGCTGGGCATGGGCCCAGTCGTCGAGCCGGCGGTCGATGCGCTGGCGCTCGTCGCCGCTCAGCGGCAGCTCGAAGTAGCGGCTGCGCTGCGCCTGCGCTGCCGTGCTGTTGCCGCAGGCGGCGTACACCAGCACGCTGGCGCGCAGGAAGCTGCGGTCCTGCGCCACGGCGCTCTGCTGGCCGGCGCGTTCGGCCAGCACGCAGGCCATGGCGCTGTCGCCGCCGAGGTAGGCCGCGGCCATGCCGCGCAGCAGCGTGTCGGGGTCGTCCGGGCGCTGCAGCAGCACCTCGGCAAAGGACGCCAGGGCCTGCCGGTAGTTGCGCTGCTCGAAGTACGCCAGGCCCAGGAACTCATGCGCCACCCAGTTCGACGCGTCGAAGTGGATGGCGGCGCGGTAGCCCTCGATGGCGGTGTCGCGCTTGGCGCTGTCGCCCTGGCGCGCCATCAGGTGGTAGACCAGGCCGTTGAGCAGGTGCAGTGACGCATTGGCCGGGTCGCGCTTGAGCGCCGCATTCAGCGCGGCGCTGGCCTCGGGCAGGCGCGCCTGCGCCAGCAGGTCCAGCACCGCGGCCAGGGTGCCGGCCAGCGGATGCGGCGCGCGCTGCAGCCGGCCGTCGTTGAGCGGCCCGAACAGCGCCTTCAGCGGCGCGCTGGCGGCAGCATCGTCGGCGGCGGCGCCATGGGCCGGGCCGGCCCCGGCCAGGGCGGCGGCCAGCGCGGCGGCGACCACGGCGCCCACGGCGCGCCGGAGCAGTGCCCCAGGACTGGCGGCGGAGATGGCGGCGGGGATGGCGGCAGCGCAGCGCATGGCCTCAGCGCTCCTGCACCCGCAGCAGCCCGTCGTGCAGACGCACGCTCGGCGCCAGCGCGGCCTGGCTGGCGGGCGCCGGCAGCGGGGCGGTCCCGCCCGGCGCCACCGGCATGGTGGCCAGCAGCGGCTGGTCGGCCTTCAGGGCCTCGGCCTGCGCCGCCAGCACGCGCCCCACCTTGGCGATGGCGACGGGACTGACACGGGCATGGCTGACCAGCAGGTTGCGCACGCCCACCGAGCGCACGGCCTGCGTCTGCCCGGCATAGGTGCCGGCCGGGATGGCCATGGCCCGGAAGGCCGGGTTGCGGTCGACCAGGGCCTGCACCACCGCGGGCGGCAGGTCGACCAGCCTGCCGCCACAGGCCAGCAGCTTCTCAAACACGGCCACCGGGTGCGGCACGATCTCCAGCACCACGTCGACCCGGCCACCGCAGAAGATGCGCTCGAAGGCGCTGGTGGGCTCGTTGAGCACGGCGGCGAAGTCGCGTTCCTGCAGGCCCAGGGCGGCCACCAGCGCGGTGCTGACAGTGAACTGGCCCGAGCCGCGGTTGCCCATGTTGATGCGCAGGCCCTTGATCTGCGCCAGCTGCTGCACGCCCAGGCTGCTGCGCACCACCACCGACACCGGCGAGTCATGCAGCACCGCCACCAGGCGCAGGCCGTCGAAGCCGGGGCCGCGCCGGCCGGCCACGTGGTCGAGCACCAGGTCCTCCTGCGCGATGCCCAGTTGCAGCCGGCCGTGGGCCACGGCATTGAGGTTGTAGACCGAGCCGGCCGTGGGGCTGGCCACGCAGCGCACCTGCTCGCGTGCGCGCTGCAGGTTCAGCTGCCGGCACAGGCTCTCGCCGATGGGCCAGAAGGCGCCGCCCTCGGTGCCGGTGCCCAGCGCCAGCAGCTTGTCGTGGAAGTCGGCATCGGCGTCGGGCTGCGCGAGCGCGCAGGCCGGGGCGGCGAGGCAGGCGGCCAGCAGCCACAGCGCCTGACGCGCCAGACGTGCGGGCCGCGCCGCCGCCCGCGCCAACGCCAACGCCAACGCCAGGGCCAGGGCCAGCGCCTCCAGGCGCCCCGCCAGCGTGGCACCGCGGCGGCGGGCCGGCCCGGCATCGGGATGTTGCTGCGTCTGCCTGGCCACGGTGTGCATGCCTCGCCGAACGGCTGGTTGGGATGCGGCGGATTCTTTCGGGAGAGGTTGTGAATTGCTGTGAATTCGCGGCCGGCGGCCGCGGGCCGCCGGGGCCCGCCACGGTGCCGCCCCGGCAGGCCACCTGGGCGGCCAGGCGCAGCGGCTGCGAATTCACAGCAATTCACACCCCGGCCCGGCAGCATGGCCTGGCCGTTGAAGACCGGCGGCACGTGCCCAGCAGTCAACACCAGGAGGTCGCCCGTGACCCACATCCGCCCAGACGTCGTCCAAGCCATGTGGGACCAGATCGCCCTGTTCCGCCAGCGCCCGGTGCTGCAGCACCTGGACCGCGTCGCCCGCGACCGGGCGCCGTCGGCGCCGCAGGCTTACCACTTCGCGTGGAAGCTGGAACCGTTCGTGGTCGGCTTCCACCACGACGACCTGGTGCGCTGACCAGGCAGCGCCGGTTCGACGCCATCCGCCAGGGCAGCAGATGCAGTCGCCACCCGTGGCCACGCCGGTGGCCGGGCACATGGCCCGGGCCAGACGGGCGCAACCGTCAGTTGTAGTACTGGTTCGGGCAATAGCAGTTGCAGGTGTTGACGGTCTTGCCAACGCCATGGCAACAGGTGCCGATCTGCTCGGCGTTGCAACTCAGGCCGGACGGGGCACAGCGGCCCGTCGCGGCGTTGCGCGCCAGGCCGCTGCAGCACGTCCGGTTGCCCGTCGGTTGATCGCCGAGGATGGCGCAGACCGAGCGATGCAAGGTGGGCACACGGCAGACGCCGCCGATGACCACCATGCCGATGCAGCAGTCACTGACGCCGTTGGCCTGCACCACGGCCCGCACGCCGTCCTGCTTGCAGGTGGGCAACTGGCAGCGCTGGTTGGCGTCGCGCACCAGGCCCGCGCAGCAGGGCATGGCACTGGCGAAGCCGCCGACCGCGACGCAGGTGGGGGCCGCCAGGCACGGCAGCATGGCGCAGCACAGCAGGGCGGCAATGATCGATCGCATGGGCTTGCTCCTCGGGCGGGTGGGCAGGCCGTGGATGCCATGCTGTCCCTGGTGCGGGCCTGGCCTGCACCCGGCATCTGCGGCAGGGTCGACGCGATGTTGCCTGCGGCCCCTGTGAAATGCTGTGAATTCGCAGGGCAGGCCCGCCCGGCAGGCCCGCCGCCACCGGTGCCAGGCGCCGGTCGCGGGTCAGTCTGCCGCCGCGTGCACCGCAACCGACGCGTAGTGGCTGAAGATGCCCACCTGCGCCACCAGGCGCAGCCAGGGCGTGGCCTCGGGCTCGAAGCCGTACATCGCGGTGTTGACGACCAGCTGGATCGGCCGGCGCTGCGCCACCGCCTGCAGCAGGCCCAGCACGCGGCGCCCGGTGTCCTCGCGGAACGAGCAGAACACGTAGTAGACGTCGGCGTCCACCGGCTGCACCCGCGACAGGTCGGCGGTCTCGAACACCAGCTGGCGCAGGCCCAGCCGGGCCGCCGCCCGCTGGGCTGCGGCCACCCGCTCGGCCACCAGCTCATAACCCACGAAGCACACGTCCTGGCACAGCAGCGCGGCGACAAAGCCGGCCCGCCCGAAGCCGCAGCCCAGGTCGACGAAGCGGCTGCCCGCCGGCAGCGCCAGATGGTCGAACAGGGTCACCAGGTCCTGGTAGCTGGTCGACGGGTGCCCGGTCTCGCCCGGCTCCTGCCAGACGTATTCCTCGCCCCAGTCGGCGCGGCGGCCCGCGGCCAGCTGCACGGCCAGCTGCCGCGACACGCGGTCCACATCCAGCCCCAGCACGGCATCGAGCAGCTGGTTGCTGGCACCGGGCCGCCGCACCAGCTGCCGGAACAGGCCGCGCCGCAGCGCTGCCGGCAGCCAGGTAACCCGCCCCGGCCCCCCACCGGCCTGCGGCGTGGCCGGCACACGCTGGCCGCCGTCTGCTGAATCCATCGTTCCCCCCAACCCTGCACCGAAGGAGCCACCATGCTAGCCCGCCACCGTTTCATCGCCGCCCTGGCCGCCGCCCTGGGCGGCCTGCTGTTCACTGCCCGCAACGCCCGGGCCAGCGGCATGCAGATCTTCGTGAAGACACTGACCGGCCTCACCATCACGCTGGACGTCGACAGCAGCGACACGATCGAGACCGTGAAGTACAAGATCCAGGCCAAGACCCGCACACCGGTGGCGCAGCAGCGCCTGATCTTCGCCGGCAAGCAATTGCAGAACGGCATGACGCTGGCGGACTACAACATCCAGAAGGAGTCGACGCTGCACCTGGTGTTGGCGCTGCGCGGCGGCTGAGAACCGGCGGACGCCACGTGGGCGGCCACCGCAGCCACGGCGTGGACGCGCTGCGCGGCCTGGCCGTGCTGGCGGTCTTCGCCTACCACGCGCTGCTGGTCGCCGACCTCGGCGCGTCGGCCTGGCTGTCGGCGCTGTACGGCGGCCGCTTCTCCTGGTTCTTTCCGCACCAGCTGGGCCGGCTCGGCGTGCAGCTGTTCTTCGTCGTCTCGGGCTGCTGCATCCACAGCGCGATGCGGGCCTGGGCGCAGGCCCACCCCGGCGCGCCTGCGGCCGTGCAGTGGCGCTGTTATGCCCTGCGCCGCTTCTGGCGCCTGGGCCCGCTGTATGCCGCCACGCTGGTGCTCACCTTCCTGGCATTGCACCCCGCGCCGGCAACGCCTGCCGGCGCCACCGACCTGCTGGTGCATGCGGCCCTGCTGCAGGCCCGTGCACATCAACCGCATCAACCCGTCGCTGTGGAGCCTGGCGGTCGAGGTGCAGCTGTATGCGCTGTACCCGCTGGTGTGGCTGGTGCTGCAGCGGCTGCGTGGCCCGCGTGCGTCGCCCGCGGGCCGGACCGCCGTGTTGCTGTCCATGGCCCTGGCCTGCCTGGCCTGGGCCGTGCTGGCGCCGCTGCTGACACGCGATGACCTGCTGCTGCACCTGCCCTGGCGCTGGGGCTTCGAATGGCTGTTGGGCGTGCTGGTGGCCGAGTGCGCGGCCCGCGGCCGCCACGCGGGCGGCCGCCTGACGCTGGCCTGCGGCCTGGCTGCTGTGCTGGTGCTGGCGCCGCTGCGCGTGCCGGCCCTGGTGGCCGCGCTGCCGCCGGTGTGCCTGGCGCTGCTGCTGTCGTGGACGCTGGCGCGTGAGCGCAGGGTGGCTGCTGCACCGGCACTGCCGACAGTGGCCGCATGCGCGGTGCGGGCCTGCCGCACCGGCCTGGCGGCCCTTGGCCGCGTCAGCTACGCGTTCTACCTGGTCCACCAGCCGCTGCTGTCGCTGCCCCTGCCTGCGTGGGCGGTGCTGCCGCTGGCCGTGGCCACGGCCTGGCTGCTGGAACGGTGGGCGCGGCGACTGCAGCGGGCCGGCCTGGCCGCCGCCACGCCAGCCGGCGCCGAATTCACAGCAGTTCACACCGCTGCCGGGCAGCATCGCCTGGCCATCCGGCGTCCATCCCTGACAAGCAAGGAGTTCCGATGACAAGCAAGCACAGCACCGTCCCGCAGGCCCCGGCCAGGGCTGGCAGCGGGTCGACACGTGCCATGGTTCTGGCCTGCGCGCTGGTGCTGGCGCTGGCCACGCACCACGGCGTGCATGCCCAGTCCGGCCCCGCGGGCTCGGCGACGCCAACGCCAACGCCGACGCCCACACCGACACCAGGCGGCGGGACCGGCGGCGGGAGCCAGCTGACGCCCCCACCGCCAACGACGCCGACGCCACCCATCACGACCGCCGTGCCGCTGCTGCCGGCGTCGGTGTGCACACGGCCCGGCTGGACGGTGCAGTCGGCCTGTCACGTCAAGACCCTGGTGCGGTGCGTGCCCAACCGCAGCATGACGGCCTGCGCCAGCGCCTGCGGCGAGACGCGCAACACCCAGACGAAGCTGGTGACGGCGGCCTGCCGCTGAGCGGGGTTCGCCCCGGGTCAGGCCGCCACAGCCAGGATCACGCTGGAGGCGTTGAACAGCGCCGTGGCGCGCGTCCCGGCCTGCAGGCCCAGCGCGTCCAGGCTGGCCTGGTTGACGTTGGCGGCGATCTGGCCGCCACCGTCCAGGTCGAGCAGCACGTCGGCATTCACTGCACCCGGTCGCAGTGACGCCACGGTGCCCGCCAGCTGGTTGCGCGCCGACAGGCGCACGCTGGCTGGCAGCCCGTCCAGCCCGGTGGCAATGACCACGCTGGAGGCCTGCAGCAGCGCAAACGCGGTGATGCCGGGCCGCAGGCCCAGCGTCTGCGTGCTGTCGCGGCTGACCGTGGCCACGATGCGGGCGCCGCCGGCCAGCGCCAGCTCCACCTCGTCGTTCACCGCGCCGGCCAGCACGCGGGTGACGGTGCCGGTGAACTGGTTGCCGGCGCTGGTGCGCAGGTTCAGCGTGCGCTGCAGCTGGAACTCGCGGTCCAGGTCGATCGACTCGTCGTCCAGCAGCTTCAGGAAGCGCTGGTGCACCGCGTCGATCTGGCCGAAGCGTTCCACCAGGCGCCGTCCATGGTCGGTGAGCTGGGTCGACCCGCCGCCCTTGCCGCCGGCCGCACGCGCCACCAGCGGCTCGCCGGCCAGGGTGTTCATCGCGTCGATCGCGTCCCAGGCGGTCTTGTAGCTGATGCCCACGGCCTTGGCGGCATGGGTGATCGAGCCGGTGGTGGCGATGGCACGCAGCAGGTCGATGCGGTTCCTGCCGCCGAAGCTCTCACCGCCGACGGTGAGCCAGATGGCACCGCCGACGGTGAAGCGCTCGGCCTTCTTCTTGCGCACTGTCATGCCTGCACCTGCATCTGCAGCCCGTCCTGGGGGTCGACGCCCGTCGGGTGGGGCTGCACCCTGCCGTCGCGCAGATGGACCACGGCGTCGGCCAGTGCGCGCACGTCATCGTCGTCGTGGGTGATCAGCAGCAACGGAATGTCCAGCGCGCGCTGCAGCGCGGCCAGGTCGTCGCGCAGGCGCTGGCGCAGGCCCTTGTCCAGCGCGGCGAAGGGTTCGTCCAGCAGCAAGGCCGTGGGTTCGTTCATCAGCGCCCGGGCCAGCGCGGTGCGCTGGCGCTGGCCGCCGGAGATCTGGTGCGGATAGTGGTCGGCCACGGCCTGCAGGCCGAAGGTGGCGATCCAGCGGTCGATACCGGCATTCTGCAGCCGACGCGGCGGGTTGGCCCAGCCGCGTCGGGTGGCGAAGCCGATGTTCTGGCGCACCGTCAGGTGCGGGAAGAGCGCGTAGTCCTGGAACACGTAGGCCAGGCGCCGCTGCTGCGGTGTCAGGTCGATGCCCTCGGCCGCGGCATACAGCGTGCGGCCGGCCACCCGCACGTGGCCACGGTCGGCGCGCTGCAGGCCGGCCAGGACCTTCAGCGTCTGCGTCTTGCCCGCGCCCGACGGGCCGAACAGCACCAGCCGCGGCGCCGCGCTGCGAAAGGCCACGTCCAGCGTGAAGCTGCTGCCGCCATGCTGCAGGCGCTTGTGGATGTCGATGTCCCAGATCACCGCGCGTGGTCCTGCCAACCGGCCCGCACTGCCCTCAAGCCCGCGCCGCCACCCGGCCGGGCACCAGCCGGCCGGCCGACAACAGCACGCTGATGCACACCAGCGAGGTCACCGCCACCAGGAAGTTGGCGGTGTCGTCCTGGCCGGCCTGCACCGCCTCGTAGACGGCGATCGACAGCGTCTGCGTCTTGCCGGGAATGCTGCCGGCCACCATCAGCGTGGCGCCGAACTCGCCCAGCGCCCGGGCAAACGACAGCAGCAGCCCGGCCAGCACGCCGCGCCAGGCCAGGGGCAGCGACACGCGGAAGAACACCGCCGCCTCGCTGATGCCCAGCAGCCGCGCGGCGTCCTCCAGCTGCGGGTCGACTGTCTCGAAGGACGCACGCGCCGCCTTGAACACCAGCGGAAACGACACCACCGTGGCCGCGATCACCGCCGCCTGCCAGGTGAAGATCAGCCGGATGCCGAAGGTCTGCAGCAGCCAGGCGCCGATGGGCCCGTGGGTGCCGATCAGCACCAGCATGTAGTAGCCCAGCACCGTGGGCGGCATCACCATCGGCAACGTCAGCAGCGCGTCGGCCAGCTCGCGACCGGGAAAGCGCCAGCGCGCCATCGCATAGCCCACGCCGACCCCCAGCACCAGGTTCAGTGCCGTGGCCCAGCCGGCCACCTTCAGCGTCAGTGCCAGGGCGATCCAGGCCTCGTGCATCGTGCGTGTGCGGTGGCGCTGCATGTCGATCTGCGGCCGGGCCAGCTGCTGCCAGCTCAGGGCTTGCCGAAGCCGTACTTCGCCAGCACGGCCTGCGCCGGCGGCGCCAGCAGGAAGTCGACGAACTTCTGCGCCAGGGCGGCGTTGGGGCTGGCGGCGACGGGTGCGGCGGGATAGAGCACCGGCTTCTGCGTGGTCACGGTCAGTGCCACCTTGACCTTGTCGGGCATCAGCGCGGCGTCGGTGGCGTAGACGAAGCCGGCATCGACCTCGCCGCGGGCGACGTAGTCCAGCGCCTGGCGCACGTTCTGCGCACCGATCATCTTGGGCTCGACGGCCGCCCACAGGCCCTCGGCCTCGAGCACGGCCTTGGTGTAGCGGCCCACGGGCACGCTGGCAGGCAGCCCGATGGCCACCCGGGTGACGGCTGGCTGTGCCAGGTCCTTCAAGCCGGCCGGCAGCTTGGCAGCCGCGGCCGGCACCACCAGCACCAGCGCGTTGGACACGAAATTCCGGCGCTGCTCGGCCTTGACCAGGCCCTGGGCCTGCGCCTGGTCCATGGTCTCCTGGTCGGCACTGGCAAACACGTCGACCGGCGCGCCCTTGGCGATCTGCTGCAGCAGCGGGCCCGAGGCGGCGAAATTGAGCTGGACCTTGGTCCCCGTGTTGGCAGCCTCGAAGGCCGGCGCCAGGTCCTTGAAGGCATTGGTCAGGCTGGCGGCGGCCGAGACGGTGAGGTCGGCGGCGCGGGCCGGCAAGGCCTGCAGGCCGAGGCTGGCAACGCAGGCCAGGGCCAGCGCCAGCTGGCGTGACAGTGCAGGACACATGGGTGCAGATCTCGAGTCGCTATGGCGCCAAGTCTACGTCGACTGGGAACGACCGGGCCAATCACCCAGGTATAGGGCCACGGCAAGCCCTGGAAACCGCCATGGTGTGGCCTATACGCAGGGCTTGCCGGTCCGCCCGGAAGAGCGACGCTCCGCCCGCGGGCGACCTGGCCAGGCCGCCTCGGCCCGGCCTGCCGGCTTGGGGTAGGCAGGCATGGCGCCACCAGGGCAATTTCCGGTCCAATCCGGGGCCGGGTCGGGCGCCGGCCGTGGTGCTGCCGGAGGTTTGCCCTGGGGGCGTGTCCGTTTGCATCCCCGCGCCTGTCCGCCAACATCCTTTCCGCAGAATCCGGCGCAAGCCACAGTTCTTCACCGCCGAAGCAACGCCCCACCGCCGCCAGGAGCCCGCCTTGAACCTCGACTTCCTCCCCGAATCAGCCCGCATCGCCGGCCTGGGCCCGCTGATGAAGGGCGTGGGCACGGTCGCCCGCCGGCTGCCGATTCCGCAACCCACGCTGCTGGTGGGTGCCGGCTCCAGCGCCCGGCTGGGCCAGGCGGTGGCGGCCTTCGGCCACCGGCGGGTGCTGGTGGTCACCGACAGGGTGATCGTGCAGCTGGGCCTGCACCGCCCGCTGGTGGATGCGCTGGCCGCCGGCGGCGTGCAGGTGGCGGTGTTCGACGCCATCACGCCCGACGCGCCGATTCCGCTCATCGAGCAGGGCGTGGCGGCCTACCGCGAGCACGACGCCGACACCATGGTCGCCATCGGCGGCGGCAGTTCCATCGACGCGTCCAAGGCCATCGCCAGCGCCGTGGCCAACCCGCGCAAGAAGCTGCGGGAGCTGGCCGGCTACTACAAGGGCCTGCGCAGCCCGGGGCCGATCTACGCCGTGCCCACCACCGCCGGCACCGGCTCGGAGGTGACGGTGGCCGCCGTCATCGCCGACCCCGCCAACAAGAGCAAGGTGGTGATCGTCGACACCCGCCTGGTGCCGCGCATGGCCGCGCTGGACCCGGCGCTGATGACCGGCCTGCCCGCGCCCATCACCGCCGCCACCGGCATCGACGCGCTGACCCATGCGGTCGAGGCCTTCATCGGCCACTGGGCGTCCGACCACACCGACAGCCTGGCGCTGGCCGCGGTGGGCATGGTCTTCCAGCACCTGCGCACCGCCTGCCACCAGGGCAGCAACCTGGAGGCGCGCGAGCAGATGGCCCTGGCCAGCACCTACGCCGGCATGGCCTTCACCCGGGCCAACGTGGGCTATGTGCACGCCATCGCCCACCAGTTCGGCGGGCGCTACCACACGCCGCACGGGCTGGCGAATGCCATCGTGCTGCCGCATGTGCTGCGCTTCTCGCTGCCGGCGGCCAGCGCCCGGCTGGCGCGGCTGGCGGTGCGCGCCGGCCTGGGCCAGCCCAGCGAGCGCGACGACCAGCTGGCGCAGCGCTTCATCGACGCGGTCGAGGCGCTGTGCGCCGACATCGGCATCCCCACCACGCTGGCCGCGCTGAAGAGCGCCGACATTCCCGGCATCGCCCGCGCCGCGCTGGCCGAAGGCCAGGGCTACCCGGTGCCGCGCTACATGACGCAGACCCAGTGCGAGGGCCTGCTGCGCAAGCTGCTGCCGCCGGCCGCCGACCCGAAGGCCGACGCCAGACCCGCCGCCAAGAAGCGCGCCGCGCGCAAGCCGCGCGCCGCGGACGCCAACACCTGACCGCATCCTTTGCAGACCTACCCTCCGGAGACTTCAGACATGAAAAAGGTCGTGACCGTTTCGCTCGGCAGCTCGAAGCAGGACTTCCGCTTCGAGACCGACTTCCTCGGCCAGCGCTTCCAGGTGCAGCGCCTGGGCGCCGACGACGACATCGGCAAGGCGTGGGAGCTGATGCGCCGCCACCAGGCCGCCGCCGACGCCATCGGCCTGGGCGAGGTGGGCGACCATTTCCACGTCGGCCAGAGCACGGTGGTCAACAAGGAGACGCAACGCCTGCTGAACGTGGTGACCCGCGTGCCCGCCACCACCGGCAACAGGCTGCGCCGCCTGCTGCAGGTGCGCGCCGTCCGCCACGTGCAGGCCGCGCTGGGCGATTACTTCAACAACAACATCGTGCTGTTCCTGTCGGGCATGCGCAACTACGACATGGCCATGGCCCTGTCGGACTACACGCCCAACCTGAACTTTGCCGATGCGCTGGCCCAGACCGGCGCACCCAAGCTGCTGACCTCGCTGACGCAGCTGGAGCTGTATGCCAAGGGCAGCGAGCTGGCGCTGCGCGGCAAGGGCGGCGAGCTGCTGGAATCCGCCCTGTCGGGCTTCAAGAGCAACCGTCTGGCCGCCGCCGTGGCCAAGGCGCACCTGGTCGTCGGCACCTTCGCCGAGATCAAGGAGGTGGGCAGCCCCGACAACCTGGCCGGCAAGACGGTCATCACCTCGGCCGTCGACGACGAGCGCCTGGCCTGGTTCCGCCAGTGCAAGGTCAACCTGGTGATCGACGTCAGCCCCAAGCTGTTCGACCGGGTGGTGGGCGTGAACGTGATCGAGGCCATGATCCTGGCCGCGCTGGGCAAGCCGCCCGAGGAAGTGTCGGACGACGACTTCCTGGAGATCCTGGACGAGCTGGAATACACGCCGCGCCTGCTGCACCCCACCGGCCAGTTCCGCAACATCCGGCGCTTCGCCTTCGTGGTGCACCCGCTGAGCCAGGAGTTCATCAAGAAGGGCTTCCCCATCCCCAAGGCCACGCCCAAGTTCGTGATGGACCAGGTGGAGACGCTGGCCGCGCACCTGCCGCCGATGGTCTATTGCAAGATGGAGAACATCGTCTCGCCCAGCGGCGCCGAGGCCGAGGGCTGGCTGATCAGCGTGGGCGGCACGCCCAAGGAAATGCTGGCGCGCAGCCCCGAGTTCACCTACCGCCGCCTGCTGGCCGCCGCCGCCATCGCCGAGAAGCTGGGCGCGCAGATCATGGGCCTGGGCGCCTTCACCAAGGTGGTGGGCGACGCCGGCGTCACCGTGGCGCGGCGCTCGCGCATTCCGATCACCACCGGCAACAGCTACTCGGCCAGCGGCGCGCTGTGGGCCGCGGCCGACGCCATGCGCCGCATGGGCCTGGTGGAGCTGTCGCCCAAGGGCCAGCGCCTGCATGCCAAGACCATGGTCATCGGCGCCACCGGCTCCATCGGCTCGGTCAGCGCACGGCTGCTGGCCATGGCCTTCCACGAGGTGGTGCTGGCCGGGCGCGACCTGAAGAAGCTCGAGGAGCTGAAGGCCTCCATCCTGCAGGACACGCCCGATGCCAACGTGCTGTGCAGCACCGACTACGACAGCCTGCTGAGCGACATGGACATGATCGTCACCAGCACCTCGGGTGCGGGCAAGAAGATCCTGGACATCACCAAGGTCAAGCCCGGCTGCGTCATCACCGACGTGGCCCGCCCGCTGGACCTGCCGCCCGCCGAGGTGGCCAAGCGCCCGGACGTGCTGGTGATCGAATCCGGCGAGATCGAGCTGCCGACGCAGGTCAAGGGCCTCAAGAGCATCGGCCTGCCGCCCAACGTGATCTACGCCTGCCT
>CALMIF010000150.1 GCA_937864045.1 uncultured Aquabacterium sp. | reverse complement strand
TGCGCCACCTGGTGCCCGAGAACCGGCTGCGCGTCTACGACATGCGCGCCGTCATCAGCGCGCTGGCCGACACCGGCAGCGTGCTGGAGCTGCGCCGCGGCTGGGGCCACGGCATGGTCACCGCCTTCGCCCGCATCGAGGGCCGGCCGGTGGGCATCCTGGCCAACAACCCGCACCACCTGGGCGGCGCCATCGATCCCGACGCGGCCGACAAGGGCGCGCGCTTCCTGCAACTGTGCAATGCCCATGGCATTCCGGTCCTGAGCCTGTGCGACACGCCCGGCTTCATGGTCGGCCCCGAGGTCGAGCGCCAGGCCCAGGTGCGCCACGCCTGCCGGCTGTTCGTCACCGCGTCGCATCTGCAGGTGCCGGTGTTCTGCGTGGTCATCCGCAAGGGCTACGGCCTGGGCGCGCAGGCGATGGCGGTGGGCGGCTTCGACGCGCCGCTGTTCACCGTCGCCTGGCCCACCGGCGAATTCGGCGGCATGGGGCTGGAAGGCGCGGTCAGGCTGGGCTACCGCAAGGAGCTGGAGGCGGCCGATGCGGCAGGTGGTGCGGCGGCGCGCGAGGCGTTGTACCAGCAACTGGTGGCCCAGCAGTACGAGCGCGGCTCGGCGATCAACATGGCGACCACGCTGGAGATCGACGCCGTGATCGACCCCGCCGACACCCGGCGCTGGCTGGTGCGCGGGCTGGACAGCGCCGGCACGCAGCGCGGCAGCGGCGCCGGCCCGGCACCGGCACGCTTCGTCGACGTCTGGTGATGAGGTCCGGTGGCGGCCGGCGGCGGTTCGCCACCGGCCGCGCCCGCTGTTCCGGCGACCGGTGCTGCGCCCGGATGGCAGACTGGCCGGATGTCCGCTTCCGCCCCGGCGTCGTCCGCCGCCCTGCCCAGCCTGCCGCAGCCGCCCCGCCGGGCGCGCCGCCGCTGGCCCTGGGTGTTGCTGGCCGGCCTGGTGCTGCTGGTGGCGGCCCTGGCCACCGCGCTGTGGCTGGCCGTGGAACGTGCACCGCGCCTGCCGGCGGCCAGCACGCCGGTCTCGGGCGACGACCTGGACCGCGTGCGCAGGCTGCTGGAGCGCAACGACCCGCGCCGGGCGCTGCCGGGCGTCACCCGCGCCGCCCAGCTCAGCCAGCGTGACCTGGAGCTGCTGCTGCAGCAGGCCGGCAAGCGCCTGGCCGGCGGCGCCCGTGGCCGGGTGCGGCTGCAGCCGGGGCTGGCGGTGGTCGATGCCAGCCTGCCGCTGCCGGCCGGCCCGGCCGGCGATGCCCTGGGCAGCTGGCTGAACCTGCGCGCCGTGCTGCGCCAGACCCGCGACCTGCCCGCCGTCGAGCGGCTGCAGGTCGGCCGCCTGCCGGTGCCGGGCTGGCTGGCCGAGGCTGCCCTGCCACCGCTGCTGCGGGCGCTGAACCTGCACAGCCAGGGGGCGCTGGCGCAGCGTCTGGTGCGCCATGTCGCCTTCGGCAGCCAGACCCTGGTGCTGGCCTATGCCTGGCCCGACAACCCGCAGCAGGCCCTGGCCGAGTCCTTCCTGCCGTCGGCCGACCAGGCGCGGCTGCGCCGCCATGCCGAGTACCTGTCCGGCGTGATGGCGCGCACCACCAGCCACGGCAGCCGGCCGGTGTCGCTGGCCGTGGTGCTGCAGCATGTCTTCGCCCAGGCCGCCACCCACAGCGTGGACGCCGCCAGCGCCGCGCTGGAGAACCGCGCCGCCCTGGTGGCGCTGGGCTTCCTGGCCGCCGGCCAGCCGCTGGCGCCGCTGCTGGGCATGCCGCCGCCCGACGGCCGGCCACAGCGGCCGCCGCCGCTGCGCCTGCAGGGGCGGCCCGACTGGCCGCTGCACCTGCTGATCTCGGCTGCGCTGGCGGCCGAATCGGGCAGTCCGCTGGCCGACGCGATCGGGCTGTACAAGGAGGTGGCCGACGCCCGCCACGGCACCGGCTTCAGCTTCGGCGACCTGGCGGCCGACCGCGCCGGCACCCGCCTGGGCCTGGCCGCCCGGCGCGACCCGCTGCGCCTGCAGGCGGCCCTGGCGGCCGGCGCGGGCGAGGCAGCGCTGCTGCCGCCGATCCTGGACCTGCCCGAGAACCTGCCCGAGGCCGAGTTCCACCGCCGCTTCGGCGGCGTCGGCGCGCCGCCCTACCAGGCGGTGCTGCGCGACATCGAGGCCCGGCTGGACACGCTGCCGCTGCTGGCGCCCGTGCGCTGAGCTTCAGCGGCTCAGGCCGCGTGCGGCCACGGGCCAGATCGCTTCCACGACACCGCCGCGCACGGCCACCAGCTGGTCGTGCAGGTTGAACGTGGGGTCGCAGTGGCCGGGCACCAGCAGCAGGCGCTCGCCCAGGCCGGGCAAGGCGGCAGGCGACGCGCCCTCGGCGGCCCGCACGATGCCGTGCTCGTCGTTGGCGGCGGCATAGGCCAGCGCGGCGCTGTGGGCGCCGTCTTGCCACACCGTCGGCAGGCCCGAATCGACCGCCAGCGATTTCAACCCCGCGTCCACCGTGCAGCGGCGGCCGTCGCCGGTGCTCATCACCGCGCAGGCCACGAACAGCGCATGCTCGAAGCGCAGGGCACCGCCGGCGTCGTTGCGGCCGTAGTCGCCGTCCATGCCGACATAGCTGCCGGGCTGCACCTCGGTGTAGACGCCGCTGGCGAGGTCGAACTCGACGCTGCCGGTGCCGCCGCCGGTCACCACCGGGCAGGCCACGCCGGCTGCGCCCAGCGCCGCCACCACGGCCGCCGTGCGGTCGGCAGCGCGGCGAGCGGCTTCGCCACGCTCGGCATGGCTGCGCCGGTGCTGCACGCCGCCGTGGTAGGCCTGCAGCCCGCCGAACCGCAGCTGCGGGTGCGCCGCCATTGCCTCCAGCAGGCGCAGCACGGCCGGCACATCGGCCACGCCGCAGCGGCCCTGGCCGATGTCGATCTCGACAAAGACCGCCAGCGTGCTGCCGGCGGCGGCGGTGGCCGCAGCCAGGTCGGCGATCTGCTGCGGGTGGTCGACACACACGCTGAAGCGCCCATGCCGCGCCATCCCGGCCAGCAGCGCGCACTTGGCCGGCCCGCCCGGCTGGTTGCTGATGTGGATGCTGGTGATGCCGGCCTGCAGGAAGGGCAGCGCCTCGCTCACCTTCTGGCAGCAGATGCCCACCGCGCCGCGCGCCAGCTGGGCCAGGGCGATGGCCGGCGTCTTGTGCGCCTTGGCATGCGGGCGCAGCGCCACGCCCGCTGCGCTGGCCGCGGCCTGCATGCGGTCGAGGTTGCGCTCGAAGGCGGCCAGGTCCAGCACCAGGGCCGGCGTGTCGATGGCGCTCAGCGCATCACCCGGACGGGCGGCGGGCGGCAGGGTCGGCAGCGGGGAGGTGGTCATGCTCAGGCGATGTCCAGTTCGGGGTAGCAGCGGAAGATGCCCTGCTGGTTGAACGGGATGCGACGCGGGCTGCGCAGGTAGGCGGCCACGCGCGGCAGCGCGGCCACCCGGTCGTGCAGGGCCACGATGCCGGGCGTGCCCGCCAGCACCCGGCCGGCGGCCAGCGGAAAGGCGTAGCGCAGGCCGGCGATGACCTGGAACAGCGACAGGTCGGCATAGCTCAGCTTGCCGCCCACCAGCTGGCGGTTGCCGGCCGGGTTGCGGGTGATGACGGTCTCGAACCAGTGCAGGTACTTGGGCAGCCGCTCGCGGCAGAAGTGGCCGGCGCGGCGCGCCGCCTCGGCCTGCTGGTCTTCATAAAACAGGCTGCTGGCGATGGGGTGGTGGGTGTCGTGGGCCTCGGTCACCAGGTCGGCGATGGTCAGCTGGATCTGCTGCGTCCACAGCTGCAGCGCGGCGTTGCGCGGCACCAGCTTCAGCACCGGGCCCAGGTGCTGCAGGATGGCGGCAGTCTGGGCGATCACCAGCGGCCCGTCCTTCAGGATGGGCGGCGCGAACGGCGGGTGCGGCAGGCGCTTGTCGGCCAGCAGCGCCTGCATCGCCGGCAGGCCCTGGCCGGCGGCGTCGTCACCACGCGCCACGTCCACATAGGCCGCGCCGGCGGCCTCCAGCGCCAGGCGCACGAATTCGCCGCGGCCGGGGATGGTCGGCCAATAGTGCAGTTCATAGGTCATGCGGGCGACTGTAGCGGCGCAACCCGTGGCCTTAAGCTGGGCGACGGCACAACAGCGCAGCGCAAGCAAGGAGCACGGCATGGATCTGCAACTGGGCGGCAAGCGGGCGCTGGTGACCGGCGGCAGCCGCGGCATCGGCAAGGCGGTGGCACGGGTGCTGGCGGCCGAAGGCGCCGACGTGGCCCTGCTGGCGCGCGACGCCGAACGGCTGGCCGCAGCGGCGGCTGAACTGTCAGCCGCCACCGGCCGGCGCGTCATCGGCGTGGTGGCCGACACCACCGACGATGCGGCGGTGCAGGCGGCGGTGGCACAGGCCGAAGCCGCGCTGGGCGGGCCGCTGCAGATCCTGGTGAACGCGGCCGCCGAACCGGCGGGTGATGCCGCACCGCCGAAGCTGGCGGAGATCCGCGCCGGCTTCCTGCAGGCTGAGCTGGACGTCAAGCTGATGGGCTACATCCGCACCAGCCAGGCCGTGCTGCCGGGCATGCGGGCAACCGGCTGGGGCCGCATCGTGCACATCAGCGGCCTGGCGGCGCGCCAGACGGGCAACACCGTGGGCAGCATCCGCAACGTGGCGGTGGCTGCGCTGGCCAAGAACATGGCCGACGAGCTGGGGCCCGCCGGCATCCAGGTGACGGTGGTGCACCCCGGCATCACCCGCACCGAGCGCACCGC
>CALMIF010000149.1 GCA_937864045.1 uncultured Aquabacterium sp. | reverse complement strand
CCCATGCAACTGCTGACCTTCGAACTGCGCGGCGAGTTCATCACCCTGGACCGCCTGCTCAAGGCCACCGGGATCGCACCCAGCGGTGGCGCGGCCAAGGCCCTGGTGGCCGAGGGCCGCGTGCAGGTGGACGGGCGCGACGAACTGCGCAAGACCGCCAAGCTGCGCGCCGGCCAGGTGGTCGCGCTGACCGGCGTGCGCATCACGCTGCGGGCGCCCGCGGACGTCGCCGACCCGCCTGCCGATTGACATCGGCGACAATCTGCGTTCCAGACGCCGGCTTCGTGCCCCCGAAGCCGGCGTTCGTTTTTCCCGGGGTCATGTCGAGGACAACCATGTCAAAAAACCTCTCGCGCGCCCGCCTGGGCGTGCTGGCAGCCGCTGCACTGTCTGCAGCCCTTCCCGCCCAGTCTCAGACGCCCGCACCCTTGCAGGCCTGCTTCGTCTACGTGAGCCCGGTGGGCCAGGCCGGCTGGACCTACCAGCATGACCTGGGCCGCTTGGCGATGGCGCAGGCACTGGGCGCGCGGGTGCGCACCCGCGTGGTCGAATCGGTGGCCGAAGGCCCGGACAGCGAGCGCGTGATGCGCGACCTGGCGGCGCAGGGCTGCGGCGTGATCTTCGCCACCAGCTTCGGCTACCTGGAGCCGGCGCTGAAGGTGGCGGCCGAGTTTCCGGCAGTGAAGTTCGAGCATGCCGGCGGCTACAAGACGGCGGCCAATCTGGCCACCTACAACGCCCGCTACTACGAGGCGCGCTGGCTGGCGGGCTGGCTGGCCGGGCGGCAGAGCAAGGCGGGCATCGCCGGCTACGTGGCGGGCTTTCCGGTGCCCGAGGTGGTGCAGGGCATCAACGCCTTCACCCTGGGCATGCGCGCGGCCAACCCGAAGGCCGAGGTGCGGGTGGTGTGGCTGAACGCCTGGTTCGACCCCGCACGTGAGCGCGAGGCGGCGCTGGCCCTGGTCAACCAGGGCGCCGACATGCTGACCAACCACAGCGGCTCGCCCGCGGTGGCCCAGGTGGCCGAGGAGAAGGGCGTGGCCCTGCTGGCCTACCAGAGCGACATGGCGCGCTTCGCACCGACGGCGCAGCTGGCGGCGGTCACCCACCACTGGGGCGGCCACTACACGCGGGTGGTGCAGTCGGTGCTGGACGGCCGCTGGCGCAACACGCCGTTGTGGGGCGGCCTGCAGGACGGCCTGGTGCAGCTGAGCGCGGTCAAGCCCGCCCTGCCGGCCGAGCTGAAGGCCGGCCTGCAGCAGCGCCAGCAGGCGATCATGGCCGGCCAGCTGCAGCCCTTTGCCGCGCCCCTGGTCGACAACACCGGCCGCAGCCGGCTGGCCAGCGGCACCCTGGACGACGCCGCAGTCAGCCGCATGGACTGGCTGGTGCAGGGCGTGGTGGGCGGCCTGCCGGCGAAGTGAGGCCCGCAGGCGCGGCCGAGGGTCAGGCTGGAATCGCTGCCTCGGCCACCCGCTGCGCCAGTGCCGGGGCCGCGTCGCCGAAGGCATAGGCGTCCATGCCCAGGCAGCCGTAGGTCAGGCTGCCGTGCAGGCGCACGGCCTGCGGGCTGGCGCCCGCCGCGCCGGCGGCCACGTACAGCGGCAGCAGGTGCTCGTCGGTCGGGTGCATCAGCACCGCGTGCGGCGCCTGGCGGCGGTAGTCGGCCAGCGCGGCCCAGTCGGCGGCGGCGCCGCGCTCGGCGAACCAGGTGCGGAAGGCCGCACTCTGCGGCATCTCGGGCGCGTCCAGCGCCGGCCGCTGGGCCACGCCGAACAGCAGGCGCAGGTTGTGCGTCAGGCTGCCGCTGCCGTAGACCAGCACGCCCTGTTGCGCCAGCGGCGCCAGTGCCCGGCCCAGGGCCATCAGCCTGGACGGGCTCCAGTCGGGCGGAAACGCCAGCGGCAGCACGGGGATGTCGGCCTCGGGCCAGATGAAGCGCAGCGGCGCCCAGATGCCGTGGTCCAGGCCGCCGTCGTCGGTGACATGCACCGGCAGGCCAGCGCCGCGGATCAAGCCGGCGACCTGCTGCGCCAGATCCGGCGCGCCGGGGGCGTCGTAGCGCAGGCGGTACAGCGGCTCCGGGAAGCCGCCGAAGTCGTGCACCGTCTCGTGCTGGGCGGCAGCCATCAGCAGCGGCTCACGCGCCAGCGAATGCGCCGAGACCGCCAGGATGGCGCGTGGCCGGTGGCCGGCGTCGAAGGCCGCGCCCAGGCGCTGCCAGAACGGGCCGACCTCGCCCGGCTCCAGCGCCGTCATCGGCGAGCCGTGGGACAGGAAGATCGGGGCCAGGGGGGCGGTGGTGGTGTCCATGGCGCTGATTACAGCAGCGGCGCCCGGCGCCGGGATTCGAAGCCGCTGCATGGCGGATTCAAACGCCACGATGCCCCGGGCCGCTGAGGACTTCGGCCGCTCGTGTACCGTGCCGGCCCATGACGAGTCACACGCTGCGCATCTCCATCCTCGGCCTGGCCTGGCGCCAGGGCTGGCGCGACTTCCGCGCCGGTGAACTGCGGCTGCTGATGGTGGCGGTGATGCTGGCCGTCGCTGCGCTGACCGCGGTGGGCTTCTTCGCCAGCCGGCTGGAGGCGGCGCTGGCGCGCGACGCCGGCGCCCTGCTGGGCGGCGATGCGGTGATCGCCAGCGACAAGCCGCCGCCGCCAGCCTTTGCGGAGCGCGCCAAGGCGCTGGGCCTGCGCCAGGCCACCAGCGCCAGCTTTCCGAGCATGGCGCGGGCGCCCGACGAACGCGGCGGCGAGGCGCGCCTGGTGTCGGTGAAGGCGGTGAGCGCGGCCTACCCGCTGCGCGGCGCGCTGCGCCTGAAGCAGAAGACCGATGGCCCGGTGCAGGACCTGGCCGCCGCGCCCGAGCCCGGCACGGTGTGGGTGGAAGCGGGGGTGCTCGACGGCCTGCAGCTCGACCTGGGCGACAGCCTGCTGCTGGGCGAGCAGCGCTTGCGCATCACGCGCCTGGTGGTGCAGGAGCCTGACCGTGGCACCGGCTTCCTGGGCTTCTCGCCGCGGGTGCTGATGAACGATGCCGACCTGGCCGCCACCGGCCTGGTGCAGCCCGCCAGCCGCGTCACCTGGCGGCTGATGGTCGCGGCGCCGGGCAACCGGGGCGGCGCCGACACCGGCGTGCGCGAGTTCCTGCGCTGGGCCGATGCCGAGGTGGGCAGGGGCCAGGCCGACAACACGCTGCGCGGCGTGCGCGTCGAGTCGCTGCAGAGCGGCCGGCCCGAGATGCAGCAGACGCTGGACCGCGCCGAGCGCTTCCTGAACCTGGTGGCGCTGCTGGCGGCGCTGCTGGC
>CALMIF010000148.1 GCA_937864045.1 uncultured Aquabacterium sp. | reverse complement strand
GCGCTGTTCGAGGTGGGCGGGCAGTACCGGCGCAGCATGTGAGGCCAGCCGGTCCCGGCCGGGACCGCCGATCCCTCAGCGCTGCGGGCCGACCAGGGCGAAGGCCGCGCCATGCGGGTCCAGGCAGGTGACGACCCAGCTGCCGCCGGGCACCTGCATCGGCTCGGTCAGCACCTGGCCGCCGGCGCCGCGCACGCGGCCGATGGCGGCGTCGAGCGCGGCCACGTTGAAATAGTGCAGCCAGCAGGCGCGCGGCACGTCCGGCGGACGCTTCATCATGCCGCCGGTGGGCGGCAGGCCGGGCCCCGGCGTGAACAGCTGGTAGACGCCCATGGGCCCCATGTCGATGGCGGTGTGCTTGGTCCAGGTGAACAGGCCGCTGTAGAAGGCCCAGGCGGCAGCCAGGTCGTCGGTGTACAGCTCGTTCCAGCCGATGTTGCCGGGTGCGGCGGGGTCGCTGACCGGCGCCTCGTCGCTGCCGCTGCCCTTGAACAGGCAGACCACCGCGCCATGCGGGTCGGCGATGGTGGCGAAGCGGCCGACCTGCGGAATGTCGGTGGGCGGATGGCAGACGGTGCCGCCGGCGGCCTGCGCGGCGGCGGCCTTGGCGTCGACGTCCGACACGGCCACGTAGCCCAGCCAGGCCAGCGGCGCGCCCGCGGCCACGGCATCGGGTGTCAGGTCCATCAGCCCGGCCACCTCGGTGCCACCGGCCGACGCCAGCGTGTAGTCGAACTCGGGCATGGCTCCGCTCTTGGTGGTCCAGCCCAGCACGGCGGTGTAGAAGGCGGCGGCCGCCTTGGCGTCCGAGGTCATCAGTTCGTGCCAGACAAAGCGGGCGGCGGTTGGTGTCATGGCGGTACTCCTGGGTTTGCCGAGGCAAGGGGTGGATCGGGCCGCCACCTTAGGGGCGGCGAGCCGATGCGGCAAGTACTTCAGTCGACCACGGCGCCCACGGACAAGGGGGGCCCGGTGGGCCTGACCGTCGACCGCATCACGCTGTAGCCCAGGCGACGCCGCCGGCCGCAGGCCGCCACCTAGACTGCCTGCGCCACGGCCGCTGGCCGCGCCAACCCCTTCCGGAGACTCGCCCGATGCCCTTCCTGCCCTTCACCCGCAGCGCCCTCGCCCTGGCGCTGGCCGCCGGCGCCAGCGCTGGCGCGTTTGCCGCCAGCAGCACCGAGATCAAGCTCGGCAACACCGTGCCCTACAGCGGCCCGGCCTCGTTCTACAGCTGCGTGGGCCTGTCCACCGCCGCCTACTTCGCCAAGGTCAACGACGAGGGCGGCATCAACGGCCGCAAGGTGACGGTGCTGAGCGTGGACGACGCGCTGGCGCCGCCGAAGACGGTGGAGCAGGTGCGCAAGCTGGTCGAGCAGGACGAGGTCGACGCCATCGTCAACCAGGTCGGCACCGCGCCGTCGTCGGCCGTGCGCCAGTACCTGAACCAGAAGGGCGTGCCGCAGCTCTTCGTGCAATCGGGCTCGAACAACTTCCAGCAGCCCAAGAACTTCCGCTTCAGCACCTCGGCGCTGATGAGCTACGAGTTCGAGGCCAAGATGTACGGTCAGGTGATCGCCCGCGAGAAGCCCGCCGCCAAGGTCGCCCTGCTGTACCAGAACGACGACTACGGCAAGGACTACCTGCGCGGCCTCAAGGCCGGCCTGGGCGGCAAGGCGCTGGTCGCCGAGATCACCTACGAGCAGACCGACCCGACCGTCGATTCGCAGATCCTCGCGCTGAAGGCCTCGGGCGCCGACGTGGTGGTGCTGGCCGCCTACTCCAAGCAGGTCAGCCAGAGCCTGCGCAAGATGGACGAGCTGGGCTGGAAGCCGCAGGCCTGGATCAGCCACGTCTCGGCCCAGGTGCACCCGACGCTGGACCTGGTGGGCCTGGACAAGGTGGTCGGCGTGATGACCGCCGCCGTGGTCAAGGACCCGACCGACCCGACCTGGCACAACGATGCCGACTACAAGGCCTACATGGCCTGGATGGCCAAGTACCAGCCCAAGGCCGACGCCGCCAACTCCTGCAACGGCTCGGTCTACATGACCAGCGCAGCCATCGCCCAGGTGCTGAAGCTGGCCGGCAACGACCTGAGCCGCGAAGGCATCCTGAAGGCCGCGCTGACGCTGAAGGACTTCTCCGCGCCGATGCTGCTGCCGGGCATCACGATGACGATGTCGGCCGACAACTACAACATCTTCCGCAAGATCCAGCTGATGCGCTTCGACGGCAAGCGCTGGGTGCCGCAGGGCAAGCCGGTCGGCGAGTGAGCGCCGCAGGCCCGGCGGGCCTTAGTTCGCCGGGCAGTCGTTGGCGCGGTCCTGGTTGCTGTTGGCGCAGGTCTGGTGCAGCGTGGTCGCCAGGCCGTTGACCGTGGGGCAGCTGCTGGCGTCGGTGATCAGGTAGTTCTGGCTGTCCAGCGACTCGGCCACCCGGTCATAGGGCTGCACGTTGCGCTGGTTGGCACTGATGCCCGCCGCCGCCGGGTACTGGAAGCGGCACACCCGGACGTTGCTGCCGCTGTTCAGCCCCGGCGCAGCCAGCCGCACGCCGCCTGACCAGGCCGCGCCGCTG
>CALMIF010000147.1 GCA_937864045.1 uncultured Aquabacterium sp. | reverse complement strand
TCAGCGGCTACCGCGGCAGCCCGCTGGGCGGCTACGACCAGGCGCTGTGGCAGGCCAAGCAGCACCTGGCGGCGCAGAACATCGTCTTCCAGCCCGGCGTCAACGAGGAACTGGCCGCCACCGCGGTGTGGGGCACGCAGCAACTCGAATTCGACGCGGCGAACAAGAAGCACGACGGCGTGTTCGGCATCTGGTACGGCAAGGGCCCGGGCGTGGACCGCTGCAGCGACGTGTTCAAGCACGCCAACATGGCCGGCACCGCGCCGCATGGCGGCGTGATCGCCATCGCCGGCGACGACCATGTCGCCAAGAGCAGCACCGCGGCGCACCAGAGCGACCACATCTTCAAGGCCTGCGGCCTGCCGGTGTTCTTCCCCAGCAGCGCGCAGGAGATCCTGGACCTGGGCCTGCACGCCTTCGCGATGAGCCGCTTCGCCGGCGTCTGGACATCGATGAAGACGATCCAGGAGGTGGTGGAAAGCTCGGCCAGCATCGACGTGTCGCCCGACCGGGTGCAGATTCTGCTGCCCGAGGACTTCGCGATGCCGTCGGGCGGCGTGCACATCCGCTGGCCCGACGCCGCCCTGGTGCAGGAGGCACGGCTGTTCGACCACAAGTGGTACGCGGCCCTGGCCTACGTGCGGGCCAACAAGCTGAACCACGACGTGATCTCGGGCCCGAACGACCGCTTCGGCATCATCGCCAGTGGCAAGGCCTTCAACGACACCCGCCAGGCCCTGGCCGACCTGGGGCTGGACGACGCCACCTGCCGCCAGCTGGGCATCCGCCTGCACAAGGTCAACGTGGTGTGGCCGCTGGAGGCCACCATCACCCGCGCCTTCGCCCAGGGGCTGCAGGAGATCCTGGTCGTCGAGGAGAAGCGCCAGGTCATCGAGTACCAGCTGAAGGAAGAGCTGTACAACTGGCGCCCCGACGTGCGGCCCAACGTGCTGGGCAAGTTCGACGAGGCCGAGGGCGACAGCAGCGGCGGCGAGTGGAGCCAGGCCAACCCCAGCGGCAACTGGCTGCTGCGCGCCAATGCCGACCTGACGCCGGCCATCATTGCCCAGGCGATTGCCAAGCGGCTGAAGAAGCTCGGCGTGCCGGCCGACATCGTCGCCCGCATGGATGCCCGCATCAGCGTGCTGGAGGCCAAGGAGCGGGCGATGGCCGAGGGTGCCACCGGTGGCGCCGACCGCCAGCCCTGGTTCTGCAGCGGCTGCCCGCACAACACCAGCACCAAGGTGCCTGAAGGTTCCCGCGCCATGGCCGGCATCGGCTGCCACTTCATGGCCACCTGGATGGACCGGCAGACCATCGGCTTCACCCAGATGGGCGGCGAAGGTGTGCCCTGGGTCGGCCAGGCGCACTTCAGCAAGCGCCCGCACATGTTCGCCAACCTGGGCGACGGCACCTTCTACCACTCGGGTTCGCTGGCCGTGCGCCAGAGCATCGCCGCAGGCATCAACGTCACCTACAAGATCCTCTACAACGACGCGGTGGCGATGACCGGCGGCCAGCCGGTGGACGGCGTGCTGACGGTGGCGCAGATGAGCCGCGCGCTGGAGGCCGAAGGCGCGAAGCAGATCGTGATCGTCAGCGACGACCCCGACAAGTACAACGGTGCGGTGAACCTGGCGCCCGGCGTCACGGTGCGCCACCGCGACGAGCTGGACGCGGTGCAGCGTGAGCTGCGCGAGGTGGCCGGCTGCACCATCCTGATCTACGACCAGACCTGCGCCACCGAGAAGCGCCGCCGCCGCAAGCGCGGCAAGCTGGTCGACCCGGCCAAGCGCGTGGTGATCAACGAGCTGGTGTGCGAGGGCTGCGGCGACTGCAGCGTGCAGAGCAACTGCCTGAGCGTGGAGCCGGTGGAGACCGAGTTCGGCCGCAAGCGGCAGATCAACCAGAACAGCTGCAACAAGGACTATTCCTGCACCAAGGGCTTCTGCCCCAGCTTCGTCACCGTCGAGGGCGGCCAGCTGAAGAAGCCCAAGCAGGAGAAGCGGCCTGATCCGTTTGCGCTGCCGGCGATCCCGGAACCCACCGTGCCGCTGCCGCTGGACGCCGCCGGGCACGACCGCGCCTGGGGCATCGTGGTGGCGGGTGTCGGCGGGACCGGCGTCATCACCATCGGCCAGCTGCTGGGCATGGCCGCCCACCTCGAAGGCAAGGGCGTGGTGACGCAGGACTCGGCCGGCCTGGCGCAGAAGGGCGGCGCCACCTGGAGCCACATCCAGATCGCCGCCACGCCCGAGGCCATCCACACCACCAAGGTCGACACCGCCAAGGCCGACCTCGTGATCGCCTGCGACAACATCGTGGCCGCCGGCAAGCCCACGCTGGCGCTGATGCGCGAGGGCAGCACCTACGTGGCGCTGAACAGCCACGCCACGCCGACGGCGGCCTTCGTCGCCAACCCCGACTGGCAGGCGCCCACGGCCGGCTGCGAGGCCGCCCTGGTGGCCGCGGTGGGCCGGGCGCAGCTGGGCGTGGTCGATGCCGAGCAGGTGGCGGTCAAGCTGCTGGGCGACAGCATCTATGCCAACCCGCTGCTGCTGGGCTACGCCTGGCAGCAGGGCCGCATCCCGCTGGGCCGAGAGCCGCTGCTGCGGGCCATCGAGCTGAACGGCACCCAGGTGGCCAACAACCAGGCCGCCTTCGAATGGGGCCGGCGCTGCGCCCATGACCTGGCGGCGGTGCAAGCCCTGTTCCAGACCGGCCAGGTGATCCAGTTGGTGAAGCGGCCGTCGGTCGACGAACTGGTGAAGAAGCGGGTCGAGTTCCTGACCGGCTACCAGGATGCGGCCTATGCGCAGCAGTATGCGGACTTCGTGGCCCGGGTGCGCCAGGCCGAGGCGTCGGTCGGCGGCACGCGGCTGAGCGAGGCGGTGGCCCGCTCCCTGTTCAAGCTGATGGCCTACAAGGACGAGTACGAGGTGGCCCGGCTGCACACTGATCCGGCCTTCACCGCGAAGATCGACGGCATGTTCGAAGGCGACTACAAGCTGGTGCATCACCTGGCGCCGCCGATCCTGGGCAAGGTGGACGCGCAGGGCCAGCCGCTGAAGCAGGCCTTCGGCCCCTGGATGCGCAGCGCCTTCGGCTGGCTGGCCAGGATGAAGGGCTTGCGCGGCGGGCCGCTGGACATCTTCGGCAAGACCGAGGAGCGCCGCACCGAGCGGGCGCTGATCGGCGAGTACCGCGCCACGGTCGAGGAACTGCTGCGTGGCCTGACCGCGGACACCCTGCCCGCCGCGCTGGAGATCGCCCGCCTGCCCGAGGACATCCGCGGCTACGGCCACGTCAAGGCCCGGAACCTGGCGGCGGTCAAGCCGAAGTGGGAGCGGCTGATGGCGCAGTGGCGCGGCGGCGGCATCCGCGCTGCCGCCTGACCACAAGGGCTGTGGCCGGCAACCCTGCGCGGGGCCGCCGGTTGCAGCCGCTCAGCCCGCCCCGCCGCCCGCGTACATCTGCTCGATCAGCGCCGCGTACTTCTTGTTGACCAGCGATCGCTTGATCTTCATGGTCGGCGTCAGCTCTTCGTCCTCGGCGGTCAGGCGCTGCTCGATGAGCCGGAACTGCTTGATCTGCTCGACGCGGGCGAACTGCTTGTTCAGCACGTACTCGCCGATCATGCGTTCGGCGATGTGTGCCCGAGATCAGCAGTTGCACGATGGCCAAGCGGGGGTCTCCTGCAGCGGCCGGTGGCCGAGTTGTGGAAGGATGGCGGCGCTGCCGGAACACGAGCCAACGCACGGCAGCGCCTCGCAGACTAGGCTGCAGTTCTGCAGCCGTCTTGTGCCCAGATGCTGCCGGCCCGTGCAATCGCCCTTGTCCCGGGATAGTCGCGGGGCGCCGCAGCGATCAAGCCGCCGGCGTCAACGCTGCAGCCACCACCAGAGCAGGGTCGCGGCGCTGGCCAGCCACAGCGCCACGAACACGGCCGCCGCCACCAGGCTGCGCGGGCGCGCCAGCGTGGCGGCGGCCTGCGCCCGGGCATCGGCCAGCACCGCCGGCGGCAGCAGGCGCAGCACCAGCATCAGGCCCAGCGGCACGATCAGCAGGTCGTCGAGCAGACCCAGCACCGGAATCGCGTCCGGAATCAGGTCGATGGGGCTCAGCGCATAGGCGGCCACCGCCAGCGCCAGCAGGCGCACTGGCCAGGGCGTGCGGGCGTCGCGCGCCGCATGCCAGACGGCGACCACATCGCGCTTGAGGCCGCGCGCCCAGGTTCGGGCGCGGGCCAGCCAGGGCGGGTTCAGCCTGGAATCTCCGGCTCGACCAGCTGCGCCAGCTGCACCAGCGACTCTTGCCAGCCCAGGTAGCACATCTCGGTGGGAATCACCGCCGGAATGCCGCTCTGCACCGCCTGGAACTCGGTGCCGCACAGCGCGGGGCGCAGCGTCACCCGCGTCTCCATCTGGCC
>CALMIF010000146.1 GCA_937864045.1 uncultured Aquabacterium sp. | reverse complement strand
TGGCGGTTGGGGGCCCAGGCGCCCGGCCACGCCGTCGCACACGGCGCGCAGCAGCCGCCGCGCCTGGCGCAGCCGGCCGCCTTCGGCCACGGCGGTGTAGAACACCAGGTACAGCGGCGTCTTGAGCAGCTGGTCGATGCGCCAGCGCAGCGCGATCGGCGCGCGCAGGGCCATGGCGACGGAGTTGCGCACGTGGTAGCCGGCGCGGAAGTCGTGCCCCACGTAGACGGTGCGCCCCAGCAGCCGCACCGGGCGCCGGCCCAGGTCGTGCTGCAGCTCGACGCCGCAGTCGACCAGCACGGCCCAGCCGCGCCGGCGCGCGCGCAGGCACCATTCGACGTCGACGCGGTCGATGAAGTAGTCCTCGCGCAGCGGGCCCAGGCGGTCGAGCGCGCCCAGCGGGATCAGCGAGCCGGAGGCGGGCAGGTAGTCCACCGGCACGGCGCCACCACCGGGTTCGGGGCGCAGCCGGCGCACGCGCCAGCCGTCGTGGCGGATCAGCGCCAGCGTGGCGCCGGTCTTGACGTCGCGGCAGACCGGGCCGACCACGGCCACCGGCGGCTGCGCGCCCGCCGCCGCCAGGGTGCGCAGCAGGGACGGCACCAGCTGCGGCGGCGCCAGGCTGTCCTGGTCCATCAGCAGCACATGGGTGGCACCCAGGGCGTGCGCGCGGGCGATGCCCTGGTTCTGCGCCTGGCCGATGCCCAGGTTGCGTCCGTTGGCGATCAGCTCGACGCCCTCGGCCGTCGGCGCCTCCAGCACCGGGCCCTGGGCGCCGTCGGTGTTGTCGACCACCACGATGGCCGCCACCTGCGGCCGCAGCCGCTCGAGCGCGCGCGCCAGCCGCGACTGCTCGGGCTGGAAGGTGACGACCACGGCCACCACGCGGCTCATGGCGGGCCTTCAGCGGCTGAGCAGCTGCCGCACCCGGTAGCGCCAGGCGTGCGGCACGGCGCGGATGGCGCGGCCCAGCAGCGGCAGGCGCTGCAGGCGCAGGGCCAGCGCGTACAGCCCGGCCTGGCTGAGCGGCGCCGGCTGGGCCTCGGCCGGCGTGGCGCGGGCGAAGGCTTCGGCCACGCGGTGGGCCGCGTCGAGCAGAGCCGGTTCGTCGGCCGGGTTGACGGCGGGCAGGTAGTCGTCGGCATAGGTCCAGACACCCAGCTGCTGTCGCAACTGCAACAACGCGGTGGACAGCGGCGCAGCGACGTGCACCATGCCTTCCACGAACGCCTGCTGGCGGATGCGCTGCAACAGCTCCAGCCACTGCGCGGCGGTGCTGTCCCAGGGCTGCACCCAGCTCCAGGGCCGGTTGGCCACGCGCTCGGCGAAGGCGCCCAGGTCGGGCACGACCACCGGCAGCCCGGCCTGCAGCGCGGCGCTGAGCGTGTAGCTGTAGGTTTCCGGCCACTGAGCCGGAAACCACGCCAGGTGGGGCGCGATGCGCTGCAGCAGGGCCGGCAGATCCTCGTCGGCGTACTGGCCGTGCACGGTGAGGGCGGTGCCCGGGGTGGTCTGCAGGTGGCGGTAGCCGTAGCCGATCAGGTGGAATTCGAGCGGCGCACCGGCGCGCTTGGCCAGGCGCGCGGTTTCTTCCAGCAGGTCGGCGCCCTTGATCACGCTCAGCGCGCCGATGACCACGATGCGCAGCGGCTCGCGCTCGCTCAGGCGCGCCACCTGGGGCGGGGGCAGGCTGCCGGGCGCGATGTCGGTGTGGGGCACACAGCGGATCGGCGCGCCCGGCATGGCGCGGCGTAGGCGCTCGGCGGTGTCGAGGCTGGGGGCGAGAACGGCGCGCGCCTGCTGCAGAAAGCGCCGGTTGCGGATGCGCCAGGCCTCGATCGGCTCGCGGGTTTCGGGCAGCGAGGGCGGGTGCTGGCCGCCGCAGCACTCGCCCTGGGCGTCCATCTGGTAGCGGCCTTGCCTGCCGGTCAGGGTGATGTGGGTGCAGAAGCTGTAGAAGTCGTGGCAGGTGACGTCGTAGCCCACGCCCAGCTCGCGCGCCAGCTCCCAAACGCGCGGCGCGTGGCCGAGCAGGTGGTGGTAGTGCACGTGGGCCACCCCCATGGCGCGCAGCAGCCCCAGCAGTGCGTCGCCCTCGTGCCGCAGGTCGAAGCTGGCCGACCAGCGGCGGGAAAACACCCAGCGCCCCGCCTCCTGCTCGACCAGCTGCAGTAGCACGCGTTGCGCGCCGGCCGGCCGCAGCGACACGAAGCAGGCCGAGGCGGCCAGGGTGCCCGCCAGCTCCAGGATGTGACGCTCGGTGCCGCCGCCGCGCTGGTGCTGGACCACCAGCACCACGGGCCGGCTGCCCGAGCCGGTGTGGCGCAGCCAGTCCACCGCCAGGCGTGCCGGGCGCGCCGGGTCGAGCCGCAGGAAGCGCTGCACCTGCTCGTCGTAGCCTGGGTGCAGGCGGCGCAGCGTCTCCATGGCGGCCTGCTCACGCGGGCTCTTGCTGTCGCCGAAGCTGACGCCGCCGGTGTGCAGCACGTAGGTGTCGAGCGCGTGCAGGTGGTGCCAGCCGAGCCCGATGGCGCGCTGGCAGAAATCGTTTTCCTCGCCGTAGCCCTTGCCAAAGTGCTCCTCGTCGAACAAGCCGACCGCCCGCAGGCAGTCGCGCCGGATGTACATGCAGAACCCCACGCCGGTGGGGACTTCGACGCTCTGACCAGCGTTGACCCGCGCGAACAGCGCGTCCAGGCTGGCCGTGGTCTGCCCCGCTGGCAGCGGGTTGTCGGCGCAGAACACCGGGTAGCTGCAGATGGTGGCGTTGCCGGAGAACGGCGTCACCGTGCCGGCCCGTGCCCGTCGGTAGGCGGCGGCGCGCAGGCGATCGAGCCAGTCGCCGGCCACTTCGGTGTCGCTGTTGAGCAGCAGCACGTCGTTGCTGTCGGAATGCCGCATGCCGCGGTTGACGGTGCCGACGAAGCCGAGGTTGTGCTCGTTCTCGAGTAGCGTGATGCGCGGCTCGACGGTGGCCTTGTCGCGCAGCCAGGCGCTGACCTCGGGCTCGGGGCTGCAATCGTTGATCACGATCAGGCGCCAGTCGGTACGGGGTGTGCTGGCCAGCACGGCGTCGATGCAGACCTGCGTGTCGCGCAGGCCGCGGTAGACCGGCACGATGATGTCCACCGTCGGGCTGGCGGGCGGCGGCACGGGCGCGTCGTCGTCGGCCGATGGCGCGGCTGCGGCCGGGGCCGGGCTGACGGCGGCCGCGGCCCGGGTGGCCGGCCGCCGCAGGCCATTGAGCCGATCGGCCAGAAAGCGCGTGTAGCGCACTGCCCGCAGCTTGCGCAGGTTGTCCACGTGCTCGGCCATGCCGCGCAGTTGCTGGTGCAGCTCGGCCACTTGCTGCTGGGCAGTTTGGGTGGCGGCGAACAGGGTGTCGCGGTCATTTCTCAGCTGGGTGTTTTCCACCGCCAGCCGCTCGCGGCCCTGGTGCAGTTCGGCCAGGCGCGCAGCCTGGGCGGCGTGCTGCGCGCGCAGGTGCTGCTGCTCGGCCTGCAGCGGACCGACGACACCGGCCAGGCTGGTGTAGTCGGCCGACATCGGCCAGTCGAGCCGCACCTCCAGCACCAGCGGGCTGGTGGCGGCGGCCTGCCGCAAGGTGTCGGGCTCGATGGGCAGGCGGATCCAGGGGTCGTCGCCGGTCAGCAGCACGGCGGCGCTGGCGTCGCCCGGCAGCGCGCCGGCACACACCATCTGCTGCGTGGTCGCTGACCGCAGCAGGGCTGCCGTGCCGTCGGTGGCCGCTTGCCATTGCCAGGCCACGCGTGGCGGTTCGGCGGCCGAGTGCAGACAGATCGAGCGCAGGTGCAGGATGCCGGGGCGGTCGGCCGGATCGAACTTGAGCGCGCGCAGGTCCGCCAGCGCCGGCGGCAGCTGGAAACGCAGCGTCTGGTGGCGCTCGCCGATGACGCCGCGAACCACCTGCTTGCGCGATTCGTCCAGGCCCTGGCCGTCGTCCCAGTACAGCTGGGCCGAAAACAGCGCCTGCGCCGGCAGCGTGGCATCGACCGGTGGCAGGGCCATGGGCTGCTCGCCGGCGCCTTGCGGACGGCCGATGACGATGAACTGGTAGGTCAGGGCGTCGGCCAGCGCCAGCAGGTGGCGCGCCATCGCGGGTGGCAGGGCGTCGAAGGCGACGCGGAACTCCGAGTCGGGCAAGGGGCGCTGCACGGCATCCACCTGCTCGGCCACCCAGCCGTGGTCGCGCAGAAAGCGCATCAGCGTGCGACGGGTGAAAAAGCGCAGGTGCGTTTCGTCCAGCAGGCCCTCGGGCCGGTAGCGGAACTCGCCGGCCATCAGCTCGGCCACCAGGCCCGCGTAGCCGGCGTTGGGAACGGACAGCAGGGCACGGCCGTCGGCGGCCAGCAACTGGCGGCATTGGTCCATGATGCGCTGCGGCAGGCGCAGGTGCTCCAGCACGTCGGCGCAGACGATGATGTCGTAGCCGCCCGGCGCGAACAGGGCGGGCAGTTCGCAGGTGTCGAGGTCGGCCACCTCGACCCGGCGATAGTGGGGCGCGGCCCGCCGCGCTTCCTCGCCGCTGAGGGTCAGGCCGTCGATCGGTCCGGCGGCCGGGCCGTCGCGCGCGGCCAGGAAGCGGCCGATGGCGCCACTGCCGCAGCCGAGGTCGAGCACGCGGGCGCCGGCCGGGATGTGGCGGGCCAGGACGGACAGGGAAGTGCGCTCACTGGCGTCGATGTCGCGTTCGTAGACGTGCGGCGCGGGAGAGGGGGCGGCCATGCGATCGGCAGAACTGGGAACCGGTGGTCCGCAGGCACGCGAACCGGGTCGGCGGATGCTACCATGCGAGGCTTTTTTTCTTGCGCACCACGCCGCCCTGAGCCCCGACCCGCTCGTCTTTGCATGCTCTCCCTGGCCCTGCTTGCCTTCGCGCTGTCCCTGGTGGCGACGCTGTGGGCGCGCAGGCTGTTTCAGCGCCAGGCCGTGCGCTATGACCCGGATGCGCCGCAGCGCTTTCACTTCGGCGATACGCCCCGCATGGGCGGGATGGGCGTGCTGCTGGGCTGGGCGCTGGCGCTGGCGGCCCTGCCGCTGCTGCAGGCGATTGGCATGGCGGGCAACATCGACGGTGCGCGGCTGCAGCTGCCGCTGTGGCTGCTGATGCTGCTGCCGGCCTTTGCCGGTGGCGTGGTGGAAGACCTGACGCAGCGCCTGCGGGTGAGCTGGCGCATGCTGCTGACGCTGACCTCGGGCTTGCTGGCCTGGGTGTTGCTGGGGGTGTCGGTGCCGCACCTCGGGTTTGCCTGGGTCGATGGCGTCTGGGGTGCCTGGCCGGGGCTGGGCATCGCGCTGGCGGTGCTGGCGATGACGGGGCTGCCGCACGCCTTCAACATCATCGACGGCTACAACGGCCTGGCCGGCTCGGTGGCGCTGGTGGTGTGCCTGGCGCTGGCGCATGTGGCGCAGCAGGTGGGTGATCGCGAGCTGGCGACCGTGGCCGTCACGCTGGCGGCGGCCACCGCGGGTTTTCTGTTGTGGAACTACCCGCGCGGCCTGATCTTCGCCGGCGATGCCGGCGCCTACCTGTGGGGCCTGCTGATCGCCGCCATCAGCCTGCTGCTGGTGCAGCGCCACCCCATCGTGTCGCCCTGGTTTCCGATGCTGCTGCTGATCTACCCGGTGTGGGAGACGGTGTTTTCCATTTACCGCAAGCTGGCGCGCGGCGACTCGCCCGGCATGGCCGACGCGCTGCACCTGCACCAGCTGGTGTACCGGCGCCTGGTGCGCAGCGTGCTGCACGACGACGAAGCGCAGAGCCTGCTCATGCGCAACAACCGCACCACGCCGTACCTGTGGGGCTTCATGGTGCTGAGCGTGGCGCCGGCGTTGCTGTTCTGGCGCTACAGCGCGGTGCTGCTGGCGTTCTGCGTGCTGTTCGCCGTCTGCTACGTGTGGGCCTATCTGACGCTGATCCGCTTCAAGGTGCCGCGCGTGCTGCAGCCGCCGCGCGAGTGACCCCTATGATCGGGGTTTCGCACGTCTTCATCGTTCCGCTGCCATGACCACCGACACCACCGCCCTTTCCCCGCGCGACAAGGCCGAGATCCTGGCCCAGGCACTGCCCTACATCCGCCGCTATCACGGGCGCACCATGGTCATCAAGTACGGCGGCAACGCCATGACCGACCCGGCGCTGCAGCAGGACTTCGCCGAGGACGTGGTGCTGCTCAAGCTGGTGGGCATCAACCCGGTGGTGGTGCATG
>CALMIF010000145.1 GCA_937864045.1 uncultured Aquabacterium sp. | reverse complement strand
GCCGACATCACCGACGCCGTGGCCAGCGACGATGCCGGTCCGCTGCAACTGCTGCAGGACGCCGCCGACCGCCGTGCCGTGACGCACTGCATCGGCCGGCTGTCGGCCGAGCAGCAGCAGTGCGTGGCCCTGGCCTACTACCAGGGCCTGTCGCACAGCGAGGTGGCCGACCACCTGGCCCAGCCGCTGGGCACGGTCAAGAGCTGGCTGCGCCGCGCGCTGCTGGCGCTGAAGGACTGCCTGTCGCGCGCTGCGGGCGGGGGGGCCTGACATGGACTACGCCCGCCCCGACCGCGCCGACCGCCTGGCGTCCGAATACGTGCTGGGCACGCTGCAGGGCCCCGCCCGGCGCCGCTTCGAGCACCTGCTGACGGCCCACCCCGCCCTGCGCGGCGCGGTGGCGCAGTGGCAACTGCGCCTGGCGCCGCTGGCCGACAGCGTGGCGCCGGTGGCGCCGCCGGCGCGGGTCTGGTCGGGCATCGAAGCGCGGCTGTTCCCGGCCGACGCCGCCACCGCGCCGCCACGCTGGTGGCGCCGCCTGGGCGTCTGGCGCGCCCTCAGCGGCATGGCCACCGCCGCCGTGGTGGCCCTGGTGGTGATCGGCCAGCAGCCGCCGGCCGCCGCACCGCCCATCGTCGTGCTGCTGGCGGCCAACCCGCAGGTGGCGCAGCCGCTGCAATCGCGCTTCGTCGCCAGCCTCAGCGCCGACGGCCGCGCCCTGGTGCTGCGGCCGGTCGACGCGCCCCCGCTCACCGCCCAGCAGGCGCTGGAGCTGTGGGCGGTGCCGGGCAGCGGCGCGCCGCGCTCGCTGGGCCTGGTGCGGGCCGACGGCGCCACCACCCTGCTGCGCGCCCGGCTGCTGTCCGACACGGCGGCCTTCGCCGTCAGCGTGGAGCCCGCCGGCGGCTCGCCCACAGGCGCGCCCACCGGGCCCATCGTCTCCCTGGGCAAGCTGCAGCTTTGATTGCTGCATCCGATCCGGTGGCCGGCACGTAAGTGCCGCCAGACGCCCGAATCACGGGCGTCGTCCACCGAAGGAGCAGACATGCGATCCATCCGCCGGGCCGGCCTCGTGCTGGCCGCCATTCCGCTCAGCCTGACAGTCATGCTGAGCGCACAAGCCTCCAGTCACCGCGAGGCGCCGTTCATCACGACCGCCCCCAAGGTCGACGGCACCGACTTCTACATGTTCCGCAGCTACGAGACGGGCCGCAGCGACTACGTGACGCTGATCGCCAACTACCTGCCGCTGCAGGATGCCTACGGCGGCCCGAACTACTTCGCGCTCGACCCGAACGCGCTGTACGAGATCCACATCGACAACAACGGCGACGCGAAGGAGGACATCAGCTTCCAGTTCCGCTTCCGCAACATGCTGAACAACGGCGGCATCAGCCTGCCCATCGGCGACAAGATGCAGAACATCCCGCTGATCCAGGCGGGCACGGTCACCGACGTCAACAGCGCCTCGCTGCAGTACCGCCAGACGTTCGGCGTGACCGTGATGCGTGGTGACCGCCGCGCCGGCCGCGCCACCGCGGCCACCAATGCCAGCGGCGGCACCAGCTTCGACAAGCCGGTGGACAACATCGGCGTCAAGACCATTCCCGACTACGCGGGCTATGCGGCCAAGCATGTGCAGGTCATCAACATCCCGGGCTGCAGCCAGCCCGGGCGCGTGTTCGTCGGCCAGCGTCAGGACCCGTTCGCGGTCAACCTGGGCACGGTGTTCGACCTGGTCAATGCGCCGGCGTCGGTGCTGCTGAACCCTGACCTGAAGGGCGCGGCGCCGAACACCATCGGCGACAAGAACGTGACCACCATCGCGCTGGAAGTGCACAAGAGCTGCCTGACGCAGGGCAGCGAGCCGGTCATCGGCGGCTGGACCACGGCCAGCCTGCGCCAGGCGCGCCTGCTCGACGGCACGCCGCCATCGGGCCTGCAGGCCAGCGAGAAGGTGGGCGGCGCCTGGGTGCAGGTCTCGCGCCTGGGCATGCCGCTCGTCAACGAGGTGGTGATCGGCCTCAAGGACAAGGACCGCTTCAACGCGTCCAAGCCGGTCAACGACGCGCAGTTCGCCGACTACGTGACGCACCCGACCCTGCCCGCGCTGGTGGGCGTGGCCCTGGCCGGCAACCCCGCGGCATTGGCGCCGACGAACCTGCCGCGCACCGACCTGGTGGCGGCCTTCCTCACCGGCATCGGTGGTGTGAACAAGCCGGCGCAGGGGGTCGCGGCCGAGCTGCTGCGGCTGAACACCGCGATCGCGCCGGTGCCGTTCGCACAGCAGAACCGCCTGGGCGTGGTGGGCAACCTGCTGGCCGGTGGCAACGACAACGCCGGCTTCCCCAACGGCCGCCGGCCGAAGGACGACGTGGTCGACATCGCCCTGGTTGCGGCCATGGGCGGGCTGTGCGTGGCCAACGGCGACACCAATGCGCTGGGCCTGGGTGCGGCGTGCAAGCCCTCGGCCGTGCCGCTGGGCGCGCAGGTGTTCGCCCTGCATGACGCGGTGGACCAGGCGGTGGTGCCGCTGCTGCCGGGCTTCCCGTACCTGAACACGCCGCTGCCGGGCAGCCGTTGAAGGAGCACGCCATGCGCAAGCACTTCCACCTGGCCTGGATGATGGGCGCCGCGGCGCTGCTGACGGCCTGCGGCGGTGGCGGCGGGAGCAGCCCCGAGCCGGCCGCCACGGCGGATGTGGTGCCGGCCACGGCCACCGTGTCCGCCGAGGCCTACAGCCAGTACGCCGGCAGTCTGGCCGAAGACGACCTGCGTGAACCGCTGCCCGTCACCGACCTGGCGCCGCCTGCGTCCGACACCGCAGAACCGGCGCCCGTGACGCGCTGAGCCACCACCCGGCCGGGCGCCAGCCCGGCTGGTCCCGCCCAGGAGAGGCCCGTGACTCCTTGCTTCCCCCTGCCGCTGCGTGCGGCGGCCGCCGCCGTGCTGCTGGCTGCCGCCGCCGCCTCCCTGGCGGCCCCCTTCGTGCCGGCGGCCGACGATGCCATCGTCGAACGGCTGCCCATTCGTGCCGACCCCGCCGAGCGCGCCCGCCGCGCCGCGTTGGCGCGAGACGTGCACCAGCTGCCGCTGGCGCTGGACCTGGCCCAGGCCGCCATCCAGCGCGCCCGGCGCCAGGGCGACCCGCGGGAGCTGGGCGCTGCCCAGGCCGCGCTGGCGCCCTGGTGGACCGACGCCCAGGCGCCCGCCCCGGTGCGCCTGCTGCGCGCCACCATCCTGCAGAGCCGGCACGACTTCGCTGCCGCCCTGGTCGACCTGGACCGCCTGGTGACCGAGGCGGCCACGCCGCTGCCCCAGCGTGCCCAGGCCCTGCTGACCCGCGCGTCGCTGCACCAGGTGCTGGGCCGCTTCGACGCCGCGCGCAGCGACTGCGATGCGCTGCTGCAAGCCGTGTACGCGCCGCTGGGCGACGGCCTGCGCCGCACCGCGCAAGCCTGCGCGCTGGAACTGCAGAGCCTGACCGGCGATGCCCGCCTCGCCCGCCGGGCGCTGGACACCCTGGCCGGTCGCGATGCGGCCGACCCCTGGCTGGCCCTGGTGCGCGCCGAACTGGCCGAGCGCCTGGGCGACGACGCCGCGGCGCAGACGCTGTACGTCGCCGCCGGCGCCGATGGCGACGTCTACACCCTGGCCGCCCATGCCGACTGGCTGCTGGACCGCCGCCGCGACCGCGAGGCGCTGGCCGTGCTCGACCGCGGCCCGGCGCAGGCCGATGCGCTGCTGCTGCGCCGCGCCATCGCGGGGCAGCGGTTGGGCGATGCCCGCGCCGCGGCCACCGCCGCCGATCTGCGTGAACGCTTCGCCGCGATCCGCCTGCGTGGCGACGCGCCGCACCTGCGCGAAGAAGCCCGCCTGGCGCTGGAGATCGACCGCGATCCGGCGCGTGCGCTGGCGCTGGCCCGCCAGCAGTGGGCGCTGCAGAAGGAGCCGGCCGACGCGGTGCTGCTGCTGCGCACCGCCCGTGCGGCCGGCCAGGACGTCAGCCGCGAACTCGGCGCCTGGCTGCCCGACCCTGGCCGCGCCGACGTGCGGCTGGCCGCCGTGGCCACCGTTGCGGATGCCCGCCAACCTGCCCGGAGGGCTGCCCCATGACCACCGTTCCGATGCGCGGCCTGGCCTCGCTGCTGCTGGTGCTGCTGACCGTGGTCGCGCCCCTGCCGGCCCAGGCCCACAAGCCCAGCGATGCCTACCTGACGCTGGAGGTCGCCGCCGACGGCCGCATCAGTCAGCGGCTGGACATCGCGCTGCGCGACCTGGACCGCGACCTCGATCTGGGTGCAGACACCGACGGCGTGCTGCGCTGGGGCGAGGTGCGCCGCCGCTGGGACGCGCTGGAGCAGCTGGCCGATGCCGCCGTGGTGGTGCAGGCCGACGGCCAGCCCTGCCGGCGCACCAGCACCGGCACGCCGCAGCTCGACACCCATGTCGACGGCACCTACGCCGTGCTGCGGCGCAGCCTGCAGTGCGCGGGTACCGGCGTGCCGGCGGCGCTGACCATCGACTACCGCCTGTTCGCCGGCACCGACCCGACCCACCGCGGCATCACCCGCATCGACGGGCCCGGCGGCGCCGCGCCGCTGACGCGGGTGCTGGTGCCCGGCGCGCCGCCGGTGCAACTGGCCACCGGCGCTGCCGTGCCGACAACGCCCTGGGCGCGCATGGCCAGCTTCTTTGCCGAGGGGTTGCACCACATCGCCATCGGCGCCGACCACCTGCTGTTCCTCACCACCTTGCTGATGGTGGCGGTGTGGCGGCGCCAGGGCGATGGCTGGACGCCGCGTGCGACGGCTGGGTCGGCCTGGCGCGAAACGCTGCGCCTGGTCACCGCCTTCACCGTGGCCCACTCACTGACCTTGGGGCTGGCCGCCTCGGGCATGCTGGCGCCGCCCACCCGCTGGGTCGAGTCGCTGATCGCCGCCAGCGTGTGCGTTGCCGCGCTGGACAACCTGCGGCCCTTCCTGCCCGGCCCGCGCTGGATGACGGTGGCCGTCTTTGGCCTGGTGCACGGCTTCGGCTTCGCCGGGCCGCTGCAGGACCTGGGCCTGCGCGGCACCGACCTGGCCGGGCCGCTGCTGGGCTTCAACCTGGGTGTGGAGGCGGGCCAGCTGCTGGTGGTGGCGCTGCTGCTGCCGCTGGCGCTGCGGCTGCGGGCGTCGGACATCTACCGCCGCTGGATCGTGCGGCCCGGCTCAGCCGTGGCAGCCCTGCTGGCCCTGGGCTGGACGCTGGAACGGGCGCTGCTGCCGGCCTTGCAACTCGGCCGCTGAATCCCCAGGCCGGCCCGGGCTGTCGCGACCCCGATTGCGCCGGCCCGGCGTGGTGACCGACCATCGGTGCACCACCACCCCGAGCCGTCCATGACCCGCCGCATCTTCACCGCCTGCCTGGGCACCGAGACCAATTCCTTCTCCCCGATTCCCACCGGCCTGTCGGTCTACCAGCAGACCATGCTGGTGCGCGGCGGCCAGCATGGCGAGCGGCCCAACCTGTTCGGCGTGCCGCTGATCCGCTGGAAGCAGCAGGCTGAACGCCTGGGCTGGACGGTCATCGAAGGTCTGGCCGCCTTTGCCGCCCCGGCCGGTGACACCACCCGCGCCACGCATGAGGCCCTGCGCGACGAGATCCTGGCCGACCTGCAGCGGGCGCTGCCGGTGGACGCGGTGATGCTGAACCTGCACGGCGCGATGATTGCCGAGGGCGACCCCGATGCCGAAGGCGATCTGCTGGCCCGCGTGCGCGCCGTCGTCGGGCCCAACGTGCCCATCGCCGCCGAGCTGGACCTGCACTGCCACCTGACGCGCCAGAAGGTGAGCAGCGCCGACATCCTGGTGATCTACAAGCACTACCCGCATGTGGACGTGGTCGAGCGTGCCGACGAGGTGTTCAGCCTGCTGAAGCGTACGCTGGACGGCGCGATCCGACCGGTGATGGCCGTCCATGACTGCGCGATGCTGGGCATCTACCCGACCACCTCGCCGGCCATGACCGCGGTGGTCGAGCGCATGACCGCGCTGGAGCGGGAGCCCGGCGTGCAGTCGGTGTCCCTGGGCCATGGCTTCCCCTGGGGCGACACGCCCGAGGTCTGCACCCGGGTGCTGGTGGTGACCGACGGCGACCGCGCGCTGGCCGAGCGCCTGGCGACCGAGCTGGGCACCTCGATCTGGGACCAGCGCGATGCGATCGTGCCGCCGTTCCTCAGCATCGACGACGCCATCGACCGCGTGCTGGCGGCGACGCCGGACGGGCGCCCGTTCGTGCTGGCCGACACCGCCGACAACCCCGGCATCGGCGCCGCGGGCGACTCCACCTTCCTGCTGCAGCGGCTGATCGCGCGTGGTGTCGGCGGCTTTGCGCTGTCGCCGCTGTGGGACCCGGTGGCCACGGCCCTGGCCTTCGACGCCGGTGTCGGCGCACGACTGGCGATGCGCATCGGCGGCAAGCTGGGCCCGGCCTCGGGCGCGGCGCTGGACCTGCAAGTGGAAGTGAAGGCGCTGACGCCCGAGGGCTGGCAGCCCTTCGGCGGGGCGATGGCGCCGATGGGGCGCATGGCCTGGCTTCGGGCGAATTTGGGGAATGCGGGCCCGGACGACGCCACCGCGCTGGACATCGTCGTCAACGACCACCGCATCCAGAGCTTCCACCCCGACTGCTTCAGCGCCGCCGGCGTCGACCCGCTGCGCCCGCGGGCGCTGGTGGCCAAGAGCACCCAGCACTTCCACGCCGGCTTCGCGCCGATCGCGCGCGAGATCCTGTACGTGTCGGCGCCCGGCGCGGGCTCGATGGACATGGCCGCGCTGCCGCACCGCACCGTGACGCGCCCGCTGTGGCCGCGGGTGGCTGATCCGGCGCGCGGGCTGCTGTGATGGCGGGTGGCTCAGGCCGCCGGTGACGCCGGCAGTTCCAGCGTGAACTCGGCGCCGCCCTCGGGCCGGTTCGCCACGCGCAGCCGGCCGCCGTGCTGCTCGACGATGCCGTCGCTGATCGACAGGCCCAGGCCGGTGCCCGCGCCCACCGGCTTGGTGGTGAAGAAGGGCTCGAACACCTGCGGCAGGTGCTCGGGCTGGATGCCGGGGCCGTTGTCCTGCACGCTGATGCGCAGCAGGCCGTGCTCGCCCGTGCCGGCGGTGATCCACACCTGCGGTTGCCCCACGCCTGCGCCGGTGGCCGCGTCGTGCGCGTTCTGCACCAGGTTCATCAGCACCTGCAGCAGCTGGCCGGCATTGCCGCGCACCCAGCAGGGCGCGCCGGGTTGCCAGTGCACCTGCAGCGTCTGCGCCGTGCCCTTGCTCACCCAGTGGATGGCGCGCTCGACCACTGCGTTCAGGTCGACGCGGGTGCGCTCGCCACGGTCCACCGCCGAGAAGCGCTTCAGGCCCTGCACGATGTCGGCCGTGCGCTGCGCACCGTCCAGCGTGCCTTCCATCAGCGAGGGCAGGTCGTCGAGCAGGTGGTCGATGCGCAGCCTGGCGCGCAGGGCGGCCTGCTCGCTGGCCGGCGCGGCCTGGTGGATCGCGCCGAGGT
>CALMIF010000144.1 GCA_937864045.1 uncultured Aquabacterium sp. | reverse complement strand
TGTCGTGGAAGTAGCCCAGCAGCAGCTGCGGGCTGCGGTGCACGATCTCGCCGATCTCGCCCACCGCCACGTCGCGCATCTGGTCGTCGACGACCCGGGTCTCGACATTGATCGCGGGCTTGCCGGCCGAGCCGGGCTTGCGCAGCTGGTCCTCGGGCTTGAGCACCGTGGCCAGCGGCGCGATCTCGGTCTGGCCGTAGAAGTTCCAGATCCGCATCTGCGGGATGCGCTCGATCAGCTCCTGCATCACCGCCACCGGCATGATCGACGCGCCGTAGTAGCCCTTGCGCAGGCTGGACAGGCCGCTCTGCGTGAACAGCGGGCTGCGCAGCACGGCGATCCACACCGTGGGCGGCAGGAAGAACTGCGTGATGCGGTGGCGCTCGATCAGCGGCAGCAGGTTGTCCGGCGTGGGCTTGCTGGTGATGATCGAGGTCGAGCCCAGGTAGACGCTGGGGCCCAGGAAGACATCGAGCTGGGCGCAGTGGTACAGCGGCAGCGCATGCAGCACCACGTCATGCTCGGCCATCTCGCCTTCGATGATGCAGCTGACGTACTGGTCGATCACCGCGCCGTGCGTGAGCATCGCGCCCTTGGGCAGGCTCTCGGTGCCGCTGGTGTAGACGATCTGCAGCAGGTGGTGGCTGTTGAAGCCCGGCTCGGGGCAGGGGTGGGCTGCCAGGTCGGTGGTGATGAGCTGGTTGAAGTCCAGGCAGCCGGCGGGGCAGTTGCTCGGGTCTTCCGACGGCAGCCACAGGAAGCGGCTGATCTGCGTGTCGCGCTTCGCGGCGTCCTGGCCCAGGGCGTGCAGCCCGCTGTCGACCGCCAGCAGCTTCACCCCCGCATGGCGCAGGATGTACGCGGCCTCGTCGGCATTGAGCATGAAGTTCACCGGCACCATCACCGCGCCCAGCCGGGCCAGGGCGAAGCGCAGCGCGGCAAAGCCGTGGCTGTTGCGCGACAGCACGCCCACATGTTCACCCTGGGCCACGCCCTGGGCATGCAGGCCGGCGGCCAGGCGGCTGACGACGGCGTCGAATTCCGCCCAGGTCCAGGCCGTGCTGCCGCACAGGATGCCGGGCTTGTTCGGCAGGCGCTTGGCGGTGCGGTGCAGCAGGTCGGACAGAGTCTGGCGGCGCAGCGCGGGGTGGGCGACGTTCTGGGTCATGGCAGGTCTCCGGAGCAAGAAATCAGGGCAATCAAGGCACCAGCAGCGCCGCCAGCTGGCGGGCATCGGGCAGGCTGGCCAGATCATCCAGCGCCGCGCGCAGCGCCGTCTTCTTCGCCGGTGACAGCGCGCGCGGCGCGGCGGCATCGGCATAGGCCAGGCAGTCGTCGAAGCGGGCGCGGTGCTCGTCCTCGCCCAGCGCAGCACCGGGGAAGCCCGGCGCGGTGTCCAGCCCGTCGCGCAGCAGCCGGCCGTCGGTGGTGGTGATGGCGAGGTCGACCGCGGTGTGGCCGCGGGCGTCCAGCGCCGCATCCGCCACCACCGCCACGCGCTGCACCAGCGGCAGCAAGCGGGCATCGGCCACCGCCGCCGGCTCGAAATGCCGCAGCTGCGGCCGGCCGCGCTGCAGCGCATTGGCCACGCACCAGGCGGCGCTGAACTGGGCGTCGACCCGCGGATTGCCGCCCAGCTTGAACGGCTGGCCGACCAGGCGGTGGGCGTAGGGCGGCAGACGCACCTCGGCGCGGGCCACCTGATCGGCCTGCAGGCCATGGGCCGCGGCCAGCCGCAGCACCAGCGCCGTCACGCCTTGCGTCACGCCGCAGCTGGGGAACTGCTTGAACACCACGCGCTGCAGGTGCCACTGTTCACCCAGGCCGGCCACCAGCGCGTCGGCGTCCAGCCGGTCGCGGCCGTACAAGTGGCCGTAGCCGCAGCTGCCAGCCAAGAAATTCTGCGGCCCGGTGATGCCCAGCCGCGCCATCTGCGCACAGTCCACCGCCGCCTGCGCCACCCAGCCCTGCGTGATGCGCACGCCCAGCGAGCCGTCGACATGGCTCTGGAAGCTGCCGCCGCAGCGGTTGAAGGCCAGGGCCAGGGCATGCAGGGTCTGCGCCTCGTCCAGCCCCAGCAGGCGCGCCACCGCCGCCGTGGCGCCGAAGGGCACGCAGATGCCGGTGGGGTCGAAGCCGTCGTACTGCGATTCGTCGAGGTTGAAGCGCGCCACCAGCTCGGCGCCGATGGCCAGCGCGGCGACGAAGTCGTCGCCTGTGCAGCCGCCGTTCAATTCCGCGGCGGCCAGTGCGGCCGGAATCACCGCCGCGCCCAGGTGCGGGCCAGGCGCCATCGCGTCGCAGAAGTCCAGCGCCCGGCACAGCGTGGCATTGAACTGCGCCGCCGCCGCGGCCGGCAGCTTGTCGCCATAGACCAGCAGCGTGGCCTGCGGCGCGCCGCCGCGTTCCAGCAGCAGGCTGCGCAGCGCGGCGATGCCGTCCTCGCCCGCACCAGCCAGTGCGGTGCCGGCCACGGCCCGCACGATGTGCCGCACCGTGGCGCGGGCCTCGGCCGGCACGGCGGCGGCGGGGTGGTGGACGACGAAGCGGGCGAGCTGCTGCTCGGGGCTGGCGGTGCCGGACAGGTCGGTCATGGGGACAGGACGGGGGATGCGCAGCCGGCATCGTCGCCCGCCGCCGCGGTGGCCGCCATCGGGACAGGCCCGGCGGCGGCGGTGCACATCGGCCGCTTACATTCGCTTGCATGCACGAGACACCGCTCACCGCCCTGGTCCTCAGCGGTGGCGGGGCGCGGGCGGCCTACCAGGTGGGCGTGCTGCGCGCCATCGCCCGGCTGCGGCGCGAGCACACCGGCCACCGGGGTCGCCTGCGCAACCCCTTCGGCGTGATCGTCGGCACCTCGGCCGGCGCCATCAACGCCGCCGCCCTGGCCTGCCACGCCGACCGCTTCGAGGCTGCGGTGGAGCTGCTGGCACGGGTGTGGCACCAGTTCCGCTGCGAGCAGGTCTACCGCACCGACAGCATGCCCAGCCTGCGCCCCGAGGCCAGCTGGCGCGGCCTGCTGTCGGTGGGCCGGGCGGTGGCCCGCTGGCGGCGCGAGCAGCCGCGCTCGGCGCTGGACAACAGCCCGCTGGCCGCCCTGCTGCAGCGCCTGGTGCCGCTGGACCGCCTGCCGGTGCTGCTGGCGCAGCGCCAGCTGCACGGCCTGGCCGTCACCGCCTCGCGCTACAGCACGGGCGAGCATGTCACCTTCTACAGCATGCACCGGCCGGTGGCGCCCTGGCTGCGCCAGCAGCGCATCGCCGTGCCCACCGCCATCACCCTGCCGCACCTGCTGGCCTCGTCGGCGATCCCGTTCATCTTTCCGCCGACACGGATCGACGGTGACGGCGCCGCCGGCTGGTACGGCGACGGCTCGATGCGCCAGACCGCGCCGCTGTCGCCGGCCATCCACCTGGGCGCCGAGCGGCTGCTGATCATCGGCGCCGGCCGCCTGCACGGCCCGCCCGCCACGCCCCCGGCCGACGAGGCACCGCCCACGCTGGCCCAGGTGGCCGGCCATGCGATGGCGAGCATCTTCCTGGACGCGCTGGCGGTGGACATCGAGCGCATGCAGCGCATCAACCGCACCCTGGCCCTGCTGCCCGACAGCGCCCGGCAGGACACGCCGTTGCGGCCGCTGGAATCGCTGGTGATCGCGCCCAGCCAGCGCATCGACGACATCGCCGCCCGCCACCTGCACTGCCTGCCGCCGCCGGTGCTGGCGCTGCTGCACGGTGGGCAGGGCGGACAGGCCGGCGCCCTGGAGGCGGCCGCCGCCCCGCGCGGCGCCGCGCTGGCCAGCTACCTGCTGTTCGAGCCACCCTTCACGCAGGAACTGCTGGCCCTGGGCGAGGCCGACGCCCTGGCCCGGCGCGACGAGATCGTGCAGTTCTTCCGCTGGGACCTGACGCGCCGGCAGGAAGCGCTGGCCCATCCGGACATCGTGCTGCCGTAGTTCAGCCGCCCTGCCGCGGCCCGGCGCCGGGCGTCACCGGCGTGCCGCTCAGCTGCTCGACCCAGCGCACCAACTCGCTGACGCTGGCCTCGGGCCCGGCCGCGCGCGACGCCGCCTGCCACAGCTGCTGGCCCAGGCCGGCCATGGGCGCGGCGCTGCCGGTCTCGCGCGCCAGGGCGTTGGCGATGCCCATGTCCTTGAGCATCAGCGCCAGCTTGAACGGGTCGTCGAAGCTGCGGCTCAGGATGCGCTGGCGGATGTGGTTCTGCGTGATCCAGCTCTGGCCGGTCGATTCGTTCAGCACGTCGACCATCGCCGCCGGGTCCAGCCCGTAGCGCTTGCCGATCACCAGGCCCTCGGCGGTGGCGCTGAAGGTCAGCGCGGTGATCAGGTTGTTGATGCACTTCATCGCATGGCCGCTGCCCAGGCCGCCGAGGTGGAACACCGCCCGGCCCATCAGGTCGAGCAGCGGGCGCACGCGGGCCAGGTCGGCCGCATCCCCACCGGCCATGAACACCAGGTTGCCCTCGGCCGCGCCCCAGGCGGCGCCCGACACCGGCGCGTCGACCATGCGCGCACCGCGTGCGGCCAGCGCCTTCGCGGTGGCCTCGGTCAGCCAGGGCTCGGCCGACGAGCAATCCAGCAGCAGCGCGCCGGGCCGCAAGCCGTGGATCAGACCGTCATCACGCCCCGGTGTGCCCAGCGCCACCTGCTGCACCACGCCGCCGTTGGGCAGCATGGAGATCACGATGTCGCTGGCCGCCGCCACCTCGGCGGGCGTGGCCATGGCGGTGGCGCCCAGCTCGGCGGCCACGGCACGGGTGCGGGCGGGGTCGGCATCGAGCAGCGACAGGCGGTGGCCGGCGCGGGCCAGGTGGCCGGCCATGGGCGCGCCCATCACGCCCAGGCCGATGAATCCGAGGGACAGGGCGGGGTTGGCAGCAGGCATGCGCAGGGCTTTCGGTCGGGGTTGGCGGGACGGCACGCAGTCTGCCCGCGCGCCAGGCCGCAAGCCTGCACAGCGCCAGGGCAATCGGCATGTCGCAGGCATGACAGCCGGCGCCCGCCGTGGCGGGGACGCTCGCCGGTTCTCCGTCCGCGGCGCCGTTCCCCGTCCCCTGCATGCCACTTTCGACCCTGACGCGCGCACGGCAGTCGCTGGCGCAGCGCAGCCAGCACTGGAGCCCCACCACCCGCGGCCTGCTCTGGACCAGCGCCGCCGGCCTGCTCTTCAGCATGCTCAACGCGCTGATGCGCCTGCTCACGCAGCAGATCGACCCATTCCAGACCCAGTTCCTGCGCTACTTCTTCGGCCTGCTGGTGCTGCTGCCGGTGATGCTGCCGCAAGGCTTGGCCAGCTACAAGCCGAAGAACCTGCGCGACCAGTTCAGCCGCGGCCTGGCGCACGCCGTGGGCCTGGCCCTGTGGTTCACCGCGCTGCCGAAGATCCCGCTGGCCGACATGACCGCCATCGGCTTCACCGGGCCCATCTTCATCATGATCGGCGCCTACTTCGCCTTCAAGGAGCCGATGCGCTGGGAGCGCTGGGTGGCGGTGGCGCTGGGCTTCAGCGGCGTGCTGATCGTGGTCGGCCCCAAGCTCAGCGCCAGTGGCGGCTGGTACCACCTGATGATGCTGGCCTCGGCGCCGGTGTTCGCGGTCAGCTTCCTGCTGACCAAGGCGATGACACGCTACGAGACGCCGGGCGTGATCCTGGTCTGGCAGTCGATCACCGTGTCGCTGATCACCCTGCCGGTGGCGGTGTGGGTGTGGCAGCCGCTGCAGCCCTGGCAGTGGCTGGCCTTCGTGGTCACCGGCGTGCTGGGCAGCGCCGGCCACTACTGCCTGACGCGCAGCTTCGCCGTGGCCGACATCTCGGCCACCCAGTCGGCCAAGTTCCTGGACCTGGTGTGGTCGGCGGTGATGGGGTTCCTGCTGTTCTCGGACATCCCCAGCCAGAGCACCATCATCGGCGGCGTGGTGATCGCCAGCGCCACGCTCTGGCTGGCGCGGCGCGAAGCCGCCAAGGCGGCGGCGCGCAAGCGCAGTGCGGCGGAGGTGGAGGCGGAGGCGGAGGCGGGCGGGACGACGTAGGGCTGCGGCGCGCCGACTTCTTTGGTCCGGTGCCGATCAAGGCTGCCGGAAAGGAGCCACTCGTCGGTGCCGGCGGCCGGCCAGGATCGGCCCGTCGGGCGGTGCCCGAGAATCTCGGGTGCCGCATCGGCAACGTTGGCTAGGTCGCAGCAGAGTTCGCGTCGTCGGGATCGAACCCTGCGTGGCGCTCACCAGCGGTTCGTGGAGGAAGACGCAATGAGGAAGGACACCCCGGGGTTCATCGACGGCGTGGACGGCCAAGCTTGGCTGAACCGGCCGGCTTTCGACGCTGAACTGCGCGCGGGTCTGGCGATCGTCGGCGGCATGTTCCCGCCTACCGTCACCAGCGACCTGATCGACTTCATGCGCATTTCGTACGCGGGGCCGCCTGTTGAGACACTGATTGGCGGGCGAAGCATCCGCTGCGAGGACCACACCTTCGAAGGGTTCGAAGGACACGAGCTCACCGCGTCGGTGTTCCGTCACGAGCGGGCCTCCGGTCAGCGCCCTGGCGTTCTCTTCGTGCACTCTGGCGGGCTGATGTTCGGCGATCGATTCAGCGGTCTGGACCGGATGATTGATTTTGTCGAACAGCTGGGGGTCGTGCTGGTCACGATCGAGTACCGACTCGCGCCGGAGTATCGCGACCCGTATCCACGGGAAGATGTGTACGCGGCGCTGGAGTGGATGGCCTCGAACGCCCTGTCGCTCGGCGTGCGCCTCGATCGCCTGCTGATTGCCGGCGCCAGCGCCGGAGCGGGCCTGGCAGCCGGCGCGGCGCTCGCGGCGCGCGATCGGGGCGGGCCTCGCCTGTGTGGTCAGTTGCTCGACTACCCCATGCTCGATGACCGGGGCATCACGAAGTCCACGTTCCAGTTCGACGGCATCGGCGTCTGGGACCGCGTGAGCAACGAGACCGGCTGGAGTGCGCTGCTCGGTGAGGCCCGAGGCGGGCCGGACGTCTCCCCGTATGCGGCGCCGGCCCGTGCGACCGATCTCCATGGCCTGCCGCCGGCTTTCCTGGACGTGGGAAGCGCCGAGATCTTCCGCGACGAGACCGTTGCATACGCCGATGCCCTGTGGAAAGCCGGCGGGCACGCCGAGCTTCACGTGTGGCCCGGCGGGTTCCACGCGTTCGACATCTTCGCGCCGCATACGGCACTGTCCCGTGGCATGATCAACACGCGCGGTGCATGGATGTCGCGCGTCCTGGGGGAGTGAGGGCTGGATGCAGGAACTGCTGGCTCGACTGAAGGCCCTCGACCCCAACGCCAGCTTGGCGTTGAGGATCATCGCGTGTTTCGACGAACTGGTCCGCGGTGGCGTCAACATGCACGGGCTCCTCGGCGCGGCGGCTTCGCTCTCGGGTTGTGTCGCCGGCTACGCCGCCGAGGCGGCGGATCGCACGATGCGCGTCTCGCCGGAGGGGCAGATCCTCAAGGAAGGCGCCACCCCGACACGGGAGGGAGCCCTCGAAGTCAACGGCATGGCCGTCTGGCTGGAGCGGCAGGGTCCGGCCCATGCGAACGACAGGATGATTCTGGAGCGCCTCGCGCTCGCCCTGGCCATTCGCAGCGGGCATCAGGCGGAGGATCCCTTGCGCCGGCTCGGCGATTTACTCGACGACGATGTCGACGTGGAGCAGCGACGGGCGACGGCGGCGCGATTGGGTCTGTCCCCGGGTCTGCGGTACCGCGTCGCCAGCTTGCCGTTGTTCGCGAACTGGAAGCAGCACCGCGAACTGCTGGAAGACGTCGTCCACACGCGCTTCGGTCCATTGCACGTTTGCGTGCTGCGGGCCGAGGACAAGCACATCGACGCCAGCCCGTGCGGCATCGGGGTGTCCACCGCCATCGACGACCTCCACCGATCGCTCGGCACCGCGCTCGTGAGCCTGCGGCTCTGCTCGATTCCCGATGTGCCGGTCGTGGTCGCAGACGAGTACGGCGGGCTGGTCGATCTTCTCGCCCAGTGCTCGGTGGATCGGCCCCTGCTCGACGTCGAGGAGCTCGAGAGCGTCATGCAGCATCCGTGGGCCGCGCAAACCCTGGATGCCCTGCTTCGATCTGCGTCCATTCGCGATGCGTCGCGGATCGCTGGCGTTCATCACAGCACGATGCAGGCAAGGCTGGAGACCATTCGCGACCTGCTGTCGTTCGACCCCCTCGAGGGCCTGGGTCGCACCCGCGTCGGCCTGGCCTTCCTCGCCTGGCGCGTTCGGCACTCGACCGCATTGGATCTGCCACCCCCCGCACGTCGCTAGGGCCAACCGCCAAGTGGCGGGATCCGGCCCGCCTCGCTGCGCCGGGTGGCG
>CALMIF010000143.1 GCA_937864045.1 uncultured Aquabacterium sp. | reverse complement strand
CGGCAAGCCGCGCAGCGGCGTGGTCGAGGCCGAGAACGCCAAGGCCGCCCGCAGCCAGCTGCGCAACCAGGGCCTGGTGCCGCTGAGCGTGGCGGCCCTGGCCGCCAGCGTGCAGTCGGCGGGGCGCTCGCGCTTCAGCCGGCGGGTGTTCGGCAGCACCGGCCTGGCGGTGTGGACGCGCCAGCTGGCCGGCCTGGTGGGCGCCGGCCTGCCGCTGGAGCGGGCGCTGACCGCCCTGGCCGACGAGGCCGACCAGCCCGCCCAGCGCGACCTGGTGGCGCACCTGCGGGCCGAGGTCAACGCCGGCGCGCCCTTCGCCCGCGCCCTGGCCGGCGCCCCGCGTGAATTCGACGACGTCTACCGCGCGGTGGTGGCCGCCGGCGAGCAGAGCGGCGCCCTGGGCGGCGTGCTGGAGCGCCTGGCCGACGACCTGGAGGAGCGCCAGGCGCTGCGCGGCAAGCTGCTGGGCGCGGCGCTGTACCCGGCCATCGTCTCGCTGATCGCCGTCGTCATCGTCATCTTCCTGGTCACCTACGTGGTGCCGCAGGTGGCCGGCGTGTTCACCAGCAACCAGCGCGCCCTGCCCTGGTTGACCACCGCGATGCTGGGCCTGAGCGCCTTCGTGCGCGGCTGGGGCTGGGCGGTGCTGCTGGCCCTGGCCGCGGGCGGCACCGCGCTGGGCCTGGCCCTGCGCGGCGAGGCCTTCCGCCGCCGCTTCGACGCGATGGTGCTGACCCTGCCCCTGGTGGGCCGCGTGGCGCGCGGCTACAACGCAGCGCGCTTCGCCGGCACGCTGGCGATGCTGGCCAATGCCGGCGTGCCCATCCTGAAGGCGCTGCAGGCCGCCGCCGAGACGCTGAACAACCGCGCCCTGCGCGCCGACGCGCTGGACGCCCTGGTGCAGGTGCGCGAAGGCGCGCCGCTGGCCGCCGCCCTGGCGGCGAAGAAGCGCTTCCCCGGCCTGCTGGCGATGTTCGCCCGCCTGGGCGAGCAGACCGGCCAGCTGCCGCAGATGCTGGAACGCGCCGCGCGCCAGCTCAACGGCGAGGTGCAGCGCCGCGCCATGGCCCTGGCCACCTTGCTGGAGCCGCTGCTCATCGTGGCCATGGGCGCGGTGGTGATGCTGATCGTGCTGGCGGTGCTGCTGCCGATCATCCAGCTCAACACCTGGGTGAAGTAGTCAGCCGCTGGCGGGTCGCTCGACCACGCCCGGATACAGCGCCGCCAGGATGGTCTGCACCGCACGGGCCATCATGAAGGCCGAGCTGGTGAACAGGCCCGGGCCCCACAGCCACATGCCGGCCACATGCACATGGCGGCTGCCCTCGGCGCGCAGGGTGGCCATGTCGATGGCGGCGCCGTCGGCCGGCGCGCCGTCCAGGCGGTGGGGCTGCAGCAGGCCCCGGGCCGCCATGGCGCGCACCAGGGGTGGCTGGGCCGGGCTGTCGACGCGGCGGTCCAGCGCGCCGCGGCAGTCGACCAGCACCCGGGCCTGCTCGCGGCCGAAGGCGCACGGGATGTGCCAGGCGTCCAGCGGCAGCGCGTCGAGGGTGCTGTCGCGCACCTGGCTGGGCACCAGGCGCGCCCCGCTGCTGAAACTTCCAGCAGGCGGCAAGGCGATGTCGAGCCGCGGCGGGCAGCGGCCGGTGGCCAGGATCGCCGCGTCGGCCTGCAGGCTGCCGCCGGCCCAGTGCAGCCGCACGCCGCCGCCGTCGGCCGGCGACGGCTCGTCCAGGCCGCTCACCTCGACCGGCAGGCGCTGCACCACGATGCCCTTGGCGGCGGCCATCGTCGTGGCTGCCGCCACCGCGTCGGACAGGAAGTCGCCGTAACGCCCACGGGGCAGGTGGTCCTTCGGCTCGGGTGCCTCGCCGCGGCCCTGCAGCCAGGCGATGAAGGCCTGGCGGTGGTGCGGCAGCAGGCACAGGCTGTCGGTGGTGTTGTTGAGCAGGTAGGCCGGGCTGTCGTCGCGCCGATCGGCGAAGCCGGGGCCGAAGTCGCCCGTGGCCTCGAAGACCGTGATGCGCCGCACCGGGCGGCGGTCGACCAGCTGCTGCAGGGCCGAGGTGCCCGTGAACCCGCAGCCGATGATGGCCACATGCGGCGGGCCGCTGCCCGCGTCGTCCTGCCCTGCCATGTCGTGCATCCCATGTCCCGCACACCGGGGGCGCATTCTGCACAGCGGCCCGGTGCTTGCTAGGATTTGACCGAGCGCAAGCCAACAACGGGTCGATGGGCCGGCTGTTCGCCCCATCGACCGCCGCCGGCGGCGCTGAAATGGTGAGCAAGCAAGTTCTTCGGAGGTGTCCTGGGATGCGCAGTCCGTCGACCGACCTGGTGGCCGTGCCACCGTCCACGCCGCGCGGCAGCAGCGGCTTCACCGTGGCGCAGCTGCGCAGCGTCTACCGCTGCGACGAGGTGGAGAAGCGCCTGCACAAGCTGCCGCCCAAGGACCACGAGCACCTGCGCGGCACCTACGAGCGCATGCTGGAGAAGGGCCCCGAGCGCTTCCAGGTGAAACCGTCCGGCCTGCCGGCGATGGAGCACCTGTACGACGAGCTGCCCAACTTCCACGCCGTGCTCGACGACATCCGCCGTCAGCTGGCCCTCTGCCACGACAGCCGCGACGCGCTGGAGATCACGCCGATGCTGCTGCTGGGCCCGCCCGGCGTGGGCAAGACGCATTTCGCCCGCGAGGTGGCCAAGCTGCTGGGCACCGGCATGGGCTTCATCTCGATGAGCTCGCTGACCGCCGGCTGGGTGCTGTCGGGCGCCAGCAGCCAGTGGAAGGGCGCGCGCCCGGGCAAGGTGTTCGAGACGCTCGTCGACGGCCAGTACGCCAACCCGGTGATGGTGGTCGACGAGATCGACAAGGCCCGCGGCGAACATGCCTACGACCC
>CALMIF010000142.1 GCA_937864045.1 uncultured Aquabacterium sp. | reverse complement strand
AGCGAGGCGGCGCTGTACCGCCACTTCGCCAGCAAGGCGCAGATGTTCGAGGGGCTGATCGAGTTCATCGAGTCCAGCGTCTTCACCCTGGTCAACCAGATCACCGAGCGCGAGCCCGGCGGCGCCCAGCAGGCGCGGCGCATCGTGGTGATGCTGCTGCAGTTCGGCGAGAAGAACCCGGGCATGGTGCGGGTGATGGTGGGCGATGCCCTGGTGTTCGAGCACGAGCGGCTGACGCTGCGCATGAACCAGTTCTTCGACCGGGTGGAAGGCCAGCTGCGCCAGTGCCTGCGCAGCGCCTTCGGTGCACCCGGGGTCGATGGTGACGGTGGCAGCGCCACGCCCACGGTCGACGCCCAGGCCGTGGCCTCGGGCCTGACAGCCCTGGTGGTCGGCCGCCTGCAGCGCTACGCCCGCTCGGGCTTTCGCCGTGCGCCCACCGAGCACCTGGACCTGCTGCTGGCGCGCCTGACGGCGTGAGCACTGCGGCGGCATCGACCGCCTGGTTCGACGCTCCGGGCGGCGGCCGGCTGCAGTTGTGGCCGCACAAGGCGGCGCTCGATCCCGACCTGGGCCTGCTGCTGGTGGCCGATGCCCACCTGGGCAAGGCGGTCTCGTTCCGCCGCCTGGGCGTGCCCGTGCCCGAGGCCACCACCGCCGAGGCGCTGGGCCGGCTGGATGCGTTGCTGGATGCGACCGGCGCACGCCACATCGTCTTCCTGGGCGACCTGCTGCATTCGGCGCGCGCCCATGCCGCGGGCACGATGGCAGCGGTGGCCGCCTGGCGGGCGCGGCACGCCGCCGTCGATCTGACCCTGGTGCGCGGCAATCACGATGCCCACGCCGGTGATCCGCCGGCCGCGCTGGGTGTGCAGGTGGTCGACGGCCCGCTGCGCATCGGGCCCTGGGCTCTGCTGCACCAGCCCGGCGCGGTGGACAGTGCCTATGCCCTGGCCGGCCACCTGCACCCGGGTGTGGCCCTGGGTGGGCGGGCGCATGACCGGCTGCGCCTGCCGTGCTTCCATTTCGGCCTGCGCTGCGGCGTGCTGCCGGCCTTCGGTCCGTTCACCGGGCTGCATGTGCTGCCGCGCGGCCCGGATGACCGCGTGTTCGCGGTGGCCGCCGGTGACCCGGCCGCGGTCGTGGCGCTGGACGGGGAAGGGCGCTGGCTAAACTCGGCCGCATGTCCTCCGAATCCTTCGACGCCCTGATCGCCCGCGCCGACCTGCTGCTGCGGCGGCTGGAACGCATCCTGCCGCATGCGCTGTCCGCACCCGACTGGGGCGCCTCCATCGCCTTCCGCTACCGCAAGCGCGGCGCCTCGGGCCTGCTGCAGCCGGTGCGGCAGGTCGCCGGCATCCGCCTGGCGGATCTCAAGGAGGTCGACGGCCAGAAGGAGCGGCTGCTGCGCAACACCGCGCAGTTCGTCGCCGGCCTGCCGGCCAACAACGTGCTGCTGACCGGCGCCCGCGGCACCGGCAAGAGCAGCCTGATCAAGGCCTGCCTGAATGAATTTGCCGACCGCGGGCTGCGCCTGATCGAGGTCGACAAGGCCGACCTGGTCGACCTGCCGGACCTGGTCGACCTGGTGGCCGAGCGGCCCGAGCGCTTCATCGTCTTCTGTGACGACCTCAGCTTCGACGAGGGCGAGCCGGGCTACAAGGCGCTGAAGAGCATCCTGGATGGCAGCATCGCCGCAGCCAGCGACAACGTGCTGATCTACGCCACCAGCAACCGCCGCCACCTGCTGCCCGAGTACATGAAGGAGAACCTGACTTACCAGCACACCGAGGACGGTGAGGTCCACCCGGGCGAGGTGGTCGAGGAAAAGATCAGCCTGTCCGAGCGCTTCGGTCTCTGGATCAGCTTCTATCCGTTCAGCCAGCCGGAGTACCTGGCCATCGTCGCGCAGTGGCTGCGGCACTTCGGTGTGGCGGAGGCGGCGATCAGCCAGGCGCGCCAGCCCAGCCTGGTGTGGGCACTGGAACGCGGTTCCCGCTCGGGCCGGGTGGCCTACCAGTTCGCCCGCGACTGGGCCGGCCGCGATCATGGCGGCGAGGAAGCGCCGCGCCAGGTGGCCGACGACACCGAGCCCGACGGGCTGGACCGTGTCTGAAGCGTCGGCGATCACCTCGGTCGACGGCATCGACCGCGGCGAGCGCCCGGTCACCGAGGTGGCGGTGGGCGTGCTGATCCGCCGCGGGGCGGACGGCAGCGAGGGCGATTTCCTGCTGACCAGCCGGCCGGCCGGCAAGGTCTACGCCGGCTACTGGGAATTCCCGGGCGGCAAGTTCGAGCCCGGCGAGACGGTCGACCAGGCCCTGCGGCGCGAGCTGCACGAGGAGCTGGGCATCACCATCGGCACCGTGCACCCCTGGCGGCAGGAGCTGTTCGACTACCCGCATGCGCGGGTGCGGCTGCACTTCTGCAAGGTCTTCGACTGGACCGGCGACTTCGAGATGCGCGAGGCCCAGCAGATGGTCTGGAGCGGCCTGCCGGTTCAGCTGGGCCCGGTGTTGCCGGGCACACTGCCCGTGCTGCGCTGGTTTGCGCAGGAACGTCGCCTGGCCGGGCCGCTGACGGCGGCCGGCGACAGCTGATCCTCAACTTCATCGGCAGGGAGGCCACCATGGCCGGTCGCATCGAGAACGCCATCCGGCAAACCGTTTCGGCCGGCGTGCTGAAGTTGGCGGCCTTCAACCGGGCACGCATGCCGGCGCCCAGCGCGCCGCACCCGTACCTGAGCGGGCTGAACGCGCCGATGGACAGCGAATTGACGCTGACCGACCTGGTGGTCGAGGGCACGATCCCGCCCGAACTGGACGGCCGCTACCTGCGTATCGGTCCCAA
>CALMIF010000141.1 GCA_937864045.1 uncultured Aquabacterium sp. | reverse complement strand
GCCCATCACGCGCTGCACCTCGGGCTCGAAGTAGCGCTCGCCGTGGCGGCCGATCAGGGCGTGGGCCTCGGCCATCAGGGGCAGGGCCTCGTCGGGGCGGCCGGCCTGGGCCAGGCCCTCGGCGCGCAGCACGGCATAGAACGGGCGCGTCACCACCGCGCCGGTGGCGGTCCACTGCGCATCACCCTGCGCCATCGCGGCCAGGCCGGCGTCGATGTCGCCCAGCGCCGTCTGCAGCCGGCCGTGCAGCACGCGCGCATGCGCCAGCCATTGCATGAAGCCGCCGCCCTCGCAGACCTGGATCGCCCGTTGCGCGGCCAGCAGCCCGGGCGCGTGCTCGCCGCGGAAGTCGTGCACCACCGCCAGGAAGCCCAGCGCCTGGCCCAGGCTGAACGGGTGCTTCAGCCGCTCGGCCAGGGCCACGCCCTGGCGTGCGCGGGCCAGCGCCTCGTCGGCGCGGCCCATCTCCCACAGCGCCCAGCTGGAGTAGCACAGGCACATCACGCCCGGGTCCTGCACCGCGGTGGCGCGGCTGCCGCCCTGGCCGTAGTCGGCCAGGCAGCGGTCGGTCAGCGCCACTGCCTCGGGCAGGCGGCCCTGGTGGAACAGCAGGTTGGCCTGCGCCCAGCCCGCATGCAGCCGCGCCTGCGGCTCGGGTGACGGGCCCAGCGCGGCTGCCAGTTCGTCGGCGATGGCCTGCGCGCGGGGAAAGTCGCCGCGCATGAAGTGCCAGCCCTCCAGCCCCAGGCGCAGCTTGTGCAGTGCGCCTGTGTCGCCAAGCTGTTGGGCGAGCGACAGGCCCCGGGCGTAGACCGCACCCACGCCGTCGGCGCCATAGCCCTGGGTGGCGATCAGCACGCCCGACTGCAGCAGCAGCAGGCGCAGCTCGGTGGCGTCGCGGCCGGCCGTGTCGTCGGCCAGCTGCGGCAGCAGGGCCAGGGCGCGGCGGATGTGGGAGCCGGCCTCGTGGTGGGCGCTGCGGCGCGCGGCATGGCGCGCGGCGCGCTCCCAGCCGGCCAGGGCCTCGGCCCACTGGCCGGCCTGCTCCTGGTGCTGGGCCAGCAGCTCGGGCTGGGCGTCGACCAGGGCGGCGAACTGCTGCTGCAGCACGGCGGCGATGGCGCCGTGCAGGCGGCGGCGGTCGCGCTCCAGCAGGCTCTGGTGGGCCGCATCGCGCAGCAGGGCATGGTGGAAGCTGTAGACCTGCTGCTCGCCGGGCTGCTCGACCGTCAGCAGCCCCGCCTGCACCAGGGCGGCCAGCAGGCCGTCCAGCCCGGCCAGGCGGATCGGTGAATCGGCGTGCGCGTTGACGGCCTCGATCAGCGCCAGCGGAAAGGCCCGGCCCAGCGCCGCGCCCACCTGCGCGGCGCGCTTGGCCTGCGGCAGCTGGTCGAGCCGGGCGGTCAGCAGGTCCTGCAGCGAGCCGGGCACCGCGTCGCGCAGCAGCCGGGCCACGTCGTCACCCGACCGCTGCGCCGCCAGCGCGGCGGCCATGCGGGCCGATTCCTCGATGAACAGCGGCACGCCGTCGGCGCGTGCGGCCAGCCACTGCGCCAGCGCGGGATCGTCCAGCGCACCGCCGCTGGCGCGGCGCAGCAGGTCCTGCGCCGCGTCGGCGTCCAGGCCCGCCAGGCGCACCGCGGGCAGGGCGAAGCCGCAGGCGGCTGCGTCCTCAGGCCCGCCGCGCAGCGTCAGCAGCAGCAGCACGCGCTCGTGGCGCGGGCCGTCGATCAGGCGCTGCATCAGGGCCCGGGTCGACGGGTCGGCCCACTGCACGTCTTCCAGGATCAGGCAGACCGGCGCCTGGTCGGCCAGCACCGTGCTCACGCGGGCCAGCAGGTCCATCGTCAGCTGGCGGCGGCGCTCGGCCGAGCCGCCACCCGCCCCGCCGGGGATCGGTGGCAGCACCTGCGGCGGCACGTTCAGGAGCGCGCCCAGCAGGGCCAGCGCCTGCTCGGCCTCGGCGCCGGTGGTGATCTGCAGGGCGCGCAGCCGCGCCACCTGCAGCGCCGGCGGGTCGCCCTCGCGCACGCGCAGCTGGCGGCGCAGCAGGTCGATCAGCGGCTGGAAGGCGCTGCCGGTCGATTCAGGCGCGCAGCGGCATTCCATCGTGCGGTAGCCGCGCGCGGCCAGGGTCTGGCGCAGCTCGCGCACCAGGCGGCTCTTGCCGATGCCGGCCTCGCCAAGCAGCAGCAGGGCGTGGCGCTCGCCGGCCACGGCGGCTTCCCAGTGGCGCAGCACCTCGGCCAGCTCGGCGTCGCGGCCGATGAAGGGCGTCAGGTCGGTGCGGTGGTCGAAGCGCTCGGTGCCCAGCACCGGCCGCTCGGTCACCGCCCGCCACACGGCCACCGGGCCATCGAACCCCTTGAAGTTGGCGGCCTCGTCGACCAGGTCGAACGCGAAGCGCTCGCCGGCGATGCGCCGCGTCGCCGCGCCCACGTAGACCGCGCCCGCCGGCGCTGCCTGCTGCAGCCGCGCCGCATGGTGCACCGCCGCGCCCACCGGCTGGCCGTTGCGGATCACCACCCGCCCGGTGCTGATGCCCACGCGCAGCGGCAGGCCCAGCTCGTCGGACGCGGCGGCCAGCGCCAGGCCGGCGCGCACCGCCATCGCCGCAGCGTCTTCGCTGGCCACCGGGTAGCCGAAGTAGCACATGAAGCCGTCGTCGCCCTGCGGGTCGTCGGCCAGGCCGGCGTGGGCGCGGGCCACCTGCGCCACCTTCTGGTGGTACTGGGTCAGGCGCTCGCTGTACTCCTCGTCACCCAGCGTGTGCATCAGCCGGGTCGAGCCCATCAGGTCCACCGACAGGATGCTGAGCTGGCGCACGTCATCGCCCGCCGCCGGCGCCGGCGTGGCGGCCGCGGGCTGGAACACCGCGTCGCCATGCAGCCAGGCGTCGCCGCCGGGCTGGCCGGCGGCGCGGGCGGCCTGGCGCGCGGCCCGGCCGGCCTGGGCGGGGCTGGCGCCGTCGGCCAGGGCACGGGCCAGCGCCTGGCGTGCGGCCGTGGCGTCGGCCGGCAGGGCCAGCGCCGGCTGGCCGGCGCGGCCGGCGGCGGCGGCGCTGGCCGCGTCGCCCACCACCTGCACTGCGGCCGCATCGCCCGGGGGGGCGGGCGATTCACCGGCCTGCGCGGCCACCAGCACCTGGCGGCTGGTGAGGAACAGCGCATCCAGCGGCTGGCCGCCGACCACCGCCACCTCCCAGGGCAGGTCGGCCAGGCTGGCGTCGACCAGCAGCAGCAGCGGCCCGCCGGCAGCGCCGTGCAGCATCGCCTGCACCGACGCCGGCAGCAGGGCCTGCGCCAGCGCCAGGCCGAAGGCGGTGGTGTCGGCGGCGCGCTGCCAGGCGCCGCCGCGCCAGGCGTCCAGCCCGCCGGGCGGCGGCGGCTGCAGGTCATGCAGGGCCAGGCCGGGGCGGCCCGAGGCGAGGAAGACCAGGCCGCCGCCGGCAGCGCGCACCACGCCCAGGCGCAGCGGGACGGTGGTGTCGGCGTCGGACATCGGGTGGGCGGCCATGGCGCCCGCGATTGTCCGGCCAAGCCCGGCGCCGTGGTCGGCCTCAGCGCACCAGGCGCACGCTGCTGGCGCCCGGCGCCTCGGTGCCCTTGTCCTGAAGGCCGAGGATCAGTTGCATCAGGGCCAGCACCTGGGTGCTGCGGTCGGCGGCGGTCTTGTCGCCTGGACCTTGCGGCCGGCGCACGGCAAAGGTGTGTCGGCCATAGGTCACCGCGACAGCTGCATCCGCCGCCCCAATCGCATCCTGGTGCTTGACCATGTCGAACAGCGTGACCTGCTGCCCGTCGGGCAGCTTGATGCGCAATGGGGTACGCACGCCGGTGCCGGCCTCGCCGTCGAGCCAGCCGCCGTTCTGCGCCCGGCTGAGCTGGCCAAGGTAGTACAGCATCGACTGCGGCGAGCGCAGGACGAAGGCTTCTTTGCCGGGCTTCGGTTCCGACTGGCCTGCTGAGCGTGGCAGCGGCGCAGCCCCTTCGGCCAATCCGCCGCGCCGCGGCGCGAGTGCCGGACCGCTGTTGGCCAGGATCAGCTTGCGCTGCGGGGCCATCGACTTCGCGTCAGTCGTCGACGGTGGCGGGCATGCCGTGCTTGTCGACGCGCCTGTGCCAGTCCGAGGCTGCAGTTGCAGCACAACTTCGCTGTCGACCTGGGCCAGGCGGTAGTGCAACCGCGGTGGCGCCGATGCCGCTGTTGCTGGCGCTGCTGCTGCAGCAGGTGTCGCGGGCGCCGCGGGTGCCGCGGGTGCCGCAGCAGCGGCTGCCGACTGTTCGACGATCTGCAGCTTGGCCTTGGCCGCTTCCACGCCGTCGCGCATGCTGACGGTGGACACCGGGCTCGACAGGAAGCTCGGCTCGCCGTCCTGCGGTTTGACCGCCAATTCGCAGAGCACCGCCTGGTCGACGAAGTGACGGAAGTCGGCATAGCCGAGGCGACCCGGATCGTTCCTCGATTGCCTGAGTCCCCCCTTGTCATCGGTCGTCGTCACCGACTCCAGGAACAGGTGCATCAGCATTGCGGGCGGCCAGCCCTGATTGAGAAGGTAGGCCAGCAGATCGGGCCCTACCGGCGTGGTGATGCCGCGCATGAACTCCTGGCTGGTCAGCGCGCTCACGTCCACCGGGCTGGCGCCCTCGGTGCCGGCGGTCAGCGTGTACTCGGGCTTGGCGGCGCCACCGAAGGGCAGCGACAGCCCCAGCGACGGCGTTCCCAGGCCCCAGCCGCCGGGAGCGGCGCGGATCTGGCCGATCTGCGAGAAGTGCATCGGCATGCGCTCGTGCGCGCGGGCGATGTTCAGCAGCAGCAGCTGGTTGGCGGCCTGCTCCTGCGCCAGGTTGGCCTGCACCACGCTGCGGGCGATGGGTGTGGCGCAACCGGCCAGCAGGGCGGCCGTGGCAAGGGTGGCGGCCAGCAACGGTCGATGCAGGGGGCGTGAGGCGGTCAAGGTCGCTCCTCTCAGCGGTTGGGTCAGGGCGGCAGCGGCGTGCCTTCGAGCAGCGCGCGCAGCGTGGTCAGCGAGGGCACGAAGAAGTAGCCGCCGCCGGTCATGGTGACGAAGGGCTCGGTCGCCACCACCTCGGTGGGCCTGACCATGCCGTCGCCGAAGACCAGGCAGCGGCGTGCGCCGTCGGGCGGGGCGGCGTTGCGGCCCACGAGCATGTCGTCGCCGCCCGGCCCGCGCGGGCGCACCCGGCTGTTGATCCAGCGTGCCTGCAGGAACTCGAACTGGTCCTCGATCGAGGCCTGGATGCTGAGGAAGAGCAGTCCGCGGTCCTGTTCGGTGGCCTCGGTCTCGCCATCGGCAACCTCCGGGCCATAGGGCACGCCCACGCGCAGGATGCGCCGCGACAGCGTGGCCGAGGCGCCACCGACGTCGGACGCCTGGTCGCGCAGGTTGACCTTGCGGATGTGGGAGGCGACCGGGCAGACCAGGCCCAGCGGGTCGGCGCCGGCCGGGCGCGGCGACGGCCCGATGTCGCGCTGACGCACCGGTGTGTCATCGTCGAAGCGGAAGTCGTTGTTGAACAGCGCGTTGGTGCCGAGCGCCGGGCAATCGGCCTGCGGCGAGCGCGACACCGGCGCGCCGCTGGGCCAGCGGCCCACCAGCAGCGCGGCCAGGCGTTCCTTGGTCATGGTCGCGAAGCCGGGCCGACTGCGCAGCTGGTCGGCCAGTTCCGCCATCGTCCGCCGGAACAGGTGCACATGCTGCTGCAGCCGCCGGTAGACCAGGAACGAACCATCATGCATCCAGTCCGGCACCGGCCGCACCGGGCCGGGCAGGCGTGGGTCGGGGCTGGCGCCGGGATAGCCCAGCACGAATTCACCCGGCCAGACCAGGTGCTGGCCGGGCAGGCC
>CALMIF010000140.1 GCA_937864045.1 uncultured Aquabacterium sp. | reverse complement strand
CGGGCAAGTTCGCCAACTGGATCGCGCCGCCGGTCATGGGCATCAACCGCCAGCCCGTTGACTTTGAATACGTCCGCTTTGCCTGAGCGCCTGACGACGCGCACCTGAGCAAGGGGCCCGCGGGCCCCTTGCGCACAATGGCATCCCGCGAGGAGACACCCCATGGACATGGCCGTTACCGTGATCAAGCAGCACCTGATCGACCCCGAGATCTGCATCCGCTGCAACACCTGCGAGACCATGTGCCCGGTGGGCGCGATCACGCATGACGCGAACAACTACGTGGTCGACGCCAGCAAGTGCAACTGGTGCAACGACTGCATCTCGCCCTGCCCCACCGGCAGCATCGACAACTACCGCAAGGTGCCCAGCGCACGCGCCTACACGCTGGACGAGCAGTTCGGCTGGGGGTCGCTGCCCGCCGAACTGAGTGCGGAGGAACTGGCCGCCGCCAGCGGTGGCGCCGCCGCAGTGGACGAGGCTGCGCCCGAGGTGGCCGCCGTCGTCGATGCCACCGGCGAGGCGCCGTTCGCCGCGTCGTCCTACGGCGCCACGCTGCCGCCCTGGTCGGCGGCCCATGCCTACACCAACCTCTACGGCCCCAAGGCCGCCGAGAAGACGGTGACCGCCACCGTGGTCGGCAACGTGCGCGTCACCGAGGTCGGCACCGACTACGACACCCACCACGTGATGCTGGACTTCGGCGCCATGCCCTTCCCGGTGCTGGAAGGCCAGAGCATCGGCATCCTGCCGCCGGGGGTGGACGCCAACGGCCGGCCGCACCATGCGCGCCAGTACAGCATCGCCAGCCCGCGCAACGGCGAGCGGCCGGGCTACAACAACCTGTCGCTGACAGTGAAGCGTGTGCTGGAGGACCACCAGGGCCGCCCGGTGCGCGGCGTGGCCAGCAACTATGTCTGCGACCTGAAGGTGGGCGACCAGGTGCAGGTGATCGGCCCCTTCGGCACCAGCTTCCTGATGCCGAACCACCCGAAGTCGAACATCGTGATGATCTGCACCGGCACCGGCAGCGCGCCGATGCGGGCGATGACGGAATGGCGCCGGCGCCTGCGCCAGTCGGGCAAGTTCGAGGGCGGCAAGCTGATGCTGTTCTTCGGCGCCCGCACCCAGCAGGAACTGCCGTACTTCGGCCCGTTGCAGAACCTGCCCAAGGACTTCATCGACACCAGCTTCGCCTTCAGCCGCACGCCGGGCGCGCCCAAGCGCTACGTTCAGGATGCAATGCGCAACCGCGCCGCCGACCTGGTGCCGCTGCTGAAGGACGCCAACACCTTCTTCTACGTCTGCGGTTTGAAGAGCATGGAAGAGGGCGTGGTGCTGGCGCTGCGCGACATCGCCACCGGGGCCGGCATCGACTGGCCGACACTCGGGGCCGCGCTGAAGCGCGAAGGCCGCCTGCACCTGGAAACCTACTGATCCCCGGAGACTCCCCATGACCCACGCCTACATCTGCGACGCCATCCGCACCCCGTTCGGCCGCTACGGCGGCAGCCTGTCGTCGGTGCGCACCGACGACCTGGGCGCGATCCCGCTGAAGGCGCTGATGGCGCGCAACCCCAAGGTCGACTGGGAACAGCTGGCCGACGTGCTCTACGGCTGCGCCAACCAGGCGGGTGAGGACAACCGCAACGTGGCCCGCATGGCCGCGCTGCTGGCCGGCCTGCCGATCGCCGTGCCCGGCGGCACCATCAACCGGCTGTGCGGCTCGGGGCTGGACGCGGTGGGCACGGCCGCCCGCGCCATCAAGGCCGGCGAGGCGCAGCTGATGATCGCCGGCGGCGTCGAGAGCATGAGCCGCGCGCCCTTCGTGATGCCCAAGGCCGAGAGCGCCTTCAGCCGCAGCAACGCGGTCTACGACACCACCATCGGCTGGCGCTTCGTCAACAAGCTGATGAAGGAGCGCTACGGCGTCGACTCGATGCCCGAGACGGCCGAGAACGTGGCCACCGACTTCAAGATCGAGCGCGCCGCCCAGGACCGCATGGCCCTGGCCAGCCAGCTGAAAGCGGTCGCCGCGCAGAAGGCCGGCCACCTGGCGCTGGAGATCACGCCGGTGACCATCCCGGCCAAGAAGGGCGACCCGGTGGTGGTCAGCCAGGACGAACACCCGCGCGAGACCAGCCTGGACGCGCTGGCCAAGTTGAAGGGCGTGGTGCGGCCCGACGGCACGGTGACCGCCGGCAACGCCAGCGGCGTGAACGACGGCAGCTGCGCGCTGCTGCTGGCCAGCGAATCGGCCGCGGCGCGCCATGGCCTGACGCCGCGCGCCCGCGTGGTGGGCATGGCCACGGCCGGCGTGGCGCCGCGCATCATGGGCTTCGGCCCGGCGCCGGCGGTGCGCAAGGTGCTGGAACT
>CALMIF010000139.1 GCA_937864045.1 uncultured Aquabacterium sp. | reverse complement strand
GCCTTCAGGCCGGCCTTGACCTGCTGCATGGCCTGGTTGCCCGTCAGCGCGCCCAGGCTGTTGACGAAGGGCTCGGTGTTGATCAGGTTCCACAGCTTCTCGGCACCGCGCTTGGCCAGCGTGTGCTCGATGGCCAGGCTGCCGCGCAGGCGCACCACGTCGGCGGCGGTGTAGCCGCGCTTGATGCCCTTCCAGCGCGGGTTCTCGGCCCAGTCCTTCTCGAGGGCGGCGATCTGTTGTTCGCGGGTCAGCGTCGTCATGGCAAAGCTCCTTGGGGTCAGGTTGAACGGCTTGGATCGGGTGTTCCGATGGCGCTAGCGTAACGGCAGCACGGGCCGCTGGAAAGACTTATGTCTTATAGAAGACTAAAAATCTGTCGCAATGAAATCAACAAGTTACGCCGCGCATTCCATGATGCGGAAATCATTTCGGGATCGTGGGATTTTCTGCTGCGGCGCAACATCCCATGCTTCCGCATCGTGAAATCGGGTTTCCCCGATGTGAAAGAGCGGGGCCTGACGACGGTGCCACGCACAGGTTGATCCTGCGCAAGACCGCCAGGCCGTGCCCTGCTGCAATGGCGTCCATCCCTGTCAATCGAGAGGAACCACGATGAACGCCCAAGCCGTCACGCCCCGTGCGCGCACGCCCCGCCCCGCCCGTGCGTCGGCACCCGCCCTGCCCCCGCTGGAGGCGCTGGACCGCACCCACCATCAGATGATGGTGGTGCTGGCCGAGCTGCAGCAGCTGGTCGACCGCCTCGACACCGACGGCCTCGACCCCGCCGCCAGGCGCAGCGCGCAAGCCATCTGCCGCTTCTTCGATGAACACGCCCGCCAGCACCATGCCGACGAGGAGACGCTGATCTTCCCGGCCCTGGTGCGCAAGGGCGACAAGGCGCTGATCCAGCATGTGCTGCGCCTGCAGCAGGACCACGGCTGGCTGGAAGAAGACTGGCTGGAGCTGGCGCCCCAGCTGCAGGCCGTCGCCAAGGGCTACAGCTGGTACGAGATCGACAGCCTGCGCCACGCGGTGGGCGTGTTCACCACGCTCTACCACGACCACATCGCGCTGGAAGAGTCGCTGATCTACCCGGAAGCCAAGGCGCACATGGCGTCCGAGGCGGTGAGCCAGGCGCAGCGCGTGGCGGCCAACGTCTCCGGCGGTCCCGACGTCGCCTGATTGGCATCGGGAAGTGGCGCCGGCCTAGACCGGCAGCGCCGTCGTCTTCTTCACCGTGCGCAGCACCAGCATCGAGTTGCTGCGCTCCACGCCGGGCAGCTTCATCAGCACCTGGGTGTGGAAGCGCTCCAGGTCTTCGGCGTCGCGGTAGCTGAAGCGGATCAGGTAGTCATTGCTGCCGGCGACGTAGAAGCAGTCCAGGATCTCGGGCTCGTCGCGCACCGCCTGCTCGAAGCCCTTGAGCACCGCGTCGTTCATCGTCTGCAGGTTCAGGATCGAGAAGCAGGTGCCGTGCTGGCCCAGCGCCTTGGGGTTCAGCAGGGCGACGTACTGGCCGATCACGCCAGCATCCTCCAGTTGCTTGACGCGCCGCAGGCAGGCCGATGGCGACAGATGCACACGCTCGGCCAGCTGCACGTTCGACAGGCGGCCGTCCTGCTGCAGCTCCACCAGGATCTGGCGATCGATGGCATCGAGTGCCGGCTTGCTGTCGCTGTTTCGCATGATGTTGCGCCGCGTGATTCCTCGACCGCATCTTATGCGGCACAGTGGGAGCGGCCAGGGTCATTGCGCAAGCACATTGCGCACAAGGCTGTCTAGACTGCACGATGTTGCGCGCTGCGCACCCCTCCACACCCTGCAGCCAGGAGCCTGACGATGAGCACCACCGACCTCGAAGCACCCGACGACACCGCGCAAGCTGCTGCCGCCCACCCGCTGGCGCAGTTCACGCAGGGCCCGCGTGGTGCCGCGCTCGACGCCTACTGGATGCCCTTCACCGCCAACCGCCAGTTCAAGAAGAACCCGCGGCTGTTCGTCAAGGCCCAGGGCATGCACTACTGGACCGACGAGGGCCGCCAGGTGCTCGACGCGGTCGCCGGCCTGTGGTGCGTCAACGCCGGCCACAACCGACCGCGCATCGTGCAGGCCATCCAGCAGCAGGCGGCCGAGATGGACTACGCGCCGCCCTTCCAGATGGCGCACCCCAAGGCGTTCGAGCTGGCCGACAAGGTGGCCAAGCTGACGCCCGCCGGGCTCAACAAGATCTTCTTCACCAACTCGGGCTCCGAGTCGGTGGAAACCGCGCTGAAGATGGCCATCGCCTACCACCGCGTGCGCGGTGAAGGCACGCGCACCCGGCTGATCGGCCGCGAGCGCGGCTACCACGGGGTCAACTTCGGCGGCATCTCGGTCGGCGGCATGGTCGGCAACCGCAAGACCTTCGGCACCATGGTGCACGGCACCGACCACCTGCGCCACACGCACGACCCGGCGCGCAATGCCTTCAGCAAGGGCCAGCCGGTGCATGGCGCCGAGTTCGCCAACAGCCTGGAAGACCTGGTCAACCTGCACGACGCCAGCAGCATCGCCGCGGTGATCGTCGAGCCGGTGGCCGGCTCCACCGGCGTGCTGATCCCGCCGCAGGGCTACCTGCAGAAGCTGCGCGAGATCTGCGACAAGCACGGCATCCTGCTGATCTTCGACGAGGTCATCACCGGCT
>CALMIF010000138.1 GCA_937864045.1 uncultured Aquabacterium sp. | reverse complement strand
TGGCAGCCGGCGCAGGCGGGCACCTGCTTGGCGGCGATGCCGCCGCGGTAGATCTTCTCGCCCAGGGCGACCGTGTCCTTGTTGCGCGCCGCGCCGGCCACGGCCGGCTTGCTGCTGTAGAAGGCGGCGATGTTGACCATGTCCTCGGGCGTCAGCGCGGCGGCCATGCCCGACATCACCGGGTTGGCGCGCTTGCCGGCCTTGAACTCGGTCAGCTGCTTGACGATGTACTCGGCATGCTGGCCCTGCAGGATCGGGTTGGCGGGGGCGCCGCGGGTGCCGTCGGCGGTGTGGCAGGCCATGCAGGCGGCGGCTTTCTCCTGGCCCTTGGCCAGGTCGGCCTTGGCCGGGGCGGCTGCGCCGGCGGCAGCGGCGGGCAGCGCGAAGGCCACGGCGAGCGTGAGGGCGGATGCGGCGTTGAGCGCAACGGCAGCGAGCAGCGACTTCATGTCGAGGAACCTTCGGGTTTGGGCTTCGTTTGGGGGTAAACCCGTCGATTTTACAATGCTCCATGACCGCCGCCGCTGACGACCCGAGATCCGGGCCTGTATCCCTGGCCGACCTGCCAGCCGACCCGATCGCCCGCGAGGCCATGACCTGGACCCGCAGTGCCCGGTTTCTGACCACCGCCAGCCTGCTGACCCAGCTGCCGCCACCCGGCCTGCCCGAGGTGGCCTTCGTGGGCCGAAGCAATGCCGGCAAGTCCACCGCGATCAACACCATCGCCCAGCACAAGCGGCTGGCCTTCGCGTCGAAGACGCCCGGCCGCACCCAGCACATCAACCTGTTCGAGCTGGGCCCGGCCGACGCGCCCGACCTGCGCTGGGCCGACCTGCCCGGCTATGGCTATGCCGCGGTGGCGCGCGGCGCCAAGCTGCGCTGGCAGAAGGTGATGGCCGAGTACCTGGAGCGCCGCCATGCGCTGGCCGGCATCGTGATGATGGTCGACAGCCGCCACGGCTTCACGCCGCTGGACAAGCAGCTGCTCGACTTCGTCGCCCAGCGCGTGGGCAACGGCGAGGTGCGGCTGCTGGTGCTGCTGACCAAGGCCGACAAGCTCAGCCGCAGCGAAGGCGCCAAGGCGCTGGGCGCGGCGCAGAAGGTGCTGGCCGAACTGGCCACCGACACGGCCGACATCAGCCTGGTGCTGTTCTCGGCGCTGTCGCGCCAGGGCGTGGCCGATGCGGCGGTGGTGATGCGCGAATGGCGCGACGCGGCCCTGTCGGCTGCCGCCACGGCCGCCGCAGCCGAGGCAGCCGCCCTGCAGGCCGGTGCCGACCCGGCGCCGCTGTCGCCGGCTTGACGCCGGGGGCGCAGCGCGGCGCCCACACTGCGCCGCATGCGCGTTCAACTGTTCGACCAGCCCCTGCCCACCGGCGTGACCCTGGCTTGCCGCGCCACGGGCCCGGCTGACGCCCCCCGCCGCGCGGTCTTCCTGCACGGCTTTCCCGAGGCGGCATTCGCCTGGGACGACGTGATCTCCGCCCTGGCCGCTGCCGACCCCGGCCTGCGCTGCGTGGCGCCCAACCAGCGTGGCTACGCCGGCAGCAGCGCGCCGGCCGAGGTGTCGGCCTACCGCGCCAAGCACCTGGTGGCCGACATCGCCGCGCTGCTGGACGTGGTGGCCGGACCCGGCCAGCCCATCGACCTGCTGGTGGCGCACGACTGGGGCGGCGGTGTGGCCTGGAACTTCGCCGCCCTGCTGCCGCAGCGGGTCAGGCAGCTGGTGATCATCAACTCGCCGCACCCCGGCGCCATGCTGCGCGAGCTGCGCCGCAGCCAGCAGCAGCGCGACGCCAGCCAGTACATGACCATGCTGGTGCAGCCCGATGCGGCGCAGCTTCTCGCGGCCGACGATTTCGCGGTGCTGTTCGGCAAGCTCGACGGCCTGGGCGGCAGCGAGAAGCCGGCCTGGCTGACACCGGCAGTGCGGGCGCAGTACCGTGACGTCTGGTCACGCGGACTGGACGGTGCGCTGAACTGGTACCGCGCCTCGCCGTTGCGGCCCCCCACCCGTGCCGACGACCCGGCCCTGGCCGCCGTGGTGCTGCCCGACTCGGTGGTCAACGTGCGCGTGCCCACCACCGTGCTGTGGGGCCTGGCCGACCGCGCGTTGTGCCCGGGCCTGATCGCCGACCTGGACGGCTGGGTGCCCGGCATCCAGGTCCACACCCGGCCCGATGCCAGCCACTGGATCGTGCACGAGCACCCGGACTGGGTGATCGGGCACATTCGGGCGGCGTTGGCTCGGGTCTGACCAAGCGGTCGCCATGGAGCCGGCTTTGCCGGGCCATCGGCGGCGCCCCCTGGGGGGGAGCGCCGTAGGCGCTTCGGGGGGGCCTATGGCCTGCCGATGAAGAGTGCCAGGCCCGTGAGGCCCCTGGGCGCGTAGGTCAGTCCCAGGTACAGCGGCCCGATGCCGGTGTCGGCCCCCAGGAACAGGCTCATGCCGGTGCGCAGGGTCGACAGCGAGACGTCCTTGCGTTCGAGCCAGGCGTTGCCGGCTTCCAGCGTGGCGCCGACGAAGAAGCCGCGGGTCAGCGTCGGCGTCTGCGTCAACCGGTGGGTGTAGCCCAGGCGCAGCAGGGCGACATGGTTGCCCACCAGCTGGCCGTTCTGGTAGCCCGACAGCCGGTGGAAGCCGCCCAGCGTGTAGCGCGCCGCGCCGGCGCTGCCCAGGCGCTGGGCGGCCGTCTGCAGCAGGGCGTGCAGCTCCAGTGTGTGGCGGCCGAAGCTCTTGACGGCCGTGCCCTCGGTCTCGATGCGGTGGAAGCTGCCGCCCAGGTCGCCGCTGCGCTGGCCTGCCCACAGCTCGGCCGACACGCGGTAGCCCTTCTGCGGAAAGTTGGCGTAGTCCAGCTGGTCGACCACGGCGCGGGCGCGCAGGGCGTCCTCGGTCCAGCTCGCATGGTCGCTGCCGACCACCGTGCCGACCGCACCCGACAGCAGCAGCAGGCGGGCGCCCACGCGGGTGCGTGACCAGCCCAGGCGCAGCTCGCCGAACTCGCCCCAGGGCTGGCCGAGGTCCAGGCCGACCGCACCCACCGTGCGGCGGAAGGCCGCCAGCTCGCGCGCATCGTCAGCGCCGTACACGGTCAGCCGCCTGCGCTCGGCGCTGGCATAGCCGGCCACGAACCAGTCATTGGCGCGCGAGGTGCTCCAGGCCAGCGGGTGGTACAGCTCGGTGAAGACCCTCGGCACCTCGCCGATCTGCAGCCGGTTGCGCCATTCCGTGCCGTTGGGCGTCAGCCAGTGGCTGTTGTGGCTGATCTTCAGGTTGAAGGCGCTGCGCCCGCTCAGGTCGGTGCCCAGGTCCAGGCCCAGGTTCAGGTAGTGCGGGCCCCAGGGCTTGTCCTCCAGGTCGAAGACCAGTGCGTCGCCCGCGCCAGGCCGGCTGCCGCGCAGCAGCAGGTAGTCGCTGCGGGTGTAGTCGCCGCCGGCGGCCAGGCGGCCGGCGTCGCGCTCGGCGCGCGCAGGGTCGAAGGCGTCGCCGGGCTTGCTCTCCAGCATCGGCAGCAGGCGCTCGGGGTTGGTTGCCTTGCTGCCCTGGATGCGCACTGCCGCGAGGCGCGCATCCGCCACGCCCGGCTGCGGGTGGCTGCTCCGCCAGGCGGCATAGGCCGCAGCGTCCAGCGACAGCGGCGCCAGGCGGTCGCTGCGCCCGCGGGCGCCGGCCTCGCCCAGCGCGAAGAACTGCTCGGCGCGGTCGAAGTCACCCGAGGTCAGCGTGCCCAGGGCCGGCGCGATCAGCACGTCGGCGGGCTGCAGCGTGGCCAGGCTGCGCTGCACGTTCTGCTCGGTCAGCAGGTTGAGCATCTGCGCCGTCAGGCCCACGGCCGACGACAGCATCTCGCGTCCGCCCGGCGGCGTGCCGATGTTCACCGCGATGACGATGTCCGCACCCAGCGCCCGGGCCACGTCGATCGGCAGGTTGTTGACCAGGCCGCCGTCGCCCAGCACCCGCCCGCCCACCTCGGTGGGGGCGAAGACGCCGGGCACGCTCATGCTCGACCGCAGGGCCAGCGCCAGGTCGCCCTGGTCCAGCACCACGGCGGCGCCGCTCTCCATGTCGGTGGCGATGGCGCGGAACGGGATCGGCAGCGCATCGAAGCGTTGGACGTCGCGCACCGGCAGGGTGTAGCGGCGCAGCAGCGATTCCAGCCCGCGGCTGGAGACGGCGGCGCTGGGCACCTGCACTTCGCCGTTGCGCCAGCCCAGCTCGACCAGGGGCGAGACCTCGAAGTCCTCTTCCTTGCGGCGCTGCGACAGGTGCTGGCGCGCCACCCGGTTGTTGAAGATCTCGCCCCAGCGCACCGCCCGCAGCTCGCGCTCCAGCACGTCGGCGCGCATGCCGCTGGCGTACAGGCCGCCGACGATGGCGCCCATCGAGGTGCCGGTGATCACGTCGACCGGGATCTGCAGCTGCTCCAGCACCTTCAGCACGCCCACATGGGCCAGCCCGCGGGCGCCACCGCCCGACAGCACCAGGCCGATGCGCGGCCGGTCCAGCGCGGGCAGCAGCGCCCCAGGTGCTGCCGGCGGCGCACCCGAGGACACGGCCGCCGGGGCCGCCGCCGATGCGGCTGCAGCAGCCGGCGCAGGTGCCGCCACCTGGGCCGGCGCCGCGGCCATGCAGCCCAGCCACAGCGCGGGCCAGCACAGCCATCGCCACCGCATCCAACCTGCCCTCTGGCTACATCCCACGCAACACCTTGTCTGCCGACCGCCGGACCAGTGAGCGTACCCTGTACGGGTGGGCCAGCCCCTCGGCCTGCAGCTGGGCGAGGGCGCGCTGGCGCACCGCGAAGAGCTGCTCGGTGGCCGGTTCGCGCAGCAGGGCCAGCGCGTGCTGGCGGTCCTGCCACAGCGAGACCAGGATGCGGCGCTCGCCCTGCAGGTAGGCGCGCAGCGCGGCGCCTGGCGGCAGGCCCACGGCGGCCAGCAGGCCGCCCAGCGCCGCGCCGGCCGGCGCCGGCGTTGCCTCCGGCAGCAGGGCTGCCGGCACGGTGTCGAGGTTGGCGATGTCCAGCGGCATGCCCTGGGTCGATGCCGATGCGGCATCGGCGCTGATGCGCTCCAGCCGGTCGATCACCGGCTGCGCCGCCACGGTGGCCTGGGCCAGCGCGTGGCGCTGGGCCGCCAGCAGACGCTCCAGCGCCCAGGCGAAGCCGTGGCTGTCGCGCAGGTCGCTGGCGGCCAGGTGGTCGACCAGGTTGCGGCCCAGCCCCAGCAGGCGCAGGCGCTGCGATGGTGCGGCCAGCGTCAGGTCATGCGCCAACTGGTCCATGAAGCGCCACAGCGCGTGGTCGTAGCGGTCGAGCAGGCTGGGGTCGCGCAGGGCCACCCGCAGCGCGGTGGGCTGCAGCCGCTGCATCAGCGCCACGGTGTCGGGGGCCAGCTGGAAGTCGCCCTGGATCGCCTCGAACAGGCGCGCCAGCAGCTCGATCAGCGCCGGGTCGGGGCGGGCCGTTGCGGTCCCGGCGTCCTGCGGCGGGCGCGGCGTGGGCGCTGCCGGGGGGGGCGGGGCGGTCGGCGCCACGCCGAAGCTGTCGCGCAGGCCACGCAGGTTGTCGGGCACCTGGTAGCGGCCCGAGGTCTGGCCCCAGGTGGTGTGGCCGGTGCTGACGATGGTGCGGTGGCTGGCCGGCGTCACGCCCTGGTCCTCCAGCCGGCGGCAGGCCGCACCGTAGGCGCGCTGCAGCGTGCTGGCCAGCGGCTGCACGGCGTCGCCGAGGAAGGCCGCCATCAGCGCCCGCGACATCGGCAGCATCTGCACGCCGGCCCACAGCGCGCGCACCATGCGCTCGGGGCGGAAGGGGTTGGTGTCGCGGGCGACGTTGGGGTCGTTCACCAGGGCCGAGGTGTAGGTCTGCAACTCGCGCAGCACGATCTCGGCCTGCAGCTTGATGGCCTGCACGCAGCGCGCGATCTCGATGTCGACCGCGACATCGGCCTCGTCGATCAGCGCCAGCGGTGCCAAGTCGCCACTGGCGTTGGCGGCCGCCCGGCCGGCCGGGCGCGGCGCACTGGCCGGCGCCTGGCGCGGCAGCAGGGCCCGCAGGTCTTCCTGGGCGCTGGCCCGCAGCACGGCCAGGGCGCGGGCGGTCAGTTCGCTGCGGTGCAACTGCAGCACGCGGGCAGGATCGCCGGTGGCGCTGCGGGCCTGGGCCGGCAGGCGCTGGCGCCAGCGCTGCTGCACCGCATCGACCACCAGGTCCAGGGTCATCGGCACGCGCAGCAGCTCGTCGTCGATGAAGTCCTGCAGGGTGCGCTGGCCGGCCATGCGGCGGATTATCAGTGCCGGCACGCGGCCATCCGGGCGCGCCGATCGCTGGAAATGCGGCTGCCGCCGGTCCCATCCCCGGCGATGGGCAGCGGCGTGCGGCCATGAAAAAGGCCACCCGCAGGTGGCCTTCGTGGTGCAGCGGCAGGTGCCGGGCGAACTGCTGCCCGGCACTTGCGCAGCGTGGACTTACATGTCCATGCCGCCCATGCCACCCATGCCGCCCATGCCGCCGGGCATGCCGCCGCCGGCAGCCTCTTCCTTCGGGGCTTCGGCGACCATGCACTCGGTGGTCAGCATCAGGCTGGAGACCGACGCGGCGTTCTGCAGCGCGGTGCGGGTCACCTTGGTCGGGTCCAGGATGCCCATCTCGATCATGTCGCCATAGGTGTCGTTGGCAGCGTTGAAACCGAAGTTGCCCGCGCCTTCCAGCACCTTGTTGATCACCACGCTGGGCTCGCCACCGGCGTTGGCCACGATCTCGCGCAGCGGCTGCTCGATCGCGCGCAGCACGATCTTGATGCCGGCGTCCTGGTCGTGGTTGTCACCCTTGATGGTGCCAGCGGCCTGGCGGGCACGCAGCAGGGCCACGCCGCCGCCGGCGACGATGCCTTCTTCCACGGCAGCGCGCGTGGCGTGCAGGGCGTCTTCGACGCGGGCCTTCTTTTCCTTCATCTCGACTTCGGTGGCGGCACCGACCTTGATGACGGCCACGCCGCCGGCCAGCTTGGCCACGCGCTCTTGCAGCTTCTCGCGGTCGTAGTCGCTGGTGGCTTCCTCGATCTGGATGCGGATCTGCTTGACGCGGGCTTCGATGTCGGCAGCGGCACCGTTGCCATCGATGATGGTGGTGTTTTCCTTGCCCACTTCGACGCGCTTGGCCTGGCCCAGGTCGGCCAGGGTGACCTTCTCGAGCGTCAGGCCCACTTCTTCAGCGATGACCTTGCCGCCCGTCAGGATGGCGATGTCTTCCAGCATGGCCTTGCGGCGGTCGCCGAAGCCCGGCGCCTTGACGGCGACGACCTTCAGGATGCCGCGGATGGTGTTGACCACCAGGGTCGCCAGGGCTTCGCCTTCGACTTCCTCGGCGATGATCAGCAGCGGACGGCCGGCCTTGGC
>CALMIF010000137.1 GCA_937864045.1 uncultured Aquabacterium sp. | reverse complement strand
CCGAGCTGCTGGAGGCGGTGCAGGCCAAGAACCTGTTCGTCGCCAGCGCCAGCCACGAGCTGCGCGCGCCGCTGCAGGCGATCACGCTGGCGCTGGCACGGCTGGAGGCCGGGCCGCTGGACGACGCCCAGCGCGCGGTCTGGCAGATGGCGCAGCAGGCCGCGGCCACGCTGGTGCAGCTGATCGACGACGTGCTGGACCTGGCGCACTACGAGAGCGGTCGCCTGGTGCTGCGGCCGGCGCCGGTCGACCTGGCTTCGCTGCTCGGGCAGATCGTCGAGCCGCACCGGCTGGCGGCACAGGCGCGCGGCCTGGCGCTGCGGCTGGAGCTGTCGCCCGCGCTGCCGGCCCGTGCCTGCCTGGATGCGCTGCGTCTGCGCCAGCTGCTGGCCAACCTGGTGGGCAACGCGGTGAAGTACACGCCGGGCGGCCAGGTGCTGGTGCAGGTCGGCCTGGACGGCGACGGTGACGGCGACCCTGCCGGCAACGGCTGGCTGCGCATCCTGGTGCAGGACACCGGCGTGGGCATTCCGGCGGCGCAGCAGGCCCAGCTGTTCACGCCCTTCGGCGCCGGCCCGGGCGGCAACCTGACCGGCGGCGAGCGCAGCCACGGCCTGGGCCTGGCCATCTGCAAGCGCCTGGTGCAGGCCATGCAGGGCGAGATCAGCCTGCGCAGCGATGCCGGCGCCGGCACCGAGGTGCTGCTGCGCCTGCCGCTGCTGACGCCGGCCGATGCCGGCGCGGGCGAGCCCGCTGCGCCGCCGCCCGCTCCGCGCGGCAGCCAGGTGCTGCTGGTCGACGACGACGCGCTGTCGCGGCTGCTGCTGGCCGAGCTGCTGCGCGCCGCCGGCTACGGCGTGGCCGAGGCCGGTGACGCCGAGCAGGCGCTGGCGGCCTGGCGGTCGCAGCCGGTGGCCGCAGTGATCAGCGACCGCCACATGCCCGGCGCCGACGGCCCGACGCTGCTGCAGCGCATCGCCGACGAGGCCCGCGCCAGCGGCCGGCCGCCGCCCTGCCGCATCCTGTGCACCGGCCACCCGGGCGACCCGGCCGCGCTGGGCGTGGACGCGGTGCTCGACAAGCCGGTGACCCTGGCCGCCCTGCGCCGCGTGCTGGCCGCCGGCGGCGTGCATCCGCTGGTCGACCTGGTCGGCTGAGCCCGGCCCTGCCCCGGCTGGCCGGGTGGCATCGCACACAATCCGCGCATGTCGCTCGGCGAATTCGACCTGATCCGCAAGTACTTCACCCGCCCCACGCCGCAGGCGGTGCTGGGCATCGGCGACGACTGCGCCCTGCTGCAGCCCGCGGCCGGCATGCAGTGGGCGGTCTCCAGCGACATGCTGGTCGAGGGCCGGCACTTCCTGTCGACCGTCCGGCCCGAGCGGCTGGGCCACAAGGCCCTGGCGGTCAACCTGAGCGACCTGGCGGCCTGCGGCGCGAAGCCGCTGGCCTTCACCCTGGCGCTGGCGCTGCCGCGGGTCGACGAAGGCTTTCTCGCCGGCCTGGCCCAGGGCCTGTTCGACCTGGCGGACGCGCACGGCATCGGCCTGGTGGGCGGCGACACCACGGCCGGGCCGTTGAACCTCTGCATCACCGTCTTCGGCGAGGTGCCGCCGGGCCAGGCCCTGCGGCGCGACGGCGCGCGGCCCGGCGATGCGCTGTGGGTCAGCCATCCGCCGGGCGGTGGCCTGGGCGATGCGCGGCTGGCGCTGGAGGCCTTCCGCGGCCATGTCAGCCTGGGCGCGGCCGAGTTCGAGGCGGTGCGCACGGCGATGGAGCAGCCGCAGCCGCGCGTGGCCCTGGGCCTGGCCCTGCGCGGCCTGGCCACCGCGGCCATCGACGTCAGCGACGGCCTGGCCGGCGACCTGGGCCATGTGCTGCAGCGCTCCGGCGTGGGTGCGCAGATCCACCTGGCCGACCTGCCGATCAGCGCCGTGCTGGCGCAGCAGCCGCAGCGCCGGCAATGGCAGTGGTGCCTGGCCGGCGGCGACGACTACGAGCTGCTGTTCACCGCACCGGCCGCGGCCGACGCCGCGGTGCACGCGGCCGGTGCAGCGGCGGGCGTGGGCGTGCGCCGCATCGGGCAGATCACCGCCGAGCCCGGCCTGCGCCTGGTCGATGGCGGCGGCCAGCCGGTGGCGCTGGCGCTGCGCGGCTTCGACCACTTTGCCGCGGCTGCCGACGGGGCCGACGCATGACCGGCGCTGCGGCGATGCCCCCGCAGCGGCCGAGCGCCCGCTTCATGCGCGGCCACCCGGCACACTGGATCGCCTTCGGCTTCGGCAGCGGCCTGTCGCCCAAGGCGCCGGGCACGGTGGGCACGCTGTGGGCCTGGGCCGCCTTCGTCGTCGCCGACCGCTGGCTCGGCGCCGGCTCACCCTGGGGCTGGGCACTGGTCATCGCCGCCAGCCTGCCGCTGGGCTGGTGGGCCTGCACCCGCACCGCCCAGCACTTGGGGCTGGCCGACCCCGGCGCCATCGTCTGGGACGAGGTCATCGCCTTCTGGCTGATCCTCTGGCTGGTGATGCCGGCCGGCCTGGTCGGCCAGGCCGTCGCCTTCGGCCTGTTCCGCTTCTTCGACGCCGCCAAGCCCGGCCCGGTGGGCTGGGCCGACCGCCGCTACAAGCTGCGCCCCGGCCAGGCCATCGGCTGGCGCCAGGGCTGGGGCATCCTGTTCGACGACCTGGTGGCCGCGTTGTGTACCCTGCTCGTCATCGCGCTGTGGCAGCGCCTGTTCGGCTGAGGAGCCTGGCATGGACATTCCCGATCTCGTCACCCGGCTGGCCGATGCGCTGCGCGCCCGCGGCCAGCTGATCGCCACCGCCGAGAGCTGCACCGGCGGCCTGATCGCCGGCGCCTGCACCGATCTGGCCGGCAGCAGCGACTGGTTCGAGCGTGGTGTGGTGAGCTACAGCAACGCCGCCAAGACCGAGTTGCTGGGCGTGCCGGCGGCGCTGATCGACGCGCACGGCGCCGTCAGCGAACCGGTGGCGCTGGCGATGGCGGCCGGCGTGCTGCAGCGTTCGCACGCACAGCGCGCGGTGGCCGTCACCGGCGTGGCTGGCCCGGGCGGCGGCACCGCCGCCAAGCCGGTGGGCCTGGTCTGGCTCGCCTGGGCCGCGCGCGGCGACGGCGGGGCGATCACCACCCGCGCCGTGGCGCAGCACTTCCCGGGCGACCGTGCCGCGGTGCGCCGCGCCACCATCGCCTGCGCGCTGCAGGGCCTGCTCGACGACCTGGCCGCGCAGGCCGGCACATGAACCTGCTGCTGACCGGCAGCTTCGACGCCGCCGAACGCGACACCTGGGCCGCCGCGCTGCGCCAGGCCCTGCCCGGCCACCGCCTGCTGCTGGCGCGTGGCGAGCTGGCCGACGACGCCATCGACGCCGCCATCGTCGCCAACCCGCCGCCGGGCAGCCTGCAGGGCCTGCCCCGGCTGCAGCTGATCCAGACCCTGTGGGCCGGCGTCGACCGCCTGCTGGGCGACGCCTCGCTGCCGGCGGGCGTGCCGGTGGCGCGCATGGTCGACCCGGCGATGAACGCGGCAATGGCCGAGACCGCGCTGTGGGCCGTGCTGGCCCTGCACCGCGGCTTCTTCACCTACGCCCGGCAGCAGCAGCAGGGCCGGTGGCAGCAGCATGCCCAGCGCCGCGCCGACGAGGTGCCGGTGCTGGTGCTGGGCCTGGGCCAGATGGGCGGCGCGGTGGTGCGGCGCCTGCAGCAGCAGGGCTATCCGGTGACGGCCTGGCGCCGCGGCGCGGGCGATGCCGCGTCAGGGGTGCCTGGCGTGCACGTGGCCAGCGGCAGCGACGGCCTGCACGCCGCCCTGGCCGGCGCCCGGGTGCTGGTCAACCTGCTGCCGCTGACGCCCGACACCCGCGGTCTGCTGGACGCAGCGCTGTTCAACCGCCTGCCCCGCGGCGCGGCGGTGGTCAACCTGGCGCGCGGCGCCCATGTGGTCGATGCCGACCTGCTGGCGGCGCTGGCCAGCGGCCAGGTGGGGCATGCGGTGCTGGACGTGTTCCACGCCGAGCCGCTGGCGGCCGACCACCCGTTCTGGGCGCATCCGCGAGTGACCGTGCTGCCCCATGTGGCGGCGCAGACCGACGAACGCAGCGCCGCGGCGGTGGTGGCGGCCAACATCGACGCGCTGGCCGCGGGTGCCCCGCTGCGCCACCTGGTGCGGCGCGACGCCGGATACTGAAGCCGTCGCCATCACGGCCTGGAGCGCCCCGCATGCCTCTGCCCACCGCGCCGATCCGCCGGCTTGCCCTCGGCCTGCCCCTGCTGCTGGCCCTGGCGGCCACGGCCCAGACCGCGCCGCCGCAGCGCGACGCCGCCACCCTGGCGCACGAGGAGGCGGCGATCAAGGCCGCCCGCATCGCCCAGACCCAGGCGATGGCGGTCGACGACCTGGACAAGGTCGTCACCTGGTGGGTGCCCGACATCACCATCCGCCGCGCGCTGGGCCAGCCGGTGGACGGCGCCGCCGCGGCCCGCAAGCTGCTGGAGCCGCCACCCAACCCGCAGCCCAACCGGCTGATCTACCAGCGCGAGCCGGTGTCGGTGACGGTCAGCCCGAACTGGCCGCTGGCCGACGAGGAAGGCCGCTGGTCAGGCCACCCGGGCAGCGTGGCGAATGCGCCGTTGATCGGCGGCCGCTACTCGGCGCCATGGGTGCTGCGCGACGGCAAGTGGCTGATCCGCAGCGAGGTGTTCGTGGCGCTGACCTGCAGCGGTGCGGGCTGCACCCTCCCGGCGGCGCCCTGATCGGCCCGGCCCGGCGCCGTCGCCTCAACTTGGTCGTTAGTTCCTGAGCTGCCTGTGCGGCAGTGAACG
>CALMIF010000136.1 GCA_937864045.1 uncultured Aquabacterium sp. | reverse complement strand
TGGCTGGCGCTGGCGACGAACAGGTTCTTGGCCTGCACCGCCTCCAGCAGCTCGGCCTGCAGCGCGCGCTCGCTGGAGACGTCGACCACGTAGCCGGTCCAGGCGATGCGCGCGCCGTCGAGCTCGCGCACCACCGCCTCGCAGTGCAGCCAGCGCGGCCCGCGCAGCGGATGGTTGTACAGCGCGGTCTGCTTGAACGGCTGGCGCGTGGCCAGGCACTCGGCACGGGCGGCGCGCAGCAGCGCGGCCTGCGGCGCCGGCGCACGCAGCGCCACCGCCTCGAACAGGCTGGGCACGTTGCGCAGCCCGGGGCCGAGGAAGTCGTCCAGCGCGTCGCTCACATAGCGGTGCAGCAGCCGGCCCTGGGCATCGGTGATGTACTGGAAGACCACGCCGGGCAGGCTGTCGGCCACCGCGCGCAGGCTCTGCTCGGCCTGGGTGCGGCGCTCGACCTCCTTCGACAGCCGCCGCATCCACCAGGCGCTGGCCGCGGCCAGCAGCAGCAGCGCGGCGGCGGCGGTGGCGATCAGCGGCAGCCAGCGCCGCCACGGGAAGCTGGGCACCATGTCGACCGCCACCCAGCGCCGCATCAGCCGGTCGCGGTCGGCCGCCGGGATGTCGGCCAGCGCCCGGTTGATCAGCGGCAGCAGCGCGGCGCCGGCCTGGCTGGTGGCGAAATGGAACTGCGCCGGCAGCTCGTCGACGCGCGCCACCTGGCGCAGCACGCCGTTGTTGTCGCTGTGGATGCGCAGGTTGGCGTACAGCTTGGCCTCGACCGCGGCGTCGGCGGCGCCGTCGGCCACCATGTCCATGGCCGCCTGGCCGGAGGGCGCGTCGACGATGCGGATGTCGGGGTAGCGCTCGGCCAGCAGCTCGCGCAGCGGGTGCTGCAGCGCCAGCGCCAGGCGCTTGCCGCGCAGGCTGTTCAGGTCCCAGTACAGCGGCGCGTCGCTGCGCGCGACGATCTGGTAGGGCATCTCCAGGTACGGATCGCTGAAGGCGAACTCCTTGGCCCGCGCCGGCGTGCGGGTGAGGAAGGGCACGAGGTGGATGCGCCCGGCGCGCAGCGCGTCGAGCATGTCGGCCACGCTGTCGAAGGGCACGACGTCGACCGCGGTGCCCAGGCGCGCGGCCACCTCGCCGGTGTAGTCGGCGGCGATGCCGGCATGGCCGCCGCCGGGCGTGGCCTCGTTGAGCAGGGTCAGGCCGCGCACCGCGCCCACCCGCAGCACGCTGCGCCCGGCCAGCTGCGCCCGCTCGGCCGGCTGCAGCGCCAGCGCGCGCGGCAGGCCCTCGCCATGCGGGCCCAGCGCGCCCAGCGCCGCCTGCAGCGCCGGCATCGGCGAGGGCCGCACCGCCGCCACACCCTTGCTCAGCGCGCTGGCCAGCAGCGGCCAGTCGCTGCGCACGCCGAAGTGCATCTGCCCGGTGGCGTAGGCCAGCGAGCGCTTGACCGCCAGGCCGCTGATGCGGTCGCGCTGCAGCCGGTCCAGCGCCATCAGCAGGCTGCCGTAGTAGACGTCGTCCTCGCCCAGGGCCACCGCGCGCAGCGCGCTGGCGGTGTCGTCGTGCTCGACCACCAGCGCATCGGGGTACTGGCGCTCCACGTAGTAGCGGGTGACGTAGCCGCGCTCGATGGCCACGCGCCGGCCGTTCAGCGAGGGCTCGCGCTCCAGCCGGTTGTCGGCCTCGCGGCCCAGCACCACGCCCGGATTGGGCGCCGTGCCCAGGGTGTAGGCCATGTACGACTCGCGCGCCGGGTCGTAACCCACCGTGGTCATCACGTCGATGCGGCGCTCGCGCAGGGCCTGCAGGGTCGACGGGAAGTCGGCCAGCACCACAGGCTCCAGCCGCAGGCCCAGGGCCTGCGCCAGCCGGGTCAGGATCTCGACCTGGATGCCCGAGATCTCGCCGTCCGGGCCGATCACCTCGTAGGGCCGGTTGTCGGGCAGGTTCAGGCCCACGCGCAGCACCGGCAGGCCGGCGATGAAGGCCCGCTCGCGGGCGTCGAGCAGGTCGGTGGCCGGCGCCACGGCACCGGGCTGCGGGGCCTGGCGGAAGCGCCAGGCCGGGGCGGCGGCGCTGGCGGTGCGGGCCGCCGGCGCAGCGGCCTGCGCCTGCACCACGGGCGGCACCAGCAGCAGCGGCAACAGCAGCAAAAACAGCAGCCCCAGCCGCAACGGCTGCAGCCTTGGCACTGCAGCCGCCCCCGCCTTCACGGCTGGTCGCGCATCAGGTTGGCCAACTCGACCGCCGAACGCACGTTCATCTTCTCGAACACCCGCGCGCGGTGCACCTCCACCGTGCGCACGCTGATGTCCAGCTCGTCGGCGATGAGCTTGTTCGCCAGGCCCGCGATCACCCGCTCCATCACCTCGCGTTCACGGTCGGTCAGCTCGGCCAGCGCCCGCTGCAATTGCTGGCGGGTGCGGCGCCGGGCGATGGCCTGGGCGCTGGCCTCCAGCGCCTGCTGCACGCGGTCGACCAGGGCGTTGTCGGAGAACGGCTTCTCGACGAAATCGAAGGCGCCGCGCTTGACCGCCGCCACCGCGGTGGGCACGTCGCCATGGCCGGTGAG
>CALMIF010000135.1 GCA_937864045.1 uncultured Aquabacterium sp. | reverse complement strand
GCCGGCCGCTCGATCGCGGTGCAGAACTTCAACGAGCAGGCCTGCATCCTGGCGCTGGGCGCGTTCTACACCGGCATGGTCAAGATCGGCCTGTCGGCCTTCACGGCGATCACCATCTTCGGCCTGGGCGTGGCGGCGGTGATGTGGCTGATCCGCGGCTGGCACCAGCGCAACTGCGCCGACCACGGCGACGAGGTCGAGCGCCTGCTTGCCATCGCCCGGACCGACAAGCATTGATTCCCCCCAAAGCGCCTGCGGCGCTCCCCCGTGGATCCGAAGGGCCACTTCGTGGTCCAGGGGGCGCCGCCAGCGGCCCGGCAGAGCCGGTTCCGCGGCGACCGCTGGGTTCGATCGGTGCCGTGCGGGCAGCTGCAGTGTGCGCCCTGGTCTTCAACGCCTTCACCTGGGGCGTCAGCTGGTGGCCGTTCCGCCAGCTTGGTGCGCTGGGGCTGCATGCGCTGTGGCTCACCGGGCTGATCTACGCTGCCGCGGTGGCCGTGCTGCTGCTGATGCGCCCGGGCGCCGCCGGACAGCTGCTGGGCCAGCGCCGGCTGTGGTGGCTGGTGCTCGCCGCCGGTGGCACCAACGCCTGCTTCAACTGGGCGGTCAGCATCGGCGACGTGGTGCGCGTGGTGCTGCTGTTCTACCTGATGCCGGTGTGGACCCTGCTGCTGTCGCGGGCGCTGCTCGGTGAGCGCATCAGCGCCCGCGGCGTGCTGCGCGTGGCCCTGGCGCTGGCCGGCGCCGCGGTGGTGTTGTGGCCGCAGGATGGTCGACTGGCCGCCGGCGCGGCGGGACTGCTGCCCGACGTGCTGGCCGTGGCCGGCGGCTTCTGCTTCGCGCTGAACAACGTGATGCTGCGGCGCGAGGCGGCCCAGCCCGAGGCGGCGCGGGCGCTGGCGATGTTCTGCGGCGGTGCGGCGGTGTCGCTGGCGCTGGCGGGCTGGCTCACGGCTGGCGGCACGGTGCCAGCGCCACCGGCGCTGGCCTGGGCCTGGGCGCTGCCGGCGCTGGGCCTGACCGCCTGGTTCCTGCTGTCGAACCTGGCCCTGCAGTACGGCGCTGCGCGGCTGCCGGCCAACACCACGGCCGTGGTGATGCTCAGCGAGGTGGTGTTCGCCAGCGTGTCGGCGGTGCTGCTGGGCGCGGGCACCCTGGGCGTGCGCGAGGCGCTGGGCGCGGCGATGATCCTGGGCGGCGCCCTGCTGGCAGCGGTGCAGCGCGACTGAGCGCCGACCGTCAGCGCCCGCCCGGCTGCCCGGGCCGGCGCGCCGATGGGCCCGCCGCCCCCAGCGGGCGGTACAGCCCCTGGCGGCCCAGCAGCCGGTCCAGGGCCGGCAGATCCAGCGGCTTGCCGAGGTAGCCCTCCGCGCCGGCCAGCGTGCCGCGCACCTGGTCGACCGGGTCATGGAAGGCCGAGACCACCACCACCAGCGGCAACCGCCCGCCCGGCGGGTGCAGGCGGTAGCGGATCTGGTGGCACAGCGCCAGGCCGTCGTCGACGCTGTCGGGCCCCAGGTCGACATCGATGAAGACCAGGCCGTAGTCGTGGCGCGCCAGCAGCTCCAGCGCCCGGGTGCTGTTGCGCGCCATGTCGCATTCGATGGTGTAGGCCTGCAGCTGGCGCTTGAGGAAGTGCAGCGCCACCTCGCTGTCGTCGACCAGCAGCGCACGCGGCGTCACCTGCGGGCGGCGCAGGGCCTCCAGCTCGCGGCGCTGGGCCTCGCGCGGGTCCAGCTGCTCGGGGTGGCGGCGCGGCGGCGGCTCGGGGTCGTCGGCGCGGCGGCCAGGCTGGTCGGGCGTGTTCAGCGCATTCAGCGTGCCGATGGTGCGCAGTGTCTTGCGGCCCAGGCTGCTGGGCAGCGGCAGGGGCAGCGGCGACGAGCGCGGGTTGTCGCGCTGCGCCAGCAGGGCGTCGAGTGCGCGCAACACCTGCGTCTGGTCGATGGGCCGCATCATCCAGGCAGCGGCATCGACCGGCGCCAGCGCGCCGATGAACAGCGCATCGCCCACGCGGCCCAGCTTCTGCAGCAGCTCCAGCACGCCGGGCTCGTCGGCGTCGGCGATCACCAGGTCGGCCAGGTCGGCGTTGAGCACATGCTCATAGCGGGGGCGACCGGGCCCGCCGCGCTGGAAATACGACGACAGCGCCTTGCGGTCGAAGGCGCTGAAACCGAGGATGGCGACCGGAACGGGGCGGGACATGGTCGTGGTGCGGGGGCAGTGGCGAGTATGGCCCGGCAACCCGCAGGGCGCCAGACGCGTCGCCCCGCAGGGCCGCGCGGCCTGCCGCTAGCATCGTGGCCCCTGTCGCCATTGTCATCGCCGCCGCCATGCCCGCCTCCACCCTGCCCGACATCGACGCCCTCGACATCCGCGGCCGCCCCGTGCGCCTGGCCGACCATGCCGGGCGCGTGCTGCTGATCGTCAACACCGCCAGCCAGTGCGGCTTCACGCCGCAGTTCGCCGGGCTGGAAAAGTTGTGGAACGCCTACAAGGACCGCGGCCTGGTGGTGCTGGGCTTTCCCAGCAACGAGTTCGGCGGCCAGGACCCGGGCAGCAACGACCAGATCGAAGGCTTCTGCCAGCTGAACTACGGCGTGAGCTTCCCGATGATGGCCAAGATCACGGTCAACGGCGCCAACGCCCATCCGCTGTACCAGTGGCTGAAGGACGAGGCGCCCGGTCTGCTGGGCAGCAAGGGCATCAAGTGGAACTTCACCAAGTTCCTGGTCGGCCGGGATGGCCGCGTGATCAAGCGCTATGCGCCGCAGGACGCGCCCGAAAAGCTGGCGGGCGACATCGAGGCCGCGCTGGCAGCTTGAAGGTGGGAGCGGCGGCGCGGCCCGGCGCCGGGTGCCCTAGATAATCGCGGGCTTCACCAGGAGCCCACGATGTTCGAGCACATCACGCCCTATGCGGGCGACCCGATCTTCGCCCTCGTCGACGCCTTCCATGCCGATGCCCGGCCGCAGAAGGTCAATCTGTCGATCGGCATCTACTTCGACGAGCAGGGCCGCCTGCCGGTGCTGCCCAGCGTGCAGCAGGCCGAGGCGCGCATCCTGGCCGAAGGCGGTGCCAAGCCCTACCTGCCGATGGAGGGCGACGCCGCCTGCCGCGCCGAAGTCGCCAAGCTGCTGCTGGGCGACGGCCACCCGGCGATCGCCGAAGGCCGGGTTGCAACCATCCAGACCGTGGGCAGCTCGGGCGGGCTGAAGGTCGGCGCCGACTTCCTGAAGACCTGGCTGCCCGAGGCCGGCGTGTGGGTCAGCGACCCGACCTGGGACAACCACCGCTCGATGTTCGAGGGCAGCGGGTTCAAGGTCGAGACCTACCCGTATTACGACGCCGCCACCGGCGGCGTGCGCTTCGACGCGATGCTCGACGGCCTGCGCAAGCTGCCCGCGCGCAGCATCGTGCTGCTGCACGCCTGCTGCCACAACCCCACCGGCGTGGACCTGAGCGCCGCGCAGTGGGATGCGCTGATCCCGGTGCTGCGCGAGCGCGAACTGCTGCCCTACCTGGACCTGGCCTACCAGGGCTTCGGCGACGGCATCGCCGAGGACGCCTATGCGGTGCGGGCGCTGGCCGCGTCGGGTCTCACCTATTTCGTCGCCAACTCGTTTTCCAAGAGCATGAGCGTCTACGGCGAGCGCTGCGGTGCGCTGAGCGTGGTGTGCGCGACGAAGGCCGAGGCCGACCTGGTGCTGGGCCAGCTGCGCTTCACCGTGCGCCGCATCTATTCCAGCCCGGCCATCCACGCCGCCAAGATCGTCGCCCATGTGCTGGGCGATGCCGACCTGCGCAGCCAGTGGCACGCCGAGCTGGCGGCGATGCGCGAGCGCATCGCGGCGATGCGCCGCGCCCTGCACGATCGCCTGAGCGCCCTGGTGCCGGGCCGCGACGTGGGCTACTTCCTGACCCAGCGCGGCATGTTCAGCTACACCGGCCTGAGCGCGGCCCAGGTCGACGCGCTGCGCGAGCAGCATGCGGTGTACCTGATCCGCTCGGGCCGCATCTGCGTGGCCGGGCTGAACACCGGCAACGTCGACCGCACGGCCGAGGCGATGGCCGCGGTGATGCGCGGCTGACCTGGCGCCGGTGGGCGCC
>CALMIF010000134.1 GCA_937864045.1 uncultured Aquabacterium sp. | reverse complement strand
CTCAGGCGTCGATCGGCCACTTGGGCCGGCGGATGCGGCGGTAGGGCAGCGCCCGCAGGTCGGCGCTGACGGCACCGGGCGCGGCGCAGTACAGCACCTGCACCGCCAATGGCGCAAAAGCAGCGCGAAAGTGCTGCGACGACTTCAGCACCAGCACCCGCTGCGCGGCCGGGTCACAGCCCAGCTGGGTGAACAGATCGGTGCCCATTGCCTGTGAACGCCGGCTGACCAGCACCACTTGCACGCCCGCCATGTCCAGCAGCGCGCAGTCACCCAGCGGCTGGGTGGTGCCGGCCAGGGCCTGCATCGCCATGTCGCGCTGCAGCGCCAGCACGGTGCACTCGGCGTCCAGCGGCGCGCCCGACAGCGGCCCGGTCTTGCCGCCGATGCGCAGCGGCAGGCGCGCGCCCACGCCGGCATCCATGGCCATGCGCACGGCCTGCGGGTCCCACAGCGGGCCCAGTGCGGCGTTGCCGATGCCGCGCTCGGTCAGGCGGCGAAGGAGGAAGGTGCTGTCACCCGCCGCGCCACCACCGGGGTTGTCGGCGCTGTCGGCGATCACCACCGTGCCGGGCGGCGCGGCGATCGCGGCGTCCAGGGCGGCGTCGATGCCCAGCCAGGGCGTTTCCAGCTGGTCGCGCAGGGCGATCAGCTCATCGGCCAGCCGGCGCGCCAGCGCGTCGCCCTCGGCCTGCCGGCCATCGGTGTAGACCAGCACCTTGGTGCCCATGTCGGCCACGTCGCCCCAGGGAAAGCCGTGGGTCAGGCTGACCGACAGCACACCGTCCCGGCCTTCCAGCGCCTGCAGCCGGGCGACGAAGCCCTGGGCCGGCTCGCGCGTGGTGTGCACGATGGCGACCATGCCGCAGTCGGCCACGCTGGCCACCGGACGCCGGCCATGCCGCACCTGCGCCGCACACAGGTCGACCAGCTCGAAGGCGCGTTCCAGGATGTCGGTGTGCGGGTACTGCTTGAAGGCGATCAGCAGGTCGGCCTGCTGCAGCATGGCCTCACTCAGGTGGTGGTGCGGGTCCAGCTCGGCGCCGACCACCACGCCGGGGCCGACGATGGCGCGCACGCGGGTCAGCAGGTCGCCCTCGCAATCGGGATGGCCGTCGGCCACCATCGCGCCGTGCAGGCCGAGCAGCACCAAGTCCACCGGCAGCGCGGCGCGCAGGTCGGCCAGCAGTTCATCCCGCAAGGTCTCGTAGGCATGGCGGGTGGTGATGCCGCCGGGCTGGGCGGCGGCGACCAGGCCCTCGACCAGCGTCCAGCCGTGGTCAGCGGCCCGCTGGCGTGCCGCGTGCAGCGGGCCGGCGAACATGCTCATCTGGCGCGGATGCGTGCCGGCTGGAAAGTACGCGCCCTCGTCGGTGAAGGCCGACAAGCCGGTGGGCATGGGCGCGAAGGTGTTGGTCTCGGTGGCCAGGCTGGCGGTGAAGATGCGCATGCAGAAGCTCCGTCGACCGCTGCGGCTCAGGCGGCCATCGATGTCCCCATGCGGATCGCCCCGCCCGGCGCCCAGGCCGGGTTGAAGCGCAGCCCGGCCATCTGCGCCGGTGTGAACAGCATCACCACGGTCGAGCCGAGCAGGAAGCGGCCCATCTCGGCACCGCGGTCCAGCCGCACCGCCTGGTCGCCGGTGTAATGCCAGTCGCGCACCGTGCCCGGGCGCGGCGGGTTGACCAGGCCATGCCACACCGTGGCCATGCTGCCGACGATGGTCGCACCCACCAGCACCAGCACGAAGGGCCGGCCGGCGTCGTCGTCGAAGACGCAGACCACCCGCTCGTTGCGGGCAAAGAGGCCCGGCACGCCGCGCGCCGTGGTGGGGTTCACCGAGAACAGGTCGCCCGGCACGTGCAGCATGCGCCGCAGCGTGCCGGCGCAGGGCATGTGGATGCGGTGGTAGTCGCGCGGGCTCAGGTACAGCGTGGCGAAGGCGCCGTCGGCGAACGGCGCGGCCAGTGCCGCATCGCCACCGACCAGCGCCGTGGCGCTGTACTGGTGGCCCTTGGCCTGGAACACCTGGCCGTGCCGCACTGCGCCGAACTGGCTGATGGCGCCGTCGACCGGGCACAGCAGCGTGGCGTCGGCCAGCGGGCGGGCAGCGGGCTTCAGCGCCCGGGTGAAGAAGTCGTTGAAGCTGGTGTAGGCCTCGATGCGCGGATCGGCGGCCTCGGCCATGTTAACGCCGTAGCGGGCGACGAAGCGGCGGATCG
>CALMIF010000133.1 GCA_937864045.1 uncultured Aquabacterium sp. | reverse complement strand
TCGAAGGTGCCGATGTACTCTGGGTGAACGGGGAACAGCCGCACGTACTCGTCCATGCGCTCGTTCATCGAGCTGTAGAACTTGGCGAACTTGGTGAGGTAGGTCCGGATCTTGTTCTGCTGGTCAGCAGTCTTCTTCAGCAGGCGCTCGGCGACCACGAAGCTGACGTCTTGCCTGGCCAACAGCACTTGCGTGAACCGGTCCTTCACGCGGCGCAGGCTGTCGGCGACGTGCTGGAACCGGTTGCTGTCGAAGATGGCTTCCTGCACGCCGGCCACGAAGCGGAACCGCAGGTGCTTGGTGACTTCACCGATCTCACGCAGGAACGACAGGTCCAGCACCAGGTCGTGGTCCTTGCGGGAGCGCAGGTAGTCGAGAAACTCGTCGACCACCAGGAGCACGCCGTGGTTGGGGTGAACCTCGGCGAACGCGGCCATCATTTCCTCGAACGCCGCCTTGTTGTTGACCACCTTGTCGGCGGCCGGGAACGAGTAGCTGACCCCGTTCTTTTCCAGGAAGAGTTCAAGCTCCTGGGTGATGATGTCCCGCAGCGACATCTGGCTGGAGATCTCGATGCGGTGGACCTTGAACTTGCCCGCGATCTTCCCCGCTGCTTCTGCAACCTTGGGGTGGCGGATCATGGGCTGGTAGGCCGCGTCCTCAGCCACAAGGGACAGCACCGACATCAAGTGCGACTTACCGGTGCCGTAGTTGCCGACCACCAGCACGCCCATGTGGTCGACGGACTCGTCGAATGAGAGTTGCGGAATCATCTGCTTGGCGATCCGCTCGGCCATGTCGTCCGACATGACATAGGTCGCGACGAGCTTCTTGGCCTCGTTCGGGCGATTGGCGTCGAGCAGTTGGATGACCGATTCGATCGGTTCGAATTGAATGAGATCGCCGTAGCGCATGTCTTCCTCGCTTCCCTATTACTGAATTTCAAAGGGGACCACGCCGGCAAGGCTGTAGTCCTGGTGTTCTGGATGCCCCATGTCGGCGTAGGTCAGCCGGCCCGTTCTCGCATCGCCCTGCAACTCGCCTGGCCAAACCGCAACGACGCGCTTCGCGTGTGCGTGGCGCTTCAGCAGATCGAGTGGATCGAGCTGAAGGGATCGGTCGAACAACAGTTCGATGTTGTCCAGCAGCAGCAAGTCGCCAGGGGCATGCTGATCGGCCAGCTCACGCAGGATCGTCGTGGTCTGCAGGTGGCGCTGTCGCTGCAGCATGCCCGCGAGACGACCGCCCAACTCGGCCCCGACATTCAGCGGCGTGACACCCTTGTTCTTTGCGAGGGAGTGCAGCAATGCCGTCTTGCCGGCATTGGGCGGCCCGATGAGCAGGACGAGCTTGCTCTGCAGTGCGCCGATTTCATCGACCAGGCGCTCAAGCTTCTCGATCATCCGCACGTCCTCCTGGGCAGGACCCGGTGACGGTGCCGCAGGCATGCAGAGGGTTGACGGCTCTGCATGATTCAGCCGAAGAGGTTGAACTGCTTGACGATGTAGCCCGCTGGCCTCTTCTGCTTCTCGATCACGCCTTCGTCGACAAGTCGCTGCAACCACGCCTTGGCTTGGGCAGTGGACACGTTCAGCGCCGCGGCAACCTCGGCGTCCTTCATCGGCGACTTCAACAGCAACTGGATCACGCCCCGGACAGCCGCAAACAGCGTGTCTGCTGGTGTTGAAGGCCCTGTCGCCATCGGGCTGGCTGCTTCGGGGGTGGTCTCAGGTGCCGGGGCAACTGATGCGGCGGGCTCTGGCATCGGCTCGACCGGCTCGTCGACGGGTGCAGCGGCGGGTGGTGGCACCGGCTCGCTCGGCGCTTCGATCATCGGTGTTGTCTCCGGGATCGGATGCGTCGTAGGTCCAACGTCTGACGTTCCGTCTTCGGAGAACAGTGAAAGGCCTGGCTGCGGAGACGGTACCGGCGTGGACGCAGCGACTTCGAACACACATTCAAGCGCATCAGCGTCTTGCGGGTTTGGCCAGGGGAGCGCCCCCTTACTGCGCAGGGCGTCGAGTCCGGGAGACGAGCCGCCCGTCGATCGAACGTACACGGGCACGAGCTTGAGCTTGTCCAGTTGCTCGACGGCACCAGTCCAGGTACCGCCCTTGTTGAGATCTGAGCTGACGACCAGGGATGCATCGGCCAGCGCGTAGATCAGCTTGTTGCGCTGCATGGCGTTGCCGACGTTGAACCCCGCACTCGGGTCGTAGGGCGAGATCAGCACCAGCTGGCCATCGAGCAGCAGGTTGCGGTGCTCGCGGTTCATGGTCGTCTTCTCTAGACTGTCCGCGAGCACGCCGCTGACCTTGCCGCCCGCTTCAAGCGCACCGCGCATGGCGGCCTGGTCGATGCCCTTGGCACCGCCCGATACGAGCGTCCTTCCAGCCCGCGCCGCCAACCGACCCACCGCCATCGTGTAGTCGATCAACGAGTCGTCCACATGGCGAGAACCGACCACTGCGAGGCCGCCTGACTCCAGCAACGCCATGTCGCCGCAGCCGTAGATGACCGCCGGAGCGTCTTCGCGCAGGCGCACCTTCAGGCGGCGGGGGTACTCGGCATCCGCGCGGCTGACCACCCAGAT
>CALMIF010000132.1 GCA_937864045.1 uncultured Aquabacterium sp. | reverse complement strand
CGCGTAGGCGATGGCCAGGCTCTTGGTCAGCTGGGCCACGCCGCCCTTGCTGGCGGCATAGCCCGGCACCAGGCCGCCGCCGAAGAAGCTGAGCATCGACGCGGTGTTGACGATGCAGCCCCGCGTGGCCGCCAGCCGGGTGCGCGCCGCGCTGCAGACGCGCATCGTGCCCTCCAGGTTCACCGCCAGCACCTGCTGGAACACGGCGATGTCGTGCTCGGCACCGCGGCGGATGATGCCGGCGCAGTTCACCACGATGTCCAGCGCCGGCAGGCTGTCGAGCAGGGCGGCGACGCTGGCGTCGCTGGTCACGTCGGTGGTGTGCAGCCGCACGTTGGTCGGCAGGCTGCCGTCGCCGGGCCCCAGGTCAGCGGCGGTGACGGTGGCACCCAGGCGCGCCAGCTCGGCGGCGATGCCGGCGCCGATGCCCTGGGCGCCGCCGGTGACGAGTGCGGTCCTGCCGCGCAGCAGGTCGGGGGCGAAGCTCATCGGATGAATTGCTGCACGTGGTCCGCGCCCAGGCCCACGGCGGCGTAGTGGGCGCGGCACATCGCGATCTTGGTGAACACGTCCTCGTAGCCGGTGACGTTGCCGTCGGGGTCGGTGTAGACCATGACGCCGTTGACCTGGAAGAAGGTGATCATTTCTTCCACGTCCTCGGGCACGTAGAGCGTGTGCGTCTCGCCCGGCGGCTCGAACACGTAGCTGCCTTCGGTGGCGATCCAGTCGTGTTCCAGGTAGCGCCAGCGGCCCTTGAGCACCAGGCCGTGCACCGCCTGCGGATGGCGGTGGCGGCTGAGCACGCCCGACTTGCGCACCCGCAGCAGGTTGGTCCAGTAGCCCTGGCTGGCGTTCAGGCACAGCGGGCGGAACCACACGTTCTCCGCCTGCGGCACCCACACGCGCTCATCGGTGGGAATGGCGTGCGGCACCAAGATCTCGGGCAGGGCCTCGGGCGGGTTGGGGTGCTTGTAGGGCTGCAGCGGGTTCGGGTCGTTCAAGGCCATGGGCACTCCGGTTGTCCATCATATGGACATGTTGTCTGCATCGTGGACGGATTCTGGATCGAGCCGCATCTGGTGGACAAGCGCCTGGCCTGCAGCGCCACGCTGCGCCGACGCCAGCAACCTGCAGCCACACAGCCGCCAACTGTCGCCACATGCCAGCCATGCCCGGGCAAGGCACGGCACCGAGCATGGCTGCAGCGCACCGATGTCCGGTGCGTCCTTCTTCGAGAGGTCTGATCCATGCCTTGTGGCAACCCGCGCTTCACCACGCCCCGTGCCCTTCCGCTGCTCTGCGGCCTGCTGCTGGCCACCGGCCTGACAGCGGCCCGGGCCGAGGGCCTGTATGTCGGCGGCGCCATCGGCACGCCGCGCTTCGGCAACAGCATCAACGGCATCGGCAACGGTGCCGACAGCAGCGAAGGCACGGGCTACAAGCTCTATGTCGGGCAGAACCTGAGCAAGAACTTCGGCGTCGAAGGCGGCCTGTTCAGTCTGGGCACGGTGAAGGACGCCAGCGGCGACGCCCGCACGCGCGGCGTGTTCCTGGACGGCGTGGCGCGCTACGAGTTCGCGCCCGGCTGGCAGGTGCTGGGCACGGCCGGCCTGGCGCATGGACGCTTCCACACCAGCGCCGGCAACGACAGCAGTTCAGCGCTGAAGATCGGCGCCGGCCTGCAGTACGCCATCAACGACCGCACGGCGGTGCGCCTGCAGGTCGACCGCTACCGCTTCACCAATGCCTTCGGCGAGAAGCCCAACCTGGGCCAGGTGTCGCTGGGCGTGCAGGTCGGGTTCTGATCAGCGCCCGAGCGCGGCCTGCTCGGCCGCGCAGTTCAGCGGCGACCTGGCGCCCTTGGCGCGGGCGTCGGCGATCTCCTGCCGCGCCAGCGCCGCCTGGGCGGTGAAGGTCGGGTCGCTCTGCAGCCGGGCCACGGCGGCGGCGCCCATCACGCGGCCGTTGTCGACGTCGCTCTGCCAGTGCACGCCGCACACCACGCGGCTCTGGCCGAAGGCGTGGCCGCGCTGCAGCAGGGCGTCGGCGCGGTCAGGGGCGATGCCGGTCAGTACCAGGGCCCAGGCCCAGCCCAGGGCCGAGTGACCCGAGGGATAGCTGCCATCGTTGCGCAGCGCGGCCTCGCTGGCCGGCGCGCAGGTGCCCTCGTTCAGCGCCGCAAAGGGGCGCTGGCGCTTGTAGTGGTCTTTCGCGCCATAGGTGGACAGGCCGGCGTCGAGCAGGGTGCGGCGCAGCAGCATGTTCAGGTGCGGCGTGGCGTCGGGCGAGATGGGCAGGTCCAGCGCGCAGGAGAACACCTCGGCCGCCTTGGGGAACTTCAGGTTGTCGTCGGACGCGGCCAGCGCCCAGCGCGGCGTGTCGCGCAGCGCCCGGGTGGCGCGGTGCACCGCCAGGTCGGCGGCGGCTTCGGCCGAGCCCTCGGCCGGCGGCCTGGGCAGCAGGGCCAGGCTGTCGGGCAGCTGCTTGCGGTCGAGGTAGCCCTTGAGATAGCCCGATCCCGTGCGGGACTCGCCGACCACGTCCGGGTCGGTCGGCGGGGCCGGCCGGGCCGGCGGTGCCGTCTGGCAGCCGCTCAGCGCGACCAGGGTGAGGGTGGCCAGCGCGGGGGCAGTCAGGGCAGGGCGGAGCATCGGCGGCCTCTCCAGTGGCGTGGTTGTCACGCCATGCTAAAGCCGCCCTTCGCCCGGTCCGGCCCGGGCAAGCCCGGGGCCGCAGCCGCTGCGGTCACGCTCAGAACGAGGTCCAGTCGTCGTCCGCCGTGGTGGCGGCGGCCGGCGCGGGGCGCGGTGCCGCACTGCGCGGCGCCGGGGCCGCGGGCGCGGCGGCAGGAACGTCGATGCGCGGTGCCGCGCTGGCCAGGTGGCTGGCCCCGGTCTCGTGCGCCGACAGGCGGAACACGCTGACCGATTCCACCAGCTGCCGGGCCTGCGCACGCAGGCTCTCGGCGGCGGCGGCGCTTTCTTCCACCAGGGCCGCGTTCTGCTGCGTGGCCTGGTCCATCTGGCTCACGGCCTGGCCCACCTGGTCGACGCCGCTGCTCTGCTCGGCGCTGGCCGAGCTGATCTCGCCGACGATGTCGCTGACCCGCTGGATCGCGCCGACGATCTCGCCCATGGTCTTGCCGGCCTGGTCGACCAGGGCCGTGCCTTGCTCCACCTGCTCGACGCTGCGGCCGATCAGGGTCTTGATCTCCTTGGCGGCCTCGGCACTGCGTTGCGCCAGGCTGCGCACCTCGCTGGCCACCACGGCAAAGCCGCGGCCCTGCTCGCCGGCGCGCGCCGCTTCCACCGCCGCGTTCAGCGCCAGGATGTTGGTCTGGAAGGCAATGCCGT
>CALMIF010000131.1 GCA_937864045.1 uncultured Aquabacterium sp. | reverse complement strand
TTCGACTTCATGGGCGGCTCGATGGGCTCGGTGGTCGGCGAGCGCTTCGTGCGCGGCGTGCATGCGGCGCTGGAGCAGAAGGTGCCCTTCGTCTGCTTCACCGCCACCGGCGGCGCCCGCATGCAGGAGGGTCTGTTCAGCCTGTTCCAGATGGCCAAGACCAATGCCGCCCTGGGCCGCCTGGCCAAGGCGCGCCTGCCCTACATCAGCGTGCTGACCGACCCGACCATGGGCGGCGTGTCGGCCAGCTTCGCCTTCGTGGGCGATGTGGTGCTGGCCGAGCCCAAGGCGCTGGTCGGCTTCGCCGGCCCGCGGGTGATCGAGAACACCGTGCGCGAGAAGCTGCCCGAGGGCTTCCAGCGCGCCGAATTCCTGATCACCAAGGGCGCGATTGACCAGATCGTCGACCGCCGGCAACTGCGCCCGACCATCGCGACGATGCTGGCGATGCTGCAGCGGCAGAGCGCCGACGCTGTGTCGTAAGCCGCACCGTCACCACACCGACCGGGCCCCGCGGGGCCCGCTTTCATTTCCGAGGCCGTGATGACCCTGCCCACCACGCTGGACCAATGGCTCGCCCACTGCGAGCAGCTGCACCCCAAGACCATCGACATGACGCTGGAGCGGGTGAAGCTGCTGTGCGAGCGGCTGGACCTGCGCTTCGACGTGCCGGTGGTGGCGGTGGCTGGCACCAATGGCAAGGGCTCGTCCTGCGCGATGCTGGAGGCTGTTGCGCTGCAGGCCGGCTACCGCGTGGGCCTGTACATCAAGCCGCACCTGGTGCGTTTCAACGAGCGTTGCCGCATCAACGGCCAGTTCGCCGACGACGCCCTGCTGCTGCAACACTTCCAGGCGGTGGAAGCGGCGCGAGCTGGCATCACGCTGACCTGGTTCGAGTACACGACCCTGGTGATCATGCGGGCGCTGTCGACCGCGGCGGTCGATCTGGTGATCCTGGAAGTGGGCATGGGCGGGCGGCTCGACGCAGTCAACGCGGTCGATGCCGACGTGGCCCTGATCACCAGCATCGCGCTCGACCACACCGAGTTCCTGGGCGACAACCGCGAAGCCATCGGCCGCGAGAAGGCCGGCATCATGCGGCCGGGCCGGGCCGTGGTGGTCAGCGACCCGCAGCCACCGGCCAGCCTGCAGGCCCGCGCCGACGAGCTGGGCGCCGACCTGCGCCAGCTGGGCCGCGACTTCAACTTCCAGGGTGACAAGCAGCAATGGGGCTGGCGCGGCCGCAGCACCCGCTTCAACGGCCTGGCCTACCCGGCGCTGCGCGGCGCCAACCAGCTGCTGAACGCCTCGGGCGTGCTGGCGGTGTTCGAGGCCCTGCGCGACCGGCTGCCGGTCAACGCCCAGGCGGTGCGCACCGGACTGGCGACGGTGGAGCTGCCCGGGCGCTTCCAGATCGTGCCCGGCCAGCCGACCCTGGTGCTGGACGTGGCGCACAACCCGCAGTCGGTGGCGGCGCTGGCGCTGAACCTCGACCAGATGGGCTTCTACCCGGCCACGCACGCGGTCTTCGGCGCCATGCGCGACAAGGACCTGGCGACCCTGCTGCCGCACCTGGTGCCCCTGGTCGACCACTGGCACCTGACCAACCTGCCCACGCCGCGGGCCGCGTCGGCCGATGAGCTGGCCGACCTGGTTCGTGCCGCCAGCACCGGGCGCCAGGTGGCCATCCACACCCACGCCACGCCGGACGCCGCGTTGAAGGCCGCGGCGGCCGCGGCGGACCCGGCTGATAGAATCGTGGTCTTCGGTTCGTTCTTCACCGTGGGCGGTGTGCTGAAAGACGGCTTGCCCCGTCTGGCGGCCCGGCATCTGGGCTGACGCGGTCGCCCCAGGGGGCCGGCCCCGGCGGCTGCAGCGTCCGTCGCCCGCACCGGCTGCGGCCAATCACCCACATTGCCCGCACTGCCCGCATGGGTCTGCTGTCCCTCTTCCAACGCCATCCACGTCAGCCGGGCCAGGACGACGTCCCGCCCGAGCCGTCACCCGCCGAGCCCGATGCCGTGGCCGCGGCGCGCACCCGCGCCCGCCGGCGCCTGATCGGCGCGGCCGTGCTGCTGGGCATCGGCGTGGTCGGCTTCCCGCTGCTGTTCGAGACCCAGCCGCGCCCGGTGCCGGTGGACATCCCGATCGAGATCCCGCGCAAGGAGGGTGCACCCCCGCTGGCGCCGCCTGCGGCCAGCCCGGCACTGTCGGCAGCCTCGGCGGCCGTGGTGGTGCCTGACGCCGAGGTGCCTGCCGCGCCCGAGGCCGCGCCCAAGCCGGCGCCCAACCGCCCGGCCGAAATCACCGAGCGTGCTGCCGATGCCGGCCGCGAGGTGACGGCATCCGCGCCGGTCGCTGTCATGCCTGCGCCCGCACCCGCCCCATCGCCTGCGGTCGTGGCCACCAAGCCTGCGGCATCCGCGCCGCGCCCGGCGGCTTCGGCGCCCAAGGTCGCCGCATCGGCGGCCCGGCCAAATGCCGACGCCGCCCGCGCCCAGGCCCTGCTGAACGGCCAGCCTGCTGCTGCGGCCAGCGCGGCGAACGCCCGCGTGGTGGTGCAGGTAGGCGCATACACCGAGCCGGCCAAGCTGAAGGAGGCGCGGGCCAAGGTCGAGAAGCTGGGCTTCAAGACCTACACCCAGGTGGTCGAGGCCGACGGCGGCAAGCGCACGCGGGTGCGCATCGGCCCCTTCGCCACCAAGGCCGAGGCCGACAAGGCCGCCGCCCGCATCAAGGCCAGCGGCCTGCCGGCGGCGATCCTGGCGCTGTGACGGGCGAGGCCGGCCATGCCAGCAGCGGCAGCCCTGGGCTGGGTCGACTGGACGCTGCTGGCGGTGCTGGGGGTGTCCGTGCTCGTCGGCCTGTGGCGCGGCCTGGTGTTCGAGCTGATGTCGCTGCTGGGCTGGGTGGTGGCCTATGTCGTCGCGCAGCTGTATGCGGTGACCGTGGCCGCGCATCTGCCCATCGGTGCGCCGGGCTCGGCGCTGAATGCCGGCGCGGGCTTCGCGCTCACCTTCTTCGGCACGCTGATTGGCTGGAGCCTGCTGGCCCGGCTGGTGCGCCTGCTGATCCGCGCCACGCCGCTGACCCTGGTCGACCGCAGCCTGGGCGCAGCCTTCGGCCTGGCGCGCGGCGGCGTGCTGCTGCTGGCCCTGACCACGGTGATCGCCTTCACGCCTGCGGCCCGATCGCAGCTCTGGCAGGACAGCCATGGCGCGGCCTGGCTGCGCAGCGCGCTGCAGAACATCAAGCCTGTGCTGCCGGCCGACGTGGCGCGGCATCTGCCGGCATGAGCGCCACCGCCGCCCGGCTTGCCCGGCGTCGCGCCGGCCCCAGCTGACCCCGCTTCACCCCGCCCGCAGTTTTCCCATCCTTCAGCCCCAGGACTCTCCACCATGTGCGGCATCGTTGGCGTGATCTCCCGAACGCCGGTCAACCAGCTCATCTATGACGCCTTGCTGCTGCTGCAGCACCGCGGCCAGGACGCCGCCGGCATCGTCACCATGCAGGGCACGCAGTGCTTCATGCACAAGGCCCGCGGCATGGTGAAGGACGTGTTCCGCACCCGCAACATGCGGGCGCTGCCCGGCCCGGTGGGCCTGGGCCAGGTGCGCTACCCCACCGCCGGCAATGCCTTCAACGAGGAAGAGGCGCAGCCCTTCTACGTCAACGCGCCCTACGGCATCGTGCTGGTGCACAACGGCAACCTGACCAACGCCCATGCGCTGAAGCAGGAGCTGTTCGACATCGACCGTCGCCACATCAACACCGGCAGCGACACCGAGGTGCTGATCAACGTGCTGGCGCACGAGATGGAACTGGCCGGGCGCGACGTGCCGCTGACGCCGGACCTGATCTTCCGCGCCGTGCGGGCGGTGCACAAGCGCATCCGTGGCTCGTATGCGGTGATCGCGCTCATCGCGGGTTATGGCCTGCTGGCCTTCCGTGACCCGTACGGCATCCGGCCGCTGGTCTACGGCGTGGCCGAGGGTGCCAACGGCCCCGAGGTGGTGGTGGCCAGCGAGACGGTGGCGCTGGAAGGCACGGGCCACCAGCCGGTGCGCGACGTGGCGCCAGGCGAGGCCATCTTCATCACGCTGGACGGCCAGGTGCATGCCCGGCAGTGCGCCGAGTCACCGGTGCTGCACCCCTGCATGTTCGAGTACGTGTACCTGGCGCGGCCCGACTCGGTGATCGACGGCATCTCGGTCTACCAGGCGCGGCTGAACCTGGGCGAGACGCTGGCGCAGCGGGTGATCAACCAGATGCCGCCCAGCGAGATCGACGTGGTGATCCCCATCCCCGAGAGCAGCCGGCCCAGCGCGATGCAGCTGGCGCAGAAGATCGGCAAGCCCTACCGCGAGGGCTTCGTGAAGAACCGCTACGTCGGCCGCACCTTCATCATGCCGGGGCAGGGCGTGCGCAAGAAGAGCGTGCGCCAGAAGCTCAATGCCATCGGCATGGAGTTCAAGGGCCGCAACGTGCTGCTGGTCGACGACAGCATCGTGCGCGGCACCACCAGCAAGGAGATCGTGCAGATGGCGCGCGAGGCCGGCGCCCGCAAGGTGTACATGGCCTCGGCCGCGCCGCCGGTGCGTTATCCCAATGTCTACGGCATCGACATGCCCACGTCCGAGGAACTGATCGCCCACAACCGCACGCAGGAGGAGATCCGCCAGTTCATCGGTGCCGACGCGCTGATCTACCAGGACGTGGACGCGATGAAGCGGGTGGTGGGTGCGCTGAATCCGGCCATCGCCGGCTTCGAGGCCAGCTGCTTCGACGGCCACTACATCACCGGCGACGTCAGCGTGGCCGACTTCGCCGCCATCGAGGCGCAGCGCACCGCCGCACGCAAGGACGACGAGGACGGCGCCGACCGCACGCGGCTGACGCTGCAGAGCCGGGCCGAGACATGAACGACGTTCGAACATCCGAAGCGGCGCGCCTCGCCCGTGCCCAGCTGCCGGCCGGCCTGCGCCCCGAGACCCTGGCCGTGCGCACGGCGATGGCGCCCAGCCAGCATGGCGAGAACTCGGAGGCGCTGTTCCTCAGCACCGCGTTCGTCCAGCCCGACTCCGAAACCTCGGCCCGGCGCTTTGCGAACAACGAGGACTTCACCTACGGCCGCACCAGCAACCCGACCACGCGCAGCTTCGAGCAGCGCCTGGCGGCGATGGAGGGCGCCGAGGCGGCGATCGCCACGTCCACCGGCATGAGCGCGATCCTGCTGCTGGTGATGGGCCTGCTGAAGGCGGGCGACCATGTGATCTGTTCGCGCTCGGTGTTCGGCTCCACCATCGGCCTGCTGGGCAAGGAGTTCGCCAAGTTCGGCGTCGAGACCACGTTCGTCTCGCAGACCGACCTGGCCGAATGGCGTGCCGCGCTGAAGCCGGCGACGAAGCTGCTCTTCGCCGAGACGCCGACCAACCCGCTCACCGAGGTCTGCGACATCGCGGCGCTGGCGGACATCGCCCATGCGCATGGCGCGCTGCTGACGGTGGACAACACCTTCTGCTCACCCGCGTTGCAGCGGCCGCTGGCGCTGGGCGCCGACCTGGTGATGCACGCCGCCACCAAGTACCTGGACGGCCAGGGCCGGGTGATGGCCGGCGCCCTGGCCGGGCCGAAGAAGTGGATCACCGACGTGTTCGCACCCACGCTGCGCACTGTGGGCATGACGCTGGCGCCGTTCAACGCCTGGGTGGTGCTCAAGGGCATGGAGACGCTGACCCTGCGCATGAAGGCGCAGAGCGAGGGCGCGCTGGCGGTGGCCCGCTGGCTGGAGGCGCATCCGGCGGTCAGCCGCGTGTACTACCCGGCGCTGGCCTCGCACCCGCAGCATGACCTGGCCATGCGCCAGCAAGGCGGCCTGGGTGGCGCGGTGGTGTCCTTCGACGTGAAGGCGGACGGCCCCGAGGCTGCCCGCGCCGCAGCCTTCCACGTGATCGACAGCACCCGCGTGCTGAGCATCGCCACCAACCTGGGCGACACCAAGACCATCATCACCCACCCGGCCACCAGCTCGCATGGTCGCCTCACCGAGGCACAGCGCCAGGCCGCGGGCATCGGCCAGGGGCTGATCCGCGTGGCGGTGGGCCTGGAGCACGTGGACGACATCACCGACGACCTGCAGCGCGGTCTGTCGACCCTGCGCTGAACCGGAAGAAGCACGCCGCATGACTGCCACCCCCCACGCGCTCGTGCGCACCCGCATCGCGCCGTCGCCCACCGGCTTCCTGCACCTGGGCACGGCGCGCACCGCGCTGTATTCCTGGGCCTATGCCCGCCACCACGGCGGGCAATTCGTGCTGCGCATCGAGGACACCGACGTCGCCCGCTCGACGCAGGACTCGGTCGACCAGATCCTGGCGTCGATGCGCTGGCTGGGGCTGGACTACGACGAAGGCCCGGTCTACCAGATGCAGCGGCTGGACCGCTACCACGCGGTGGTCGACCAGATGCTGGCGGCCGGCACGGCCTACAAGTGCTATTGCTCGCCGGAAGAACTGGACGCCATGCGCGAGGCGCAAAAGGCCCGTGGCGAGAAGACCGGCTACGACGGCCGCTGGCGCCCGGCGCCCGGCAAGGTGCTGCCGCCGGTGCCTGAAGGGGTGAAGCCGGTGGTGCGCTTTGCCAACCCGCCCGACGGCACCGTCACCTGGAACGACCTGGTCAAGGGCCCGATCAGCATCGGCAACATCGAAATCGACGACCTGATCATCCTGCGCCCCGACGGCGTGCCGACCTACAACTTCGCCGTGGTGGTCGACGACTGGGACATGGGCATCACGCATGTCTTCCGCGGCGACGAGCACATCAACAACACGCCATGGCAGATCAACATCTTCCAGGCGCTGGGTGCGCCGCTGCCGCAGTTCGGCCATTGCCCGGTGATCTTGGGCGAGGACGGCCAGAAGCTGTCCAAGCGCCGCGGCGCGGTCAGCGTCACGGCCTACGAGGAGGGCGGCTACCTGCCCGAGGCGATGCTGAACTACCTGGCCCGCCTGGGCTGGAGCCATGGCGACGAGGAATTGTTCAGCCTGCAGCAGATGGTCGCCTGGTTCGACGGCAGCCACCTCAGCAAGAGCCCGGCGCAGTGGGACGCGGCCAAGCTGGCCTGGGTGAACGCCCACTACATCAAGCAGGCCGATGACGCCCGGCTGGCCGGCCTGGTGGCGCAGCAGTTCGCCCGCCGCGGCGTGGCGGCGCCGGCAGCCGACCGCCTGGCCGCCATGTGCGCGCTGTTCAAGGACCGATGCACCACGACCGTCGAGCTGGCCGACTGGCTGCAGATGTACGTTGCGCCGGTCGCCGCGCCGGCCGACGAGCTGGCCGCGCAGCTCACCGACGCCGTGCGCCCGGCCCTGGTCGCGTTGCGCGACCGGCTGGCGGCCTGCGCCTGGGACAAGGCCGGCATCGCCCAGGCGCTGAAGGAGACGCTGGCCGAGCACAAGCTGAAGATGCCGCAACTGGCGATTCCGCTGCGCCTGCTGCTGTGCGGCCGGGCGCAGACGCCGTCGGTGGACGCGGTGGTGGCGCTGTTCGACCGCGAAATCGCATTGAAGCGCTTGCAGCACGTTTGAAAGCTGTGCTATAGTCATGGACTCGCTTGAACAGCAATTGATCTGAAGCGCAAGTTTCAGATCGACCAAGAAATTGGGGGTATAGCTCAGCTGGGAGAGCGCTTGCATGGCATGCAAGAGGTCAGCGGTTCGATCCCGCTTACCTCCACCAACAACACCTCCGGGTGGCGTTGATGGCGCTGTTCAAACGATGTGAAGGTTTCAGTCCCCTTCGTCTAGAGGCCTAGGACACCACCCTTTCACGGTGATTACAGGGGT
>CALMIF010000130.1 GCA_937864045.1 uncultured Aquabacterium sp. | reverse complement strand
CTGGGCCGGCGCGGCGGCATCGACATGATGGTGGCGATGAACCCGCAGACCTGGGCCCAGGACGTGGCCGAGGTCGAGCCCGGCGGCTACCTGTTCTACGACAGCACGCGGCCGATGCCGGCCAGCGCCTTCCGGCCCGACATCAACGTGATCGGCATGCCGGTCACCGCGATCTGCAACGCCACCTACGAAGACCCGCGCCAGCGCACCCTGTTCAAGAACATCATGGTGCTGGGCGCGCTCAGCGTGCTGATGGACATCGACCCCACGGTCATCGAGCAGCTGTTCGGCGAGCAGTACCGCGGCAAGGAGCGGTTGCTGGAATCGAACGTGCGGGCGCTGAACGCCGGCCGCAGCTTCGCCAAGGATCATCTGCAGGGCATCGGCCTGAAGGTGCGGCGCGCCGACAAGGTGGGCGACCGCATCTTCGTCGAAGGCAATGCGGCGGCGGCGCTGGGCTGCGTCTACGGCGGCGCCACGGTCTGTGCCTGGTACCCGATCACGCCCAGCTCGTCGGTGGCCGAGGCCTTCGAGAAGTACTGCCAGAAGTTCCGTGTCGACCCCGCGACCGGCGAGCACCACTACGCCATCGTGCAGGCCGAAGACGAGATCGCCTCGATCGGCATGGTCACGGGCGCGGGCTGGAACGGCGCACGCGCCTTCACCGCCACCTCAGGTCCCGGGGTGAGCCTGATGACCGAGTTCATCGGCCTGGCCTACTTCGCCGAGATCCCGGTCACCATCATCAACGTGCAGCGCGGCGGGCCGTCCACCGGCATGCCCACCCGCACCCAGCAGGCCGACCTGCTGGCCTGTGCCTATGCATCGCACGGCGACACCAAGCATGTGCTGCTGCTGCCGCAGGATCCGGGCGAGTGCTTCAGCATGGCGGCCGACGCGCTGGACCTGGCCGACCGGCTGCAGACGCCGGTGTTCCTGATGACCGACCTCGACATCGGCATGAACCAGCGCCTGTGCGAGCCCTTCCAGTGGCAGGCCGGCCGCGAGTACGACCGCGGCAAGGTGATGACCGCCGAGCAGCTGGACGCCGGCAAGGAATTCGCCCGCTACAAGGACGTGGACGGTGACGGCATCCCCTGGCGCACCTACCCGGCCACGCATGCCAGCAAGGGCGCGTACTTCACCCGCGGCACCACGCGCAATCCGCAGGCCGCGTATTCCGAGGCCGGGCCCGACTACCTCTACAACGTGCAGCGGCTGCTGAAGAAGTTCGCCACCGCCGCCACCATCGTGCCGCAGCCGGTCGTGCGCACGGCGGCGAAGAAGAGCCGCCTGGGCGTGCTGTACTTCGGCAGCACGGCACCGGCGATGGACGAGGCGCTGACCGCGCTGTCGGCCGCCGGCATCCACCTCGATGCGATGCGGCTGCGCGCCTTCCCGTTTCCGGACAGCGTGAACGACTTCATCGCCAGCCATGACCATGTGTTCGTGGTCGAGCAGAACCGCGATGCGCAGATGCGCAGCCTGCTGATCAACGAGCTGGAGATCGACCCGGCCTGGCTGATCAAGGTGCTGCACTACGACGGCACGCCGATCACCGCCCGCTTCATCACCCAGACCATCACCGAGCATGTGCATGCCCTGGCCGTGGCCCCGCGCCGCGAGCGCATCCATGGCTGAGGGACACCCACCATGACCTACATCGCCAAGCCCACGCTGCACCACCCCACGCTGACGCGCAACAAGGTCGGCTACACCCGGCGCGACTACGAAGGCAAGGTCAGCACGCTGTGCGCCGGCTGCGGCCACGACAGCATCTCGGCGGCCATCGTGCAGGCCTGCTGGTCGCTGGACATCGCGCCGCACCGTGTGGCCAAGCTCAGCGGGATCGGCTGTTCCAGCAAGACGCCCGACTACTTCCTGGGCGCCAGCCACGGCTTCAACACCGTGCACGGCCGCATGCCCAGCGTGCTGACCGGCGCCAACCTGGCCAACCGCGAGCTGCTCTACCTGGGCATCTCCGGCGACGGCGACTCGGCCTCCATCGGCCTGGGCCAGTTCGCGCACGCCATGCGGCGCAACGTCAACATGGTCTACATCGTCGAGAACAACGGCGTCTACGGCCTGACCAAGGGCCAGTTCAGCGCCACCGCCGACCGCGGCAGCAAGAGCAAGAAGGGCGCGGTCAACAACGACAACCCGGTGGACATGGTCGGCATGGCGCTGCAGCTGGGCGCCACCTACGTGGCCCGTGGCTTCTCGGGCGACAAGGGCCAGCTGGTGCCGCTGATCGAGGGCGCCATCCGCCACGGCGGCGCGGCCTTCATCGACGTGATCAGCCCCTGCGTGGCCTTCAACAACCACGCCGGCAGCACCCGCAGCTACGACCACGTGCGCGCCCACAACGAGGCCGTCAGCCGCATCGACTTCATCGACCTGGCGCCGGAGATCCACGCCGACCCGGCACCGGGCGAGGTGATCCTGCTGCCCCAGCCCGACGGCAGCCAGATGCGCCTGCGCAAGCTCGACGCCGGCCATGATCCGACCGACCGCGTGGCGGCGATGCACCACCTGCAGACCCTGCAGTCGCGCGGCGAGGTCGTGACCGGCCTGCTCTACGTCGACCCCGAGGCGCAGGACCTGCACGCCGCGCTCAACACCACCAGCCGGCCGCTGAACACGTTGAACGCGGCCGAGCTGTGCCCCGGGCCGGCGGCGCTGGCCAAGCTCAACGCGTCGCTGCGCTGACCGCTGCAGCCGCCCGCGCGGCCAGCCAGGCCGGCGCCTGATTGGCGGGCACGGTGATCACCGCCGAGCTGCGGCCGCCGTTCAGCGGCAGCAGCGCCAGCGTGTTGCCGTAGCGGAAGCACTCGCGGGCGATGCCCTGGTGGTCGGCGCTGTGGGCGACACGGCCCACCACCACGCTGCGGCCGAAGTCGCGCATGGCCGCGCCGATGCCGGCCAGGCGCCGGGTGCCGGAAAAGCGGCTGTCGGCGGCCACCACCAGCGGCGCTTGCAGGTGTCGCCCGTAAGCGAGTGTCAGCTGCGCCAGCGCACGGCCGGTCGGTCGGCCAGCGCGGCCCAGGCCGCCGCGCGAATCAGGTGGTTGGGCACCAGCCAGCCCAGCGGGTCGGCGCCGGCATCGGCCAACCGGTCCGTGCCGAAGCGCAGCGTCTGCGGGCCGCTGCCATCGGTGACATGGGCTGCGCACAGCGGAGCGATGTCGTTTGCCGACAGATGCCGCCACAGGCCGAGCGTCTGTAGCACATCGCGGCCCCGATGGGTCAGGGCAATCTCACGGCCGTCCTCGGCGGGGGCGGCCAGGGCGGCGGCGCTCTGCTGATCGAACCCCTGCACCGCCAGGCCGGCGTCGTGCAGGGCGCAGGCCAGGGCCAGGCCGGCGGGGCCGGCGCCGACGATCAGCACGTCGGCATCGGCGGATTCAGCGGAGGATGGCGTGGGGGTCGCGGACATGGCCGCGATGCTGCGCGGCGCTGTGATCCGCCAGGTTGACGGCGGTCAGTGCCGGGCCTGAGACAACGGGCGCATCATGTCGGCCGCAACACCACCCGAAGCGCGGCAATCGCCAGCACGATGAACAGCCCCAGGCTCCAGAACTCGTAGGGCAGGCCCAGCAGGTCGACCTTGGCGTCGGCGCAGCTGGCGTAGGCGGCGAACACCTCGGGGAAGCGGCTGTCCAGGCCGGTGAAGCCCATCAGCCGGTCGGCCAGCGACATCGCGCAGGACGCCGAGGCATTGGCGACAAAGTGCTGCCACAGCGCCGCGGTGATGCCCGCAGCGGCGCCCAGCAGGGCCAGCACGCCGGCGACGCGCCGCAGCACAGCGCCCGGCAGCAGCAGGCCCAGCAGGCCGGCTGCGGCGATCACCACGAAGCACAGCCGCTGCAGCACGCACCAGGCGCAGGGCATCATGTCCATGCGGTACTGCGTGTACAGCGCCGCAGCCACCGCGGCCAGCGGCAGCACCGTGATGCCGGTCAGCAGCGAACGTGCGCGCAAGATCAGCCGACCTCGGCGATCAGCTCGATCTCGACGCAGGCGCCGGTCGGGATCTGCGCCACGCCGAAGGCGCTGCGGGCATGGGCGCCGGCGGCGCCGAAGACTTCGCCGAGGAGTTCAGACGCGCCGTTGACCACCAGGTGGTGCTCGGTGAACGTGCCGCTGCTGTTGACCAGGCCCAGCAGCTTGACGATGCGCGTGACCTTGTTCAGGTCGCCCACTGCGGCGTGCAGCGTGCCCAGCAGGTCGATGGCGATGGCCCGGGCGGCGGCCTTGCCGTCGGCGGTGACCATGTCGGTGCCCAGCTGGCCGACCCAGGGCTTGCCCTCGCGCTTGGCGATGTGGCCCGACAGGAACACCAGGTTGCCGGTGCGCACGAAGGGCAC
>CALMIF010000129.1 GCA_937864045.1 uncultured Aquabacterium sp. | reverse complement strand
GGCACCAGCAGGTAGGCATAGGCCTGGTGGTGGCTGCGGCCCACGCGGCCGCGCAACTGGTGCAGCTGGGCCAGGCCGAACTTGTCGGCGCGGCTGATGACGATGGTGTTGGCACTGGGCACGTCGATGCCGGTCTCGATGATGGTCGAGCACAGCAGCAGGTTGTGGCGCTGCGCCACGAAGTCGCGCATCACGCGCTCCAGCTCGCGCTCGGGCATCTGGCCGTGGGCCACGGCGATGCGCGCCTCGGGCAGCATCTCGGCCAGCTTGGCGCGGCGGGCCTCGATGGTGGCCACGTCGTTGTGCAGGAAGTAGACCTGGCCGCCGCGCTTCAACTCGCGCAGCACGGCCTCGCGGATCACGCTGTTGCCCTCGCTGCGCACGAAGGTCTTGATTGCCAGGCGCCGCTGCGGCGCGGTGGCGATGACCGACAGGTCGCGCAGGCCTTCCAGCGCCATGCCCAGCGTGCGCGGGATCGGCGTGGCGGTCAGGGTCAGCACGTCGACCTCGGCGCGCATGGCCTTGATCGCCTCCTTGTGGCGCACGCCGAAGCGGTGTTCCTCGTCGATCACCAGCAGGCCCAGGCGCTTGTACTTGACGTCCGGGCTCAGCAGCTTGTGCGTGCCGACCACGATGTCCACCGTGCCGGCTTCCAGGCCGTCGAGTGCCTGCTTCACCTCCTTGGCGGTGCGAAAGCGCGACATCTCGGCGATGCGCACCGGCCAGCGGCCGAAGCGGTCGACCAGCGTCTGATAGTGCTGCTCGGCCAGCAGCGTGGTCGGCGCCAGGATGGCCACCTGCTTGCCGCCGATCACGGCGATGAAGGCCGCCCGCAGCGCCACCTCGGTCTTGCCGAAGCCCACGTCGCCGCAGACCAGGCGGTCCATCGGCTGCGGGCTGACCATGTCCTGGATCACCGCGTGGATGGCGGCGCGCTGGTCGGGCGTTTCCTCGAAGCCGAAGCTCGATGCAAACGCCTCGTAGTCGTGCGCGCTGTAGCGGTGGGCATGGCCTTCCCGGGCGGCGCGGCGGGCGTACAGGTTCAGCAACTCGGCCGCGGCATCGCGCACCTGCTCGGCGGCCTTGCGGCGGGCCTTGTCCCACTGGCCGCTGCCCAGCTTGTGCAGCGGCGCCTCCTCGGCGCTGACGCCGGTGTAGCGGGAAATCAGGTGCAGTTGCGCCACCGGCACGTACAGCGTGGCCTTGTCGGCATAGGTCAGGTGCAGGAACTCGCTGGCCCCGTCGCCGAGGTCGATGTGGATCAGCCCCTGGTAGCGGCCGATGCCGTGGCTGGCATGCACCACCGGGTCGCCGATCTTCAGCTCCGACAGGTCCTTGATCAGTGCGTCGACGCTGCTCGTCTGCTCCTGCTTGCGCCGGCGCCGGGCCTGCGGCGCGCTGGCGAAGAGCTCGGTCTCGGTGATGAACTGGATCGAGACGGCGGGCTGGGCGTCGGGCTCGAACCAGTGAAAGCCTGCGGCCAGCGGCGCGGCGGTGATGCAGAACTTCTCGTCGCTCTGTTCGAACTCGGCCAGCGTCGCCACGCTGGGCGGCTCGATCTTGTGGTCACGCAGCAGCTCCAGCAGGCTCTCGCGCCGGCCTTCGCTCTCGGCGACGATCAGCACGCGGGCAGGCGTGCTGTCCAGGTGGCGGTTGAAGCGGGCCAGCGGCTCGGTGGCGCTGCGGTCGGCGGCCACGTCGGGCAGCGGGCGAGCCCAGTCCACGGGGTCGTTGCCGCGCACCACCAGCACCGCGTGCTTGTTCGCATTGGTGAAGAACTCGTCGCTGCGCTGGAAGATCTCCTCCGGCGCCAGCACCGGCCGGTCGGGGTCGGCGGCGATGAAGCGGTGGCGCTCACGCGTGTCGGTCCAGAAGCGGTCCAGCGCCGCGTCCACCTCGCCATGCAGCACCAGGTGCGCCGCCTCGCCCAGGTAGCTGAAGATCGTGCCCGTCTGCTCGAAGAACAGCGGCAGGTAGTACTCGATGCCGGCGGTGGCGATGCCCTGCGCGATGTCCTTGTAGATGCGGCTCTTGGTCGGATCGCCGTCCAGCTTCTCGCGCCAGCGCTGGCGGAAGGTGGCCCGCGCCGCCTCGTCCATCGGGAACTCGCGGCCCGGCAGCAGCCGCACCTCGGGCACCGGGTACAGGCTGCGCTGGCTGTCGGGGTCGAAGGTGCGGATCGAATCGACCTCGTCGTCGAACAGGTCCACCCGGTACGGCACCAGGCTGCCCATCGGAAACAGGTCGATCAGGCCGCCGCGCACGGCGTATTCACCCGGCGACACGACCTGGCTGACATGGTTGTAGCCGGCCAGGGTCAGCTGCGCCTTCAGCGCCGCCTCGTCCAGCCTGGTCTTCTGCTTGAACTGGAAGGTGGTGCCGGCCAGGAAGCTGGGCGGCGCCAGCCGCGTCAACGCGGTGGTGGCCGGCAGCAGCACCACGTCGACATCACCCGAGTGGATGCGCCAGAGCGTGGCCAGGCGCTCGCTGATCAGGTCCTGGTGCGGGCTGAAGCTGTCGTAGGGCAGGGTCTCCCAGTCAGGAAACACCGCCACCCGCAGGCCGGGTGCGAAGAAGGGCAGCTCGTCGGCCAGGCGCTGGGCGTCGGCCGGCTCGGCGGTGACGATGGCCAGCAGCTGCTTCGCGCCCGCGCGGGCCTGGGCGAAGCGGGCCAGCAGCAGCGCATCGCCCGAGCCGGTGGGTCGGGGCAGGGTGAAGCGCTTTCCGGCGGCGATGACGGGCAGTTGCATGGTGATGTTGAAGCGGCGGAAATGCCAGCACGCCCCGGAGCCAGTGCGCCGGGGCGTGCGAAGGGCCGAATTCTAGAATCCGGCCCATGACGAGTTTCACGGTTGGGCAAGAGCCCCGCTGCTACGCGCTGGTGCCCTGCGCCGGCAGCGGCAGCCGCGCTGGCACGCTGCAGCCCAAGCAGTACCAGGCCATCGGCGGCGCGCCGGTGGTGGCCCATACATTGGCCGCACTCGGCCGGGTCGATCGCCTGGACGCCACCCTGGTGGTGCTGGCGCCGGATGATGACCAGTTCGAGGCCAGCGTGCCTGGCTTCACGGGCGAGCGTGGCTGGGTGGCGCGCTGCGGCGGCGCCAGCCGGGCGGAAAGCGTGGCCAACGGCCTGGCCGAGTTGTGCGCACGCGGCGCCCAGCCGCACGACTGGGTGCTGGTGCACGATGCCGCCCGCTGCCTGCTGCGTGCGGCTTGGGTCGACCGCCTGATCGATGCCTGCGTCGACGACGAGGTCGGCGGCCTGCTGGCGCTGCCGCTGGCCGACACGGTGAAGCAGGCCGACGGCGACCGCGTTGCCGCCACCGTGGACCGCACCGGCAAGTGGGCCGCGCAGACGCCGCAGATGTTCCGCCTGGGCCTGCTGGAGCCGGCGCTGCGTGGCGCGGCCGACGCCGTCACCGACGAGGCCAGCGCCGTCGAGGCGCTGGGCCACCGCCCGAAGCTGGTGCGCGGCGAGGTCGAGAACTTCAAGCTCACCTGGCCGGGCGACTTTGCGCTGGCCGAGCGCCTGCTGGCGACGCGTGGAGAAGCGGCATGACCGCGCCTGCGCTGCCGACCATCCGCATCGGCGAGGGCTGGGACGTGCACCAGCTGGTGGCGGGCCGGCCGCTGGTGCTGGGCGGCATCACCATCCCGCACAGCCACGGCCTGCTGGGCCACAGCGATGCCGACGCGCTGCTGCATGCGATCACCGACGCCCTGCTGGGCGCGGCGGCGCTGGGCGACATCGGCCGGCACTTTCCCGACACCGACCCGCAATTCAAGGGCGCCGATTCGGGCGTGCTGCTGGCCGAGGCGGCCCGGCGCGTGCGCGCCGCCGGCTGGCAGATCGGCAACATCGACAGCACCATCGTCGCCCAGGCGCCCAAGCTGGCGCCGCACATTCCGGCGATGGTCGAGCGCATCGCGGCGCTGCTGGGGCTGGCGGCCGGCCAGGTCAACGTGAAGGCCAAGACCGCCGAGAAGCTGGGCCCGGTGGGCGAGTTGCGCGCCATCGAGGCGCGGGCCGTCTGCCTGCTGCTGCGCGCCGGCTGAGCAGCGGCGCGTGCGGGGTTCAGGCCCCGGGCCGCGTGGTGACGGCGTTGCCGCCGCTGATGCCGGTGAGGCGCGACTGCCGCGCATGGCGCAGCCGCAGGTGCACCACCAGGCCGCCTTCGGGTGCGTTCGCCACCTCCACCTGGCCGCCCATGCGCTGCATCGCCTTCTCGACGATGGCCAGGCCCAGGCCGGCGCCGGTGGCCGCGGTGCGCGCTGCGTCACCGCGGAAGAAGGGCGTGGTCAACTGGCCCAGCTTCTCGGGCGCCACGCCAGGGCCGTGGTCACGCACGGTGCAGATCACCCAGCCGCCGGTGCGGGTGTAGCTCACCGTCACCATCGCGATGCCGGTGTCGATGGTGCGGCCGTAGCGGCGCGCGTTCTCGAACAGGTTGCTGAAGACGCGGCCCAGCTCCACCTCGTCGGCCAGCACCTCCAGGTCGATGGCCACACGCGAGGTGATGCGGATCTCCGACGGATCACGGAAGGCCGCCGCCTCCTTGTCGATCAGCTTGGACAGCAGCACCGCACGCACATGGGTCTCGCCGGGGCGGGCGTAGTCCATGAACTTGTCGATGATGGCGTCGAGCTGGTCAATGTCGTCGGCCATGTTGCTGCGGGCCTCGTCGTCGATGACGCTCATCTCGGCTTCCAGCCGCAGGCGTGCCAGCGGCGTGCGCAGGTCATGGCTGATGCCGGCGAGCATCACCGCGCGGTCTTCTTCGACCTTGGCCAGCTCGCGCGCCATGCGGTTGAAGCCCCTGTTCACCTCGCGGATCTCGCTGGTGATGGTGGTCTCGTCCAGGCGCGAGTCGAACTCGCCGCCGCGGATGCGGCTGGCCGCGAAGGACAGCTGGCGCAGCGGCCGGTTGATCGCCTGAGCGATCAGCACCACGCCCGCCAGCGTGACCAGCACGCTGCCGAGCACCCAGAACAGGTCGTGCCGGTCGGGCGGCGAGGCCATCAGCGCGGCCGGCGCCTGCAGCCACCAGGCCTCGCGGTCGACCACGAAGCCAAACCACACGCCCGGCGTGCCGTTCAGGCTGCTGGTGACCACCAGCTCGGGGCCCAGGCGGGCGCGCAGGTCGGCGGCCAGGCGGGCCAGGCCGTCGTTGCCGGCGGGCGTGGTCCAGACATCGGCCACGTTGCGCGGCTGCAGCACCAGGCCCTCGCGCCGCGCCAGGTTGGCCAGCAGGGCCGGGCGGCTGGCGCGGTCGCTGGCGCGCAGGGCTTCGGCGCTCATGCGCAGGTCGCTGGCCAGGTGGGCCACGTTGCGCGGGCCCAGCCAGGTGCCGGGGTCGACCGCGCGCCAGGTGACCGCCCAGGCCGCCACCACAGCCACCAGCAGCAGCAGCAACAGGAAGAACGTGCGCCAGAACAGGCTGAGCGCCACCTTCTGCTGGGTCAAGGGAATGCCCGTGGAGTCGACGAGGAACGCAGGGTACATCGCGCCATGGACGGCATGGCGCGGGGCGCGCTCAACCTGCGCCGTCCGGCACGAACACGTAGCCCACGCCCCACACCGTCTGGATGTAGCGTGGCTGCGACGGATCGGGCTCGATCAGCTTGCGCAGGCGCGAGACCTGCACATCCAGGCTGCGGTCGAAGGGCTCGAAGTCGCGCCCCCGTGCCAGCTGCGCCAGCTTGTCGCGCGACAGCGGCTGGCGCGGGTGGCGCACCAGGGCCTTGAGCATCGAGAACTCGCCGGTGGTCAGCGCCAGCACCTCGCCGTCCTTGGTCAGGCGGCGCTGCGACAGGTCGAACTCGAAGGGGCCGAAGTTGATCACCTGCGCTTCCTTGCTGGGCGCGCCCGGCGCTTCCTGCACCGGCCGGCGGCGCAGCACGGCGTGGATGCGCGCCAGCAGCTCGCGCGGGTTGAAGGGCTTGGGCAGGTAGTCGTCGGCGCCCACCTCCAGGCCGACGATGCGGTCCACGTCCTCGACCTTGGCTGTCAGCATGATGATCGGCGTGGTGTCGTTGGCCGCGCGCAGCCGGCGGCAGATCGACAGGCCGTCCTCGCCGGGCAGCATCAGGTCGAGCACGAGCATGTCGATGTTCTCGCGCGTCATCAGCCGGTTCAGCGCCTTGCTGTCCTCGGCCAGCAGCACGTCGAAGCCCTCCTGCGTCAGGTAGCGGCGCAGCAGGTCGCGGATGCGCGCGTCGTCGTCGACCACGACGATGCGGTCCGGGCGGGCGTTGGCAGCGTTGCTCATCCTGGCTCCTGATTTGTAACAGCGGCATTGTGCAGGCCGGGTTCCGGGGCAACGGCCCGGCTCTGACCCTCTGTTACAACTGGGTCCGGGCCCGGCCTGCGGCCCGTGACGTCAGCCACGAACAGTGCAGCAACAGGGCGCAGCGACACTGCACCCGTGCCCGTGCGGCGCTTGGCGCCGATCATCCGCCCAGTTCAATCCGCCTGCGAGAAGACCATGCCCGCCTCGACATCCGCCCGCCTGTTCACCCGCCGCCTGCTGCTGCCGCTGGCCTGCCTGGCCTGGACCGCGGGTGCCGCGCAGGCCCAGTCCAACCCGGTGACGGTCTGGCAGTCGGCGCCGCAGAACGTGATCAACCTCAGCGCCGAGGCCAGCCGCGAGGTGCCGCAGGACCTGCTGTCGATCACGCTGGCGGCCACCCGCGAGGGCGCCGAGGCCGCCACGGTGCAGGGCCAGCTGCGCCAGGCGCTGGACGCCGCGCTGGCCGAGGCGCGCAAGTCGGCACGCGCCGGCCAGGTGGACGTGCGCACCGGTGCCTTCCAGGTGACGCCGCGCTATGCCGCCCGCGCCGGTGCGGCGCCGGCCATCGCCGGCTGGCAGGGCCGGGCCGAGCTGGTGCTGGAGGGCAGCGACATCGCCACCATCACCCAGCTGGCCGGCCGACTGGGCGGCAGCGGCGGGCTGGCCGTCACGCGGGTGGCGTTCGGCCTGTCGCGCGAGGTGCGCGAGAAGACCGAGGCCGAGGTGGCGGCCCAGGCCATCGACCGCTTCAAGGCACGTGCGGCGGCCCACGCCCAGCAGTTCGGCTTCGCCAGCTACAGCCTGCGCGAGGTGTCGGTCAACGCCGGCGAGAGCGGCTCGCCCATGCCGGCGCCGATGTTCCGCGCCGCCGCCGCGCCCATGGCCATGGCCGAGCAGGCGCAGCCGGTGGAGCCGGGGCGCACGACGGTGACGGTCAGCGTGAGCGGCAGCATCCAGCTATCGCCCCGGTAACCCTGCTGGCTGACGAAGCGGGGCCGGTCGAGCGCCGGGCCGCCCCAAGCCGGCCGGCCGACCCGCCCGGCGGGTGGCGGCGGGACCCCGCCGCCGGGTGCCCCGGTTACTGTTACTGCGCAGTCCAGCCGCCGTCCATCGCCCAGGCCTGGCCGCGCACGTTGTCGGCAGCGCTGGAGCACAGGAACACGGCCAGTTCGCCCAGCTGCTCGGGCGTGGTGAACTGCAGCGAGGGCTGCTTTTCCGACAGCAGCTGGCGCTTGGCCTCGTCGTTGCTGACGCCCGCCGCGGCGGCGCGGGCATCGACCTGCTTCTGCACCAGCGGCGTCAGCACCCAGCCCGGGCAGATGGCGTTGTGGGTGACGCCGGTGGTGGCGCTTTCCAGCGCGGCGGCCTTGGTGAAGCCGACGACGCCGTGCTTGGCCGCCACGTAGGCCGACTTCTCGGCCGAGGCCACCAGGCCGTGGGTGGAGGCGATGTTGATCACCCGGCCCCAGTTGCGGGCCCGCATGCCCGGCAGCGCGGCGCGGGTGGCATGGAAGACGCTGGACAGGTTGATCGCGATGATCGCGTCCCAGCGGTCGACCGGAAAGTCCTCGACCTTGGCCACATGCTGGATGCCGGCGTTGTTGACCAGGATGTCGACCGCGCCGAACTCGGCCTCGCAGGCCCGCACCATGGCCTCGATCTCGGCCGGCTTGCTCATGTCGGCGCCGTGGTAGCTGACCCGGCCACCCAGTTTCGCGACCTCGGCCTTGGCACCCTCGGCGTCGCCGAAGCCGTTGAGCATCAGGTTGGCGCCCTGCCGCGCCAGGGCCAGGGCGATGCCCAGTCCGATGCCGCTGGTGGAGCCGGTGACGATGGCGGTCTTGCCTTTGAGCGTGTCGAGCATGTGCTTCTCCGAAAGTGTTCGATCGACCCGGCCGGAGGGCCTGGGCCATGCTGCGATGATTATGGGCAAGGAGACCTTGACCATGGCTGACACCACGCAACCGACAGCACCGCGCCTGAAGCAGGTGCAATGCCTGGGCGCCCAGGGCCTGCACCGCATGGCCTACTGGGAGTGGGGCGACCCGGCCAACCCGCGGGTGCTGGTGTGCGTGCACGGCCTGTCGCGCCAGGGGCGCGACTTCGACACCCTGGCCGCGGCCCTGTGCGACACCTACCGCGTGGTCTGCCCCGACGTGGTGGGCCGTGGCCGGAGCGACTGGCTGGCCGACCCGATGGGCTACGCCATCCCGGCCTACGTGGCCGACATGGTGACCCTGCTGGCGCGCCTGGACGCCGAGGAGCTGCACTGGGTCGGCACGTCCATGGGCGGGCTGATCGGCCTGGGCCTGGCGGCGCTGCCTGGCAGCCCGGTGCAGCGCCTGGTGCTCAATGATGTGGGCCCGGTGATCGAGTACGCCTCGCTGCAGCGCATCGGCACCTACCTGGGGCAGCCGGCGCATTGGCCCACCGAGCAGGCCGCGGCCGACGCGCTGTGGCAGATCAGCCAGGGCTTCGGCCCGCACACGCCCGACCAGTGGCTGGCGCTGACGCGGCCCCAGCTCAAGCCTGAAGGTGATGGCTTCAAGCCGCACTACGACCCGCGCATCGCCGTGCCCTTCCGCCTGGTGACGCCCGAGCTGGCGCTGGCCGGCCAGGCCGCGCTGTGGGCCGGCTACGACCGCCTGACCTGCCCGACGCTGCTGATCCGCGGCGCCGACTCCGACCTGCTGTCGCGCGAGACGGCGCAGGCGATGACCCAGCGCGGCCCGAAGGCGCGGCTGGTCGAGCTGCCCGGCGTCGGCCATGCGCCCACCCTGGTGCAGGCCGATCAGGTCGCACTGGTGAAGGACTTCCTGCGCGGCCCATGAGGACGGATCTGCAGCCGGGCGCGCCGACACTGGCCACCGCCCCGATCATTGCCCTGACCGATGCGGTGCAACCCGCCGGCGTGGCGGATGCCGCCGAGCAGGGCACCCTGCAGCGCGCCCGGGCCTTTGCCGAGCCGCTGCTGGCCGGGCGGGTGCTGGACACCGGCGAGCCGGCGCTGGCCCATGCCGACGGCGTGGCCGACATCCTGCAGGCCATCGGCGCCGGCCCGGGCATGCGGGCGGCGGCCTACCTCGTCTATGCCGGCGACTTCCTGCAGAAGCCCGAGGAGGTGGTCGCCAAGGCTTTCGGCGACAGCCATGCCGGCCTGGTGGCGCACACCCGCAAGCTGGTACAGATCCAGCGGGCCGCGCGCGAGGCGCAGGTCGAGGCCGAACAGCGTGCCCAGCAGACCGAGCGCGTGCGCAAGATGCTGCTGGCCTTCTCGCGCGACCTGCGGGTGGTGCTGCTGCGCCTGGCCTCGCGGCTGCAGACGCTGCGCTGGCATGCGGCCAGCAAGGTGCCGTGCCCGGCCCTGCTGGCGCAGGAGAGCCAGCAGGTCTTCGCGCCGCTGGCCAACCGGCTGGGCATCTGGCAGATCAAGTGGGAGATGGAGGACCTGGCCTTCCGCTTCCTGCAGCCGGCCGACTACAAGCGCCTGGCCCAGGCCCTGGCCGAGAAGCGGGTGCAGCGCGAGGCCGGCATCGAGGCCGCCCGTGCGCAGCTGCAGGCCGAGCTGGCGGCCGCCGGCATCGCCGCCCAGGTGCAGGGCCGCCCCAAGCACCTCTACAGCATCTGGAAGAAGATGCAGGGCAAGCAGCTGGCGCTGGACCGGGTGTTCGACCTGCGGGCGCTGCGCGTCATCGTGGCCGATGTGCCGGCGTGTTATGCGGCGCTGTCGCGGGTGCACGAGTGCCACCGTCCGGTGCCCGGCGAGTACGACGACTACATCGTCCGCCCCAAGTCCAACGGCTACCAGAGCCTGCACACCGTGGTGCTGTTCGACGAGCCCGGCGCGGCCCCGGGCGATGGCGGCCGGCCCGTGGAAGTGCAGATCCGCACCGCGGCCATGCACGAGCATGCCGAGCACGGCGTGGCCGCGCACTGGGCCTACAAGGAAGCCGGCGCCAAGGGCTATGCCGGCGTGCAGGCCGCAGGCGACTTCGAGGAGCGTGTGGCCGAGGCGCGCAAGGCGGTGCTGCGCCAGCTGCTGGCCTGGGAGCGCGACCTGTCCGACACCGGCGACGGTCCGGCTGCGGGTGATGCGGCCACCGGGCCGTCGTTCGACGACCGCATCTACGTCTTCACGCCCCAGGCCACGGTGATCGAGCTGACCGCGGGCGCCACGCCGGTGGACTTCGCCTACGCGCTGCACACCGACCTGGGCCACCGCTGCCGCGGGGCTCGGGTCGACGGCCAGATGGTGCCGCTGAACACGCCGCTGGCCAACGGGCAGACGGTGGAGGTGGTGGCGACCAAGGAGGGCGGGCCGTCGCTGGACTGGCTGAATGCGGAGCTGGGCTACCTGCGCAGCGCCCGCAGCAAGGCCAAGGTGCGCGCCTGGTTCAACGCCCAGGCCATGCAGGCCACGGCGGCGCGTGGGCGCGAGCTGGTGGAGAAGCTGCTGCAGCGCGAGGGCCGCACCGCGATCCGCCTCGACGACCTGGCCGCGCAGCTGGGCTTCAAGGGGGCCGATGCCCTGTTCGAGGTGGTGGGCAAGGACGAGTTCTCGCTGCGCAACATCGAACTGCTGCTGCGACCGGCCGCACCGCCGTCGGCCGAGGACGAGGGCATCCACCTCAAGCGCACCCGCGCCACCGAGGGCGGCGTGCTGGTGGTGGGTGTCGAATCGCTGCTGACCCAGCTGTCGCGCTGCTGCCGGCCGGCGCCGCCGGATGCGATTGGCGGTTATGTCACCCGTGGCAAGGGCGTGGCCATCCACCGCAGCACCTGCCCGAACTTCCGCCACATGGCCGAGACCACGCCCGAGCGGGTGATCGCCGTGGCCTGGGGCGATGCGGGCAAGGACGCGGCCTATCCGGTCGATGTGGTGGTGGAGGCCACCGACCGCCCGGGCCTGCTGCGCGACATCAGCGAGGTGTTCGCCAAGGACAAGGTCAACGTGACGGGCGTGCACACCCAGTCGGTGCGTGGTGCGGCCGGCCGCACCGCGTACATGACCTTCACCGTCGAGCTGCCCGACGCCACCCGCCTGGCCGCCGTGCTGCGGGCGGTGGCGCAGGTGCCGGGCATCCGTCACGCACGCCGCCGATAGAGCACCTGGAAAGCCATGCTATAGTGCGAGGCTCTTCAGGCGCGTAGCTCAGCTGGTTAGAGCACCACCTTGACATGGTGGGGGTCGTTGGTTCGAGTCCAATCGCGCCTACCAAATTTGGTAGTTGAATCAAGCACCTGGCGGCAACGCCCGGTGCTTTTTTCATGGTGCGCCGGTGCCTTCATCCGGCATTGGCGGACTGGTCGCGGCCGTGGCCTGCGCAGCCACCGCGTGCCGGGCGTGCTCGACCAGGGTCTCGATCGCGTGCAGCCGCAGGGCCGCACGCGACCACACGATGCCGAAGCGCCGCGCCTTGAATCGCCCCGGAAACCGTAGACACCTGCGTGCCTCAAACTTCAGGCAAATCAGGAGGTGCGATGAGCACGAAGCGGTACACGCAAGAGTTCAAGGTCGGGGCGGTCGGCCAGGCGCGGGCCGATGTGGCGCGCCATCACGTCCTGCCCACCACCGGCCGCAAAGGGCACCAGGATCTTCAGCGTCTTCGCCTCAGATTGCGCCTGCGCCGCTGGCGCGCCCAGCAACAGCGCCAGGCACAGCTGCAGCGCGCGCCTCATGCCTTCAACCCGGCTGGCCACACCGCCTCGCCCAGGTTCAGCATCAGCCGGTTGGCCCAGGCGAACAGCGCCACCGCATGCACCAGGTCCAGCACCTCGCGGTCGTCCAGGCCGGCGCTGCGCAGCGCGGCCACGTCGGCGGCGGCCACGGCCTGCGGCTGCAGCCCCAGCCGGGCCGAGAAGGCGACGATCGCCCGTTCACGCGGCGTGGTGCCGGCCTGTGCGGCCTGGCCCGGCTGCTCGAACAGCTGGCGGATCACGTCGTTGCGCTTGGCCAGCTGCTCGAAGCGCTGGGCATGCACCGCCGTGCAGTACACGCAGCCGTTGAGCACCGATTCCACCGTGGCGCCCAGTTCCCGCTCGGCGCGCGACAGGCCGCCGGGCGCGAACATGATGGCGTTGAAGGCGATCGAGCGCTGCAGCAGCAGCTCGGGCTGGTGTGCCAGCAGCAGGAAGTAGGGCGACTGGCGGGCGGTGGCGTTCATCGCGTCCAGCGCGGCCAGCTGCTCGGGCGTGGCGGTGTCGACATCGACTGTGGGCAGCCAGGGCAGCCAGCCCAGCGTGGCGCTGGTGAAGCCGTTGATCAGCAGCGGCTCGGCCGGCGTGGCGTTGACCACCGGCGGCGCGGCCAGCGCGCCGGGCACATCGGAGCGCAGCGCCGGCGCCGGCCCGGCCGCGGCCAAGGCCTGCAGGCCGGCGACCAGGCGGATCTGGTACGAGAGGTACGCCACCAACTGGCCCAGGGCCACGATGTCGGGTGGCGTCAAGCCGGCATCCACCAGGGCGGTGATCGCGGCGCGGTCGCCGTCCAGCGGCTTGCGCGTCAGCGTGCCGGCGAATTGCAGCAGCGCGGCCAGCCGGGGCGAGACGATGGCCGCCACGCCGTCGGTGCCGATGGCTTGCACATGGTCGGCCGGCGCGCCGCCGTCCAGCAGCGCCCGTTCGTACAGCGCGGCCAGGCCTGGCGCCTGCGCCAGCCGGCAGCAGTGCAGGGCGACGGCCAGGCGGTGCCGCACCGACAGCCCGGCCACCGCATCGCCGAACATCGCCTGCTGGCTGGCCTGGGTGGCGTCGACGATCTTCGGCCGTTCGCGGCGCAGGGCCTGCAGGGCGTGGCCCGGGGCCAGCGGCACCGCCAGGTCGATGAAGTCAGCGGTGGCTGTGGTGGAGTCGCTCATGTTGTTGGTTGGGTGATCGGTTCAGGGGTGACTGCGGCATCCTCGGCCGCCCGCTGCGCCAGCACGGCGGCGGTGTCGGCCGGCTGCCATTCGTCGCCCAGCAGCTCGGGTTCGTCCCAGGCGTGCATGCGGGCCAGGTGGTGGTCGATGTCCTCGCGGTAGAAGGCGGCGGCCAGGCCGCGCGCCAGGCGCAGCGCGCCGTCGCTGATGGCCGGGATGTCGCCCGACACCGTGCCGTGCGACAGCGCCGCCGGGTAGTTGAAGCAGTGGATGCGCGCCAGGCCCGGGCAGGCATCTGCGGTGCGCGGCTGGAACTCGAACAGCGGGCCCAGGTCGGGCGAGTCGTGCAGCTCGGCATCCTCGTCGCCGGCCGGCGGCGTGTAGCGCTCGCCCCAGGTGCGCACATGCGGCGCGATGGCCGCCAGCTCGGGCCGCTGCGCCCAGTCGATGACGAAGCCGGTGGCGACGAACAGGAAGTCGCCGCGGAAGCGACCCTTTGGCGTGTCGACCAACAGCTGCGCGCCGTCGCGCCGCACGGCGACCACCGGGCAGCCGAAGTGGAAGAACGCCTGCGGGTGGCGCGACACGCGCAGCGTGCTGCCGTGCGGCGGCGGCACCTGGCTCACATTGATGTAGTGGCGCAGCGCCCAGCGCAGCGCGTCGGGCAGCTCGGGGTGGCCGTGCACCAGTCCGGGGTTGCCGGCGCCCTTGCCCTTGTTGATGCGCGGCAGGTCGGCGCGGCGGATCAGCAGGTCCACCGAGCGGGCACCCGCCTCCAGCGCGGTGCCGGCCACGTCCATCGCCGACGAGCCGGCGCCGATCACCAGCACCCGCTTGCCGGCCAGGCCGCTGAAGCCACCGTCGTCGGCCGAATGCGCCCACAGCCCGCTGCCGCTGCCATCGGCGGCCGGCAAGCCACGCGGCAGCCCTTGCAGGAACGCCGGAATCGTCGGCCCGCCCAGCCCGTCGCGCCCCGTGGCCAGCACCACGCGGCGGGCGCGCACGGTGCGCTCGCCCGCGGCATCGCGCAGCCGCAGGTCCACCGTCGCATCGGCCCGCGGCTGCACCGCCAGCAGCGCGCAGCCGTTGTGCACGCCGATGCGGTTGACTTCGCGGAACCAGCGCAGGTAGTCCATCCACATCACGCGCGGGATCTTGTCCAGCTGGCCCCAGGCCACCGCGCCGAACTGCGCCTCGAACCAGGCGCGGAACGTCAGCGCCGGCAGGCCCAGGGCGGGGCCGGTCAGCTCCTTGGGCGAGCGCAGCGTCTCCATGCGTGCGGTCGTCACCCAGGGGCCTTCTTCGCCCTCGGGTGCCTTGTCGAACAGCGCCGCGCTGATGCCCACATGGCGCAGCGCCAGCGTCACCGCCAGGCCGGCCTGGCCGGCACCGATGACGGCCACGTCCAGCACCTCGGCGTCCGGTGCGCCAGGCGTGGCTTGCCAGGTTCTCGGCGGCGCCATCCAGCCCTTGGCCGGCAGGCCCAGGCAGCGCAGGTCATGCGCCAGGCGCGTGGCCAGCGCGTCCAGGCCGATGGCCGCGTCCGGCGCGGTGGCGGGCACCGGCGGCAGCGGGGTGAAGGTCGGCACCGGTGCCCAGGCCGATGGCGCCGGGGCGTCTGCGTGTCCAGCCATGGCCCGCCCCTCAGTCCAAGTGGATGTTGGCCTGCCGCACCACCTCGGCCCACTTGCGGCGGTTGGCCTGCACCGTGCGGCGGAACTGCTCGGGCGATTCCAGCCGCAGCGTGTTGCCCTGGGCCTCGAAGCGCTGGGCCACCTCGGGCTGCTTCAGCACCGTCTGGATGGCGGTGTTCAGCGTGTTGACGACCTCCGGCGGCGTGCCCTTGGGCGCGAACACGCCGAACCAGATCGAGCTGTCGAAGCCGGCCGTGCCGGGCAGGCCGCTGCTGGCGATGGTGGGCACGTCCTTCACGGCGGCCACGGCGGTCAGCGGCCTGGGCGTGGTCAGCGCCAGCAGGCGCACCTTGCCGGAGGCCAGGTGCGGCAGCGCGGTCTGCACCTGGTTCATGATGCAGCAGGTCTCGCCGCGCAGCACCGCGGTGATGGCCTCGGGCCCGCCCTTGTAGGGCACGTGCACCAGGTCCAGCCCCAGGCGGCTGTTGAACTCGGCAAACGCCATGTGCGTGCCCGCGCCGTTGCCGGTGGACGCGTAGTTGTACTTGCCCGGGTTGGCCTTGATCAGCGCGACGAACTCGGCCAGCGTCTTGGCCGGGATCACGTCGGTGTTGACCATCAGCGCATTGGCCACGTCCAGGATCGGCGCCACCGCAACGAAGTCGGCCTCGACGTCGAAGGGCAGGTTCTTGTACAGCGCCGCATTGCTGCCGTGGGTGGCCGCGGTGCCGAACAGCAGGGTGTGGCCGTCGGGCCGGGCCTTGGCGACGAAGTCGCTGGCGATGTTGCCGGCCGCGCCGGGCTTGTAGTCGATGATCACCGGCTGGCCCAGCAGCTTGCCCAGCGGCTCCTGGATGGCGCGGGCCACCACGTCCACGCCCGAGCCGGCCGGAAAGCCCATGTACAGCGTGACCGGGCGCTGGGGCCAGGCGGCCTGGGCCAGCGCCGGCAGCGGGGCGATCAAGGCGGCCACGGTGGCGGCCAGGGCGGACAGCGCGCGGCGGCGCTTGGTTGGCGGGGCGAAAGTCATGGTGGGCGATCAGGGCAGGCCGGGCCGTCGAGCGGCGGACCTCGCAGTCTAGTGGCCGTCTCCGGGGCACCGCCGCAGGCCGCATGTGCTTGCGCGCCGGCGGCATGAGGCGCCCCGGGGTCCGGGGGATCCGTGCGGTCTGTCACGGCACTGTCATGGCGGCTGCCTAGCGTGCCGTGTTTCCGCTTGATTGCTGCCGACCATGCCCACTCCCCGTCACACCTTCGCCCTGTCGCTGCTGGCCCTGGCCGCCAGCCTGCCTGCCGCCGCGCAGTCGCTGTCCAACGTCAGCTTCGTCAACGGCATCAGCATCGCCGGTGACAGCCTCGACCTGAGCAGCGGCAGCGACTTCGACCGCCGCGTCGGCTTCTTCTCCGACCTCTACTACGACCGCGCCAGCAACGCCTGGTGGGGCCTGTCCGACCGTGGCCCAGGCGGCGGCACGCTGCCCTACGGCACGCGGCTGCAGCGCTTCACGCTCGACGTGAACGCGACCACCGGCGCCATCTCCAACTTCCGCATCACGCAGACGGTGCAGTTCAGCGCCGGCGGCACGCCGCTGAACGGCCTGGCGCCCAACCCGGCCAGCCAGATCGGCAGCGCCTTCGACCCCGAGGGCCTGGTGCTGAACCCGCGCAACGGCAACTTCATCGTCAGCGACGAGTACGGGCCCTCGGTCTACGAACTCGACCGCCACGGCCGGCGCGTGCGCGACTATGTGCTGCCGGCCAACCTGGTGCCGCGTGTCAGCGGCGCCACCCCGGGCAGCACCGTCGTCGACTACAACGCCGGCGCGGCCAGCCTGGTGGCCGGCCGCGAGGGCAACCGCGGCTTCGAGGGCCTGGCCATCAGCCCCGATGGTCGCTTCGCCTACGCCATGCTGCAGAACGGCACCGTGCAGGACGGCTGGACCAGCGCCAGCCGCGGCCAGTACACCCGCATCGTCAAGTTCGACACCGGCACCGGCGAGGCCGTGGGCCAGTACGCCTACAAGCTGGACAGCAGCGGCCAGGGCCGTGGCATCTCGGCCCTGGTGGCCCTGGGCGGCGAGCGTTTCCTGGTGCTGGAGCGCAACAACCGCGGTGTCGGTGTCGGCGCCACGGTGGCCAGCCCGGACAAGAACGTCTTCGAGATCGACCTGTCGCAAGCCAGCGACGTGAGCGGCATCGCGCTGCCGGCCAACGGCAGCCTGCCGGCCGGCTTCACGGCCGTGGCCAAGGGCGCCAAGGTGATGGACCTGGACGCCAACACCCTGGCCGCGCTGGGCAACAAGTCGCCCGAGAAGTGGGAAGGACTGGCCGTGGGCCCGCAGCTGGCCAATGGCAAGTACCTGGTGCTGGCCGGCACCGACAACGACTACAGCGTGACCCAGAACGGCAGCAACGTGCAGTTCGACGTCTACTTCCGCTTCAGCGATGCCGACCCGTACGCCGGCTCGATCCAGTGCCCGGTGGGCCAGGTCAGCGGCTGCAGCTTCACCAGCGGCGGTGCGCCGGCCGCGTTGACGGCGGGTTATGCCCTGCTGCCCGGCGTGCTGCATGCCTACACCGCCGACATCGCCGGCTACACCGCGCCGGTGCCCGAGCCCGGCACCTGGCTGCTGTGGCTGGCCGGCCTGGCGGCCCTTCCGCTGGTGGCGCGCCGGCGCGCCTGAGCGGCCGGTGGGCGGCTCACCCGGAATCAAGGGTTAACCATGAGTTCGGGTGGCCCGTTCGCTACACTGAAGCAGTTGCTTTTCGCGTTTTTGCCGCTTCCATGATCGCCACCGACGTCCTCACCCAACCCTTGACCGGCACCGTCGTCGAAGTGCTGCCGGCCACCGGCCTGGCCGATGTGGCCGACGCGCAGCAGGTGGTGTGGACGCTGACCCGCAGCACGCGCTGCGCCGAGGGCCTGTCGCTGGCCAGCCTGCGCAGCGGCCAGCGGCTGGTGCTGACCCTGGTCAGCCTGGGGCGCGAACAGGTGGTCGGCCACTACGCGCTGGCCGCTGACTGACGCGGCGCGCCCGTCCGCAGTCGGCGTTGGGCGTCAGTCGCGGTTCCTCAGCCGCCTTTGCGCGGCCGGCCGCTCTTGAGCGCCGGCAGGGCGCCCAGCAGGGCCTGCAGCGTGGCGGTGTCCAGCCGGGCCAGGGCATGCAGGCCGGCGCGCAGCAACTCGCTCTTCTTGGCTGCGTGGCGGAAGCCCATCGCGCGGTCCTTCAACTGCTGCACCAGGGCGAAGTCCGAGCGCGGCATGGTGAAGCTGTCGCGCACCAGCTTCTCCTTCGGGTTGGCGGCCTTCTGCGCAGCATCGGCGGTGGCGGGTGAGGGCTTGGCGGCAGCCGGCGCGGGCTTCTGCGCCTTGGCGGGCTTGGCCGGCTTCACGGGCTTCTCGGCCTTCACGACCTTCACGGTCTTTTCGGCCTTCTCCACCTTCATCGGCTTGGCGAGCTTGGGCGCCTTGTCGGTCTTGACCGGCTTGGCAGCCTTGGCGGGCTGCGCCACGGCCACAGGCGTCGCGGCCTTCGGCGGCTGGGCGGCAGCGGGTGCAGCCGGTGCCGGTACAGCCTCGGCGCCCGGCGCTGCGGCGGTGGCCGGCGTGCCGGCCTGGTCGGCGCCGGCAGCGGCGTCGCTGCCGGTGGCCGTGGCGCTGTCCGCGGTGGGGTCGATGGTGGCCGATGCGATGGTCATGCAGACTTCTCAATGGTGTAAATGATTTATACCATATGAATGATTGAGGACCATTGATGCTGCGGGGCCGTCGACCGCCAGAACGAGAAAAGGCCGGGCTTGCGGCCCGGCCTTGTTCTTGCTCTTGTGCGGTGGTGTCGCTGCTGGCGTGCGGCGGGTCTTCAGCCTGCGGCAAAACGCCGGCGGTACGCGTCCGGCAGGTCGGCCAGGTCCAGCAGCATCGGCAGGTCGGCGGTGCCGAAGTCGGGGTCCCAGGCCGGCGGCCCCAGCAGGCGGCCGCCGCACTTCAGGTAGCCCTTGATCAGCGGCGGCGGCTGCACCGCCAGGTCGCTGCGCAAATGCTGCAGCGGCAGTGGCAGGCGCGGCTGCACCTGCAGGTGCGGCGCGGCCAGGTGATTGCCGCGCAGCAGTTGCCACAGGCTGGCGGCGGTGTGGCCGCCATCGGCCATGGGCACGCTGGCGCAGCCCACGGTCAGGTCCAGCCGGTTGCGCTGCATGAAGCCGGCCAGCGCCGACCACAGCATCAGGATCACGCCGCCCTGGCGGAAGGCCGGGTCGGTGCAGGAGCGGCCCAGCTCGGCGATGCGCGGGCGCAGCGCGTCCAGCGGCGCCAGGTCGAATTCCTGCTCGGTGTAGAGGCCACCGGCGCGGCGGGCGGCGCTGGCCGTCAGCACCCGGTAGGTGCCGACCACCCGGGCCGGTGCGTGGTCGGTCTCGGCAATGCGCACCAGCAGGTGCTCGCAGTGGTCGTCGAAGGCGTCGGCATCCAGCCCTGGCGGCGTGCCCGGCGGTGGCGCCAGGCGGGCGCCCATCTCGCCGACGAAGACACGGTGGCGCAGGCGCTGGGCCTCGCGCACCTCGTCGGCATGGCGGGCCCACACGGCCTCCAGGCGCAGCGCGCCGTCCTGCGGCTGCGGCGCGGCCGCCGGGTGGCTGGCGGGGCAGGTGACGGGCGGGAAGGCGTCGGGCCGCTGCCGCTCGGGCCTCGGCATCTGCGGACGGGCAGTGGGTTGCATGTGCCGCATGGTTGCCGCCGGCGATGACCCGCCGGTGAAGCCGGCGTGTCAGATCCGTGATGGCGGCTGGCCCGGGCCGTCATGGATCCGTCATCCAGTCGCCGCATAATTCAACGATCATCGAAATCTCAAGCGAGACGAGGACAGCACCATGAAAGTCGGCATCAACGGCATGGGCCGCATCGGGCGGCTGGCATTGCGCGCGGCCATGGGCGCGGCCGAGCGCCCGCTGGACGACCCACGCGCCAGCAACCGGCTGGCCGTGGTGCACTGCAATGAGCTCAAGGGCGGCGCCGCCGCCACCGCCCACCTGCTGCAGTTCGACAGCGTGCAAGGCCGCTGGCGCGCCGACATCGCCGCCGACGGCGACGACGCACTGCACATCAACGGCCAGCGCCTGGGCTTCTCGTCGCATGCCGCGGCGGCCGACATTCCCTGGGGCGACCTGGGCGTGGACCTGGTGCTGGAATGCACCGGCAAGTTCCTGACACCCGAGACCCTGCAGGGCCACCTCGACCGCGGCGCCAGGCGGGTGATCGTTGCCGCGCCGGTGAAGGTGGGCAACGTGCTCAACATCGTGGTCGGCATCAACGATCACCTGTACGACCCGGCGAAGGACCGCATCGTCACGGCCGCGTCCTGCACCACCAACTGCCTGGCGCCGGTGGTGAAGGTGGTGCATGAAGCCATCGGCATCCGCCACGGCCAGATCACCACCATCCACGCTCCGACCAACACCAATCTGGTGGTGGATGCGCCGCACAAGGACCTGCGCCGTGCCCGCAGTGCGATGCTGAGCCTGGCGCCCACGACCACCGGCAGCGCCACCGCCATCGCGCTGATCTACCCCGAATTGAAAGGCAAGCTCAACGGCCACGCCGTGCGGGCGCCGGTGCTCAATGCCTCGCTGACCGACTGCGTGTTCGAGCTGCAGCGCGCCACCACCGCCGAGGAGGTGAACCAGCTGTTCGCCGACGCCGCCCGCGGCCCGCTGGCCGGCATCCTGGGCTACGAAACGCGTCCCCTGGTCAGCGTCGACCACGCCCGCGACACCCGCAGCAGCATCGTCGATGCACTGTCGACCCTGGTCACCGACGGCACGCTGCTGAAGGTCTACGCCTGGTACGACAACGAGATGGGCTATGCCTGCCGGATGGTCGACCTGGCCTGCCACATGCAGCAGCAGGGCATCTGATCGTGGGCCGCGACAGCACCCGCGGGCCGAGCGCCGGGCCGCCCCAAGCCGGCCCGCATCCCCTCGGGGGATCGACCGGCGTACCCGCCGGGCGAGGGGCCAGGAACTACGCCATCGTCACGGCGGCCTACTGGGGCTTCACGCTCAGTGACGGTGCCTTGCGCATGCTGGTGCTGCTGCACTTCTACCGGCTGGGCTACTCGCCGTTCACGCTGGCCTTCCTGTTCCTGCTGTACGAGGCGATGGGCATCGTCGCCAACCTGGTCGGCGGCTGGCTGGCCACGCGCCACGGCATCAAGCGCATGTTGATGGTCGGCCTGGCGACCGAGATCACCGGCTTCCTGCTGATGTCGGCGCTGTCGCCCGCCTGGTCGGTGGCGCTGTCGGTGGCCTGGGTCGTCGGCGCGCAGGGCATCTGCGGCGTGGCCAAGGACCTGACCAAGACCGCCAGCAAATCCGCCATCAAGGCCACGGCGGGCGAGGCCTCGGGCCAGCTCTTCAAGTGGGTCGCCTTCTTCACCGGCAGCAAGAACGCGATGAAGGGCGTGGGCTTCTTCCTGGGCGGCCTGCTGCTGCAGGGCCTGGGTTTCCAGGCGGCGCTGTGGACCATGGCCGCGCTGCTGGCGGTGGTGCTGACCGGCGTGGTCGCCTTCGTGCCGCCGCTGATGGGCAAGGGCAAGGCGTCGACCTCGGCCAAGGCGCTGTTCGCCAAGAACCGCGGCATCAACCTGCTGGCCGCCGCGCGGGTGGCGCTGTTCGGCGCGCGGGACGTGTGGTTCGTGGTCGGCGTGCCGGTGTTCCTGTACGCCTCGGGTTGGACCTTCACCATGGTCAGCGGCTTCGTGGCGCTGTGGACCATCGGCTATGGCGTGGTGCAGGCCGCCGCACCCGCCATCGTGCGGCGCAGCGACGACGGCCTGAGCGCCGAGGTGCCCGCCGCGCGCCTGTGGTCGGCGCTGCTGGCGGTGGTGCCGATCGGGCTGGCCGTGCTGGTGGCCATGAAGGTGCCGCACCTGGACTGGGTGGTGGTCGCCGGGCTCGGCCTGTTCGGCGTTGCCTTCGCCGTCAACTCGTCGGTGCACTCGTACCTGGTGCTGGCCTACGCCGGCAGCGAGAAGGCGGCCGAGGACGTGGGCTTCTACTACGCCGCCAATGCGCTGGGCCGTTTCATCGGCACCTTGCTGTCGGGCCTGCTGTACCAGCAGTTCGGGCTGATGGGCGCGCTGACCGGCTCGGCGACGATGCTGCTGGCCTGCTGGGGCGTGACCCTGGGCCTGCCGGTGCAGCGCGCTCCGGCTGCGGCCGCAGTGGGGGCCGCGCGATGACCGACGTGCCCGCCATGGACGAAGCGTCCGCCGTGAAGGCCTTGGCCGCGCTGGCGCAGGCGATGCGGCTGCGCATCTTCCGCGCCCTGGTGGGCGCCGGGCCGGCCGGCCTCACGCCCGGCGTGCTGGCCGCCACGCTGGGCGTGTCGGCGCCCACGCTGTCCTTCCATCTGAAGGAGCTGATGCACGCCGGCCTGGTGACGCAGCAGCGCGACGGCCGGTTCCTGATCTACAGGCCGGCGCTGGCGCAGATGAATGCGCTGCTCGGCTACCTGGCGTTGCACTGCTGCGGTGGCGAGCCGTGCGCGGCGGTGCCGGCCTGCAGCGCCACCCCGGCTTGACCTAGTCGCGCCGCCGGAACGCCAGCCAGCCGGCGACCGCGGTGAAGGTCAGCACGATCAGCGCGATGACCAGGAAGCCATGCGGGCTGTCGGCCAGCGGAATGCCGCCCACGTTCATGCCCAGCATGCCGGCGATGATGTTGATCGGCAGTGCCAGCACCGTCACCACGGTCAGGGTGAACAGGCTGCGGTTGGTCTGCTCGCCCACCTGGGCGGTGATCTCTTCCTGCAGCAGCTTGATGCGCTCCTGCAGCGCGGCCAGGTCGCGCAGCACCAGCGAGAACTCCTCGGTCGACTGGCGCAGCTCGTCCAGGTCGTCCTCGGCCAGCCAGGGCGGCGGCTGGCGCAGCAGGCGGAACAGCGCACCGGGCTCGGGCGCCAGCAGGCGCTGCAGCCGCACCAGCACGCGGCGCAGCTTGCCCAGCGCGGCGCGCTGCACGCGCACCCGCTCGCCGTTCAGGCTGTCTTCCACCATGTCGACCTGGCGCGTGGCGTCGCGCACGATGCGCACCAGCACGTCGCCCTGGTCGTGCAGCAGATGGTTCAGCAGGGCGGCCGGGGCGGCGAAGCGCGCGCCGTCCTTCACCGCCTGGCGCAGCCGGTCGACCGAGCGCAGCGGCTGGGTGCGGGCGCTGACCACCAGGCCCGGCTGCACCGCCAGCCACAGCGACGCGATTTCCGACGGCTCGAACGAGAACTCGAAGGCCACGTCGTTGACCACCGCCACCAGGTGCTCGCCGGCGTCCTCGATGCGGGTGCTGCGCGAGCCCTCGTGCAGGGCGTCGAAGAACTCCGGCGGCAAGGGCAGCCGGGCCTGCATCCAGCCTTCGGCCGAGGCGTCGCTCAGGTTGAAGTGCAGCCAGACGAAGTCGGTGCCGGGGTCACTGCCGGGGTCGCTGCCGGGAGTCGCCGCCTGCCGGGCCTCGGCCAGCCAGGCCAGGGCCTGGTCCAGTGCCAGCGGCTGGCCGGCCTGGCCGGCCGCGAAGCGGAAGCCGCAGATCAGGCCGTGGCGGTCGGAGCCATAGGCGGCACCGGCGAGTCCCGGGGGCCCTTGCCCGGTGCCGTCGGGGTGGGCGAATGCCGGCGCCGGACCAGGGTTCAAGGCGCGCTCAGCCCCAGCGGCGGCGCTGCCCCAGCATGCCGACAGCGCCCAGGCCGGCCAGCATCAGCGCCCAGGTGCCGGGCTCGGGCACGGGGGTGGTCAGCACCAGGTTGTCGGCGACCACGCCCAGGCCCTTGAAGCTGATCGAGCGGATGTCGGCCTGGCTGCGGGTGATGCCCAGGAACTGGCCGGCGTTGTAGGCCAGGGCGTCGGCGGCCACGGTGAAGCTGTGGGTCTCGATGATCTGGTTGTTGTTGCCGTAGGCCGAGACCTCGATCACCAGCGGGAAGGGCAGCACCGCGTTGGCGTAGTGGCTGACGAAGGCGCCGGCACCGCTGCTCAGGCCGTCGCTGAAGGTGAAGCGCAGCTCGCCGGCCACGCCCCCGGCGGCGAACAGGTTGCCCACGCCCCAGACGCCGTTGTCGCCCAGGTCGCGCACGTTGGCGCCCAGCTCGGCGGTGCTGTCGCCGGTGAAGACCACGCCCGGGGCGACCGCGACTGGCCCCGAGGTGAGCAGGCCGTCGAAGTTCTCGAAGTCGACCAGGGTGGTGGGGCCGGCGATGCTGCCGGCGTCGGTGGCCAGCACGGCGTGCGCCGGCAGGGTGGCGGCAGCGGCCAGGGCGGCGGCCATCAGGTGCAGTTTCATGGCGATTCCATTCGGGAGGAAGTGGTGCAGCGGGGTGGCCCGCTGCGGTGGAAAGTCGATCAGGTGCCGATCACGCCGCCGTCGTCCTTGGTGATCACCACCACGGCCGAGCGCGGACGACCGCCCGGCAGCGGGGTGACGCCGTCGGACTCGACCGTGAACTGGCTCTGCGGCCAGTTGGAGAACTGCGTCGGGTTGGCGGCGACCGCGTCCTCGCCCGGGTGCTGCACGCCCACGAACATGGTGCGGCCGTCCGGCGTCATGGTCACGCCGGTCACCTCGCACTTGTTCGGGCCGGTCAGGAAGCGGCGGGTGGCGCCGGTGGCCGGGTCGGCGCAGACCATCATGTTGGCGCCGATGTTGATGAAGTCGCCGCTGCCGTCGCCGATCTGGTCGGTCTGCACCCACAGGCGGCCGAACGGGTCGAACCACAGGCCGTCCGGCGCGCCGTAGTCGGCGCTGCCGTCAGGGGCGTCGTTGATGTTGCCCTTGTAGTTGTTGGTGCCCGAGGCATGGGCGGCCTTGGCGGTGGCGGTGTCGCCGGCCTGGGCGAAGATGTCCCAGGTGAAGGTGGTGGCGCGCACCGTGCGGTCGGCCTCGCGCCAGCGGATGATGTGGCCGTAGACGTTGTCGGCGCGCGGGTTGGCGGCGTCCACCGCCGGGCGGGCGCTGGCGGCGGTGGTGCTGCCGTCGGCGCGGTTGCTGCTGGGCGTGGCGCTGCTGCCGCGGCGGTTGTTGTTGGTCAGGGTGCAGTAGACCTCGATCTCCTGCCAGCCGTTGATGCGCGGGCGGGCGCCGGTCCACTCGGGGCGGTCCATCATCGTCGCACCCACCGCGTCGGCGGCCATGCGGGTCTTGATCAGGATCTTGGCCTGCACCTCGGCGTCGTTGGCGCCGCTGAAGTTCGGGTTGTCGCGCAGGGCCGTGCCGTCCAGGCCCAGGGTGCCCGGTTCCAGCGCGATCCATCGCCCGCCCAGGTTGGCGTCGAAGCGGGCCACGTACAGCGTGCCGTGGTCCAGCAGGTCGCGGTTGGCGGCGCGGTTGCCGGGGTTGAACTTGCCGTCGCAGACGAACTTGTAGATGTACTCGTTGCGCTCGTCGTCGCCCATGTAGAAGGCGAGGTTGTTCTGCGCGTCGACCACGTACTGCGCGCTCTCGTGCTTGAAGCGGCCCAGGGCGGTGCGCTTGACCGGCGCGGCGGTCGGGTTGGCCGGGTCGATCTCGACCACCCAGCCGAACAGGTTGGTCTCGTTCGGGTTCTTCACCACGTCGAAGCGGTCGTCGGTCTCGTGCCAGCGGTAGCCGAAGCCGGCGGCGACCACGCCGTAGCGGTTGAACAGCTTGCCGGTCTCGCCCGAGGTGGCCGCGGGCAAGGCGCTGGTGCTGCCGAAGTTGCCGTTCCAGTTCTCCTCGCAGGTGAGGTAGGTGCCCCAGGGCGTCACGCCGTTGGCGCAGTTGTTGATCGTGCCCAGCGCGGTGGTGCCGTCGGTGAAGGTGCCGGTGTCGACCGTGGCGTGGTCGGTGACGACGTACTTCTTCGCCTTCATCAGCGCATGGCCGGCAGCCGGGCCGCTGATGCGGCAGGGCGTGTTGGCGGTGATGCGGCGGCCGTAGGGCGAGTTGCGCACCACCTGCCAGCGGCCGGCGGTGCGGCGCAGCTCGACCACCGACACGCCGTGCGCGGCCTGCGACTTGCGCGTCTTGGCCAGGGTGTAGCCGGCGCCGGCCTGGCCGTCGGCGTGCAGCACTTCCTCGTGCGTGTACTCGTTGTTGGCGCACAGGATGCCGCGGTCGGACAGCGGCTTGCCACCGGTGCCGCTGAGCGGGAAGAAGTGCATGCCGTCGGTGTGCATGCCGTACTGCTTCATCTGGGCCGCGGCGTCCTGGCTGGCGTCGCCGAGGTAGACCGGGCCGCCGGCGACGATGGGGTCGCCCCAGGCCACCAGCACCTGGGCGGTGTAGCCGGCGGGCACGGTCACGCGGTCGACCACGGCCGTGGCCGGGTTGCCGAAGCCGGCATTGACGGCACGGGTGCTGGCCGGCACGTTGGCAAAGCCGATGGGGTAGGTCATGGTCGCCACGGCGGCGGCCTGCACCGTCTGCACCAGACCGCCCAGCGACAGGCCGCCGGCAGCAGCCAGCGCACCGGCGCTGACGCCGCCGCGCACGAACTGGCGGCGGCTCAGGTCGGTGCGGCTGATGACGTCGTGGATCGAGTCATTGCCCGACGGGTTCAGCGACACGTCGTTCTTGGGATGTTGGTGACCCTTCATGGGGTGCGCTCCTGCAGGGGTTGGATCGGGAAGGAGAGGACCGGGCGCCGGACAACGCGCCCGGCGGGAAGGCCGGACGCCGCGCAGTGTGGGCAGGCGTGATGACGGCCACGTGACGCGGCCCCGCGGCGGCCCGCACGCCCCTGCAATCGCTGGGGGCGGTGCGTCCTGTCACATCGTTGTCACGGGCGCGGCGGCGGGATCGGGCAGGTGCATCAGCGCCTGGCCCATTCGCAGTCGCGCGCCGCTGGCCAGACCCGGCGCCAGGCGGAAGCCGCGCGGCGCGAAGACCAGGATGGTCGAGCCATGCTGGAACCAGCCCATCTCCTGGCCCTTGGCGAAGGGCTCGTCGCAGGGCAGCTGGGCCGGGCCGGCGTAGTCCAGCCCCAGCGGCGCGGGCAGCCAGTGCAGGCGCAGGCTGGCCACCAGGATGGCGGCCACCTGCACCAGGGCCAGCGGATGCGCGCGCTGGCCGGGCGCGCCGACCCGGCAATGCAGCACCGCGCGCTCGTTGCGGCAGAAGAGCTTCTGCACCCGCTTCAGCGCGATCGGGTTGACGTTCCAGGTGTCGCCGCTGTGGTGGGTGACATGGTGCACCTGCAGGTCGTGCGGCGCATGGAAGCGGTGGTACATCGCCGAGGTCAACCGCAGCGTGGCGAACATGCCGTCGCGGTAGGGCGCAAAGGCGGCCGGGTCGGCACCGAACAGCTCGGGCAGGGTGTACGGAAATCCCTTGGCCTGGAACACCGTGAGCCCCTGCACCGGCCCGCAGGCGCCCAGGATGGCGTCGCAGGGGCTGCACAGCACCTGCGGGTCGGCGTCCACCAGCCGGGCGCCGGGCTTGAGCTCGCGGATGAAGCGGTCGTGCAGGCTGGCCTGCGCGGAGACCCTGTGATGAATGAAACCCTTGCGCTGTCGGCCGTGGCCCTGGCCACGCTGGCCCTGGCGCTGCCGGCGGCGCGGCGCCGGCTGCAGCTGTCGGCGGCCAAGCACCCGTCGCTGACCGGCCATGCCCGCATGGCCAAGCGCGTGGCCGCGCTGCTGCCGGGTTACGCCTACGATGCCGAGCGCTTCTTCAACAGCGATGGCGCGCCGGCGGAAGCCGTGTCGCGCCGGCGCCAGGCGCTGCTGCGGCTGTCCACGCTGTTCGCCACCCGCCATGCCCGCTCGCTGGCGCTGACGCGCGAGGCCGCCGACGGCCTGTCGGACCTGCAGTTCACCGGCGCCGACCGCGTGCCGTTCCAGTACAGCCCCTACCTGCGCAGCCAGCTGTCGGTGCCCGGCTTCGTGCAGCGGGTGGACGGCCCGGTCATCACCGACCTGGACGGCCAGCGCCTGCACGACCTGACCGGCTCCTACGGCGTGAACCTGTTCGGCCATGCCTTCTACCAGCGGGTGATGGCCGAGGGCGCGCGCCGCGCCCACGACCACGGCGTGCTGCTGGGCAGCTACCACCCGGCGGTGGCTGACAACGTGCGCCGCCTGAAGGCCATCTCGCGGCTGGACGAGGTGTCGTTCCACATGAGCGGCACCGAGGCGGTGATGCAGGCCGTGCGCCTGGCGCGCTACCACACGAAGCGCACGCACCTGGTGCGCTTCTGCGGCGCGTACCACGGCTGGTGGGAAGACGTGCAGCCCGGCCCGGGCAACCCGGTCATGCCGCGCGACACCGACACCCTGAAGGAAATGGACGCACACACCCTGCGCGTGCTGCGCACCCGCAACGACATCGCCTGCGTGCTGGTCAACCCGCTGCAGGGCCTGCACCCCAACAGCGCCGCGCCAGGCGATTCGACCCTGGTCGACAGCAGCCGCAGCGCCGGCTTCGACCGCGCTGCCTACGCCGCCTGGCTGCAGCAGCTGCGCGCGGTGTGCACCGAACGCGGCATCGTGCAGATCTTCGACGAGGTGTTCATGGGCTTCCGCCTGGCGCCGGGCGGGGCGCAGGCCTACTTCGGCGTGCGCGCCGACATGGTGACCTACGGCAAGACCCTGGGCGGCGGCCTGCCGGTGGGCGTGGTGTGCGGCAAGCGGGCGCTGATGAAGCGCTGGCGCGAGGACCGGCCGGCCGACATCTGCTTTGCCCGCGGCATCTTCGTCGCCCACCCGCAGGTGATGTGCGCGATGCAGGTGTTCCTGGAGCAGCTGGACACGCCCGCGGTGCAGGCGATGTACGACGGCATGGACGAGCGCTGGGCAGCGCGGCTGGCCCGCCTGAACAGCCTGCTGCTGGCCGCCGACCTGCCGGTGCAGCTGGCTGGCATGGGCACGGTGTGGACGGTGTTCTACACCCAGCCGGCGCGCTACAACTGGATGCTGCAGTTCTACCTGCGCGCCCACGGCCTGGCGCTGAGCTGGGTGGGCACCGGGCGGCTGGTGTTCAGCCTGGACCACGGCGACGACGACTTCGAGGCGGTGACACAGCGTTTCGTCAGCGCCTGCCGCGAGATGCGCGAAGACGGCTGGTGGTGGGCCGACCCGCGGTCGAGCAACCTCGCGATCCGCCGCGGCATCCTGCGCGAGTTGCTGGCCCATCGGTTCTGAAGGCGCGGGGTGCGCCGCCAGCTGCCTGGCGGCCGCGCCCCGGAAGATGTCCAGGACTCAGACCCGGCCGCGGCCGGTGTTCAGCGGCACCGAGGCCGCGTGGTGCATGGGGTCGATCAGTTCACCGCGCAGCAGATGAAGTGGCGCACGGTGGTACAGCCAGATGTCGTGGAACGGGTCGGTCAGGATCTTGGTCGCCCAGACCAGGCCGGTCTGCAGGCCCTGCAGCACGAACAGCTGCAGCGTGCGCGCCACCAGGCCGGCCACGCCCAGCCACAGCCAGATCCAGCCGACGTTGCGGACATAGCCGGTGAAGTCGGTGTGCGGCGCCAGCAGGCCCCACAGCTCGGGCTTGGCGGCCAGGGCCAGCGGCGCGGCGGCCCAGATCGCCAGCAGCACCACCTTGCGGCGCAGGTTGTAGCCGACCTTGATGTCTTCCTTGTGTTCGCGCGTGGCCTGGTTGACGTGGTCGTAGCCGGTGGGCTCGAAGAAGAAGTGCCCCCTCTGGCGCGCGCTCATCGACACCAGCCAGCCGATCAGCGCGGCTGCCGGCGGGTCGATGAACAGCACGCCGTAGGCGACGACGAAGCTGATCGCCGACAGCAGGTGCAGGCTCTGGTTGATGCGGCTGTGGTGGTAGTAGCGGTGGTCGTCCCAGCGCTGCTGGCGCAGCGCGTCGCGGAAGGTGGTCATGGGCAGGCGTCCTCGCGGGTCGGCTTCGGGGTGGTGGGTGTGCGGGCCGGGCCCGCGCAGCCCATGCTGACCAGGGACGATGATGCTGTGGTGACGGCACCATGGCCCGCCGTCATCAAACTGTTGCCGGCGCTGGCGAGCATGGGGCATGACCACGCACCCCACCGCCACCGCCGCGCCGCTGCAGATCGCCCTGGTCACCGAGACCTATCCGCCCGAGGTGAACGGCGTGGCCGGCAACGTGGCCCGGCTGGTGCAGGGGCTGCGCGAGCGCGGCCACCGGCTGCAGCTGGTGCGGCCGCGCCAGCCCGGTGACGCTGCCGGCAGCAGCGCCGCCGCACCCGACGAGCTGCTGCTGCGCGGCCTGCCGATCCCGCGCTACCCGCAGCTGCGCATGGGGCTGCCGGCCACCGGGGCGCTGCTGGCGCAGTGGCGCGCCCGCCGGCCCGATGTGGTGCACATCGCCACCGAAGGGCCGCTGGGCTGGTCGGCGCTGCGCGCGGCACGCCGGCTGGGCCTGCCGGTGACCTCGGACTTCCGCACCAACTTCGATGCCTACAGCCGCCACTACGGCATCGGCTGGCTGCGGGGGCCGATCCTGGGCTACCTGCGCCACTTCCACAACGCCACGCAGGCGACCATGGTGCCGACACCGGCGCTGCAGCAGGCGCTGCAGGGCCAGGGCTTTGCCGGCGTGCACGTGGTGGCGCGGGGCGTCGACACGGCGCGCTTCAGCCCGGTGTGGCGCAGCGACGCGCTGCGTCGCTCCTGGGGCGCGGGCGCGCACACCTGGGTGGTGGCGCATGTCGGCCGGCTGGCGCCGGAGAAGAACCTCAGCCTGCTGGTGCATGCCTACCAGGCCATGCGCCAGGTGCGGCCCGACAGCCTGCTGCTGCTGGTGGGCGACGGCCCGGCGCGCGCCGAGCTGCGGGCGCAATGCCCGGGCGCGGTGTTCGCCGGCATGCGCAGCGGCGACGACCTGGCGGCGCACGACGCCTCGGCCGATGCCTTCGTCTTTCCCAGCCTGACCGAGACCTTCGGCAACGTCACGCCCGAGGCCATGGCCAGCGGCCTGCCGGTGCTGGCCTACGACCAGGCCGCCGCCGGCCAGCTGGTGGGGCATGGCCGCAGCGGCCTGCTGGCCGCCCCGGGCGATGCGCAGCGCTTCGTGGCCCTGGCGGCCGACCTGGCGCTTGATGCCGGGCGCGCCCGCGCCTGGGGCGCTGCCGGCCGCCGCACCGCGCTGGCCTGCCAGTGGGAGCAGGTGATCGCCCAGGTGGCCGGCTGGTGGGTGGAGGACTTCACCGCCGCCGAGATCCGTGCCGACATCTTCGCCCAGGAGCGCCTGCGCGATGTGCGCACCGCCAACAACGCCTTCAACGACCAGGAGCGCATCCCGACGCTGCAGGAGGTGATCGACCTGGCCAAGGCCAAGTCGGCCGAGCTGCGCCGCACCATCGGCATCTATCCCGAGACCAAGCACCCCAGCTACTTCGCCGCGGTGGCCCAGGCCAACGGCGTGCAGCGCATGGAAGACCGGCTGGTGTCCATCCTGCATGCCAACTACGGCAACACCGCCAGCGCGCCGGTCTACATCCAGTCGTTCGAGGTCGCCAACCTGCAGTACCTCAACACCATCACCGACATCCGCATCGTGCAGCTGCTCAACGGCAGCGGCCGGCCGTTCGACTTCGTGCTGGCCGGCGATGGCCGCAGCTATGCCGACCTGGCGAAGCTGACCGCCGGCGGCCTGCGCTTCGTCGACGGCTATTCCGACGGCATCGGCGCCAACACCAACCTGATGATTCCGCTGGTGGGCGGCCGCCTGGGCACGCCGACCAGCCTGGTGGCCGATGCCCACAGCCTGGGCCTGGAGGTGCATGGCTGGACCTTCCGCGCCGAGAACGTGTTCCTGCCCAACGAGTTCGACATCGGCACCAACCCGGCGGCCTATTGCGACATGCGCGGCCAGGTGCAGGCCTTCACCGCGCTGGGCATGGACGGCTTCTTCACCGACCAGCCCGACCTGGGCGTGGCGGCCATTCCCGAGCCGGGCAGCTGGGCGCTGATGCTGGCCGGCGGCGCCGGCCTGGGCCTGCTGGCACGGCGCCGCCGCAGCGCGGCCTGAAGCGACAGGGGCCGCTGCAAGGCGGCCCCCGTTGATCAACCGGGGGGCCGCGCTGCGGCCCCTTTTTTGCGTCAGCCGCGGCGGCGCAGGCGGCTGAAGCCGCTCAGCGCAGCCACGCCGCCCAGCAGCAGGGCCCAGCTGCCGGGCTCGGGCACGGCGGCGGCCTGCAGGGCGGCCACGCCGGTGTCGGCGAAGTCGGTGAACACGCCGTCCACGCCCAGGCGCATGTAGTAGGCCATCTCGGCCTGCGGGTCGGCAAAGCCGTAGCCGCTGGCGTCGTTGCGGAAGGTCCAGGTGTGCACCAGCAGGCCGGCGGCATGTGCGGCCTCGATGACGCCGGTGCTGCCGTCGACGCGGCGGTCGTTGATGTTGACCGTGCCGTCGCCGTTGCGGTCGATGCCGTCGGCCACGGTCGTCACCAGGTAGGGCTTCCAGGGGCCGATGGCGTCGGCGTAGGTCTTCACGAAGGCCAGGCCGCTGGCGGTCAGCAGGTCGGCGAAGCTGCGCACGTCGCCGCTGGCGGCGAAGTCGTACGGCTTGTCGTAGGGCGCCACCAGCGACATGCTGCCGTTGGCGTTGACGTCGTCGGCGTCGACCAGCTGCACCAGCCGGATGTCGGTGCGGGCGTTCAGGTATTGCAGGTTGGCGACCTCGAAGCTCTGGATGAACACCGGCGCGTTGCGACTGTTGCCGTAGGCGGCGTGCAGGGTGCTGACCAGGGTGTCCTCGAAGTAGGTGGCCGAGAAGCCGTTGGCCACCGCCTGCTGGGCGCTGTAGGTGCTGTGCTTCAGCTCCGGATAGATGCCGATGGTGCGGCCGGTGGCCACGGTCTGCGCCTTGGCCAGGGCGATCACCTCGTCCAGCGTCGGGATGCTGAGGTTGGCGTCGTAGGCGGTCTGGTTGCGCGTGTAGTCGACCACCCGGCCGCGCGTCTGCACGGCGTTCAGCGTCTTGATCTCCGCCAGCGTGAAGGTGTCGGCGAAGTAGGCCGTGGTCTGCACGCCGTCGAGCATGCGGGTGGTCTTGCGCTCGGCGCCGAACTTGCTGGCCACGTCGGTGGTGCCGTCCAGCACGGGCTCGTGGCGGGCGATCAGCACGCCGTCGCGGGTCAGCACCAGGTCGGGCTCGATGTAGTTGGCGCCCAGCTGGATGGCCGCGGCATAGCTGGCCAGCGTGTGCTCGGGCCGGTAGCCCGAGGCGCCGCGGTGGCCGATGACCAGGGGCGCGCTGCCGTCCAGCGTGTTCCACGTGGGCGTGGCGGTGACGGCCTGCGCCGGGGTGGCGGCGGCCAGCAGGCCGAGGGTGGCGCTGCAGCACAGCGCGATCAGGTGGCGGTTCAGGTGACGGTTCAGGGGCATGGTGGTTTCTCCTCCGGTGGGGCCGGCCAGCTTGGCGGCGCCGTGTGACATGGTGTTGAAACATGCGCGGGCCCGGGGCCCGGCGACAATCCTCGCCCATGTCCACCCCCGACGTCCAGGCGATCACCAGCACCGTGCTGTGGGGCGCCTTCGTGCTGGCGGCCGTGTTCGGCGCCCTGGCCCAGCGCACGCACTTCTGCACCATGGGCGCCATCGCCGACGTGGTGAACATGGGCGACCGCACCCGCCTGCGCATGTGGGTGCTGGCCATCGCCGTGGCGGTGCTGGGCTTCAACACCTTGGTCGCCCTGGGCCTGGTCGAGGCGCGGCACAGCCTGCATGGCGGGCCGCGCCTGGCCTGGCTGTCGGCGCTGGTGGGCGGGGCGCTGTTCGGCTTCGGCATGGTGCTGGCGTCGGGCTGCGGCAGCCGCAACCTGGTGCGCCTGGGCGCGGGCAACCTGAAGTCGCTGGTGGTGCTGCTGGTGCTGGGCATCAGCGGCCTGGTCACGCTGCGCGGCCTGACGGCGGTGCTGCGCGTGGCCACGGTGGACATGGTCGCGCTGGACCTGCCGCGCGGGCAGGACCTGCCCAGCCTGGCCGCGCCCTGGCTGGGCCTGGGCGTGCCGGCCGCCGCGGCGCTGCTGGGGGCGGCCGTGGCCCTGCTGCTGCTGGCCTGGGTGCTGCGTCGGCCCGAGGGCCGGCAGGCCGAGGTCTGGCTGGGCGGCGCCGGCATCGGCGCGGTGATCGTCGCGCTGTGGTGGCTGTCGGGCCATGTCGGCCACCTGGCCGAGCATCCGCAGACGCTGGAGGAGGCCTTCCTCGGCACCGCCTCGCGCCGCATGGAGGCCATCAGCATGGTGGCGCCGGTGGCCCATGCGCTGGACTGGCTGATGGCCTACAGCGACACCTCCAAGGTGCTGACCATGGGCATCGCCACCGTCGTCGGCGTGCTGGCGGGGTCGGCCGCCGTGGCGCTGGCCACGCGGCGCTTCCGCTGGGAGGGCTTTGCCGGCGCCGAGGACCTGGCCAACCACCTGGCCGGCGCGGTGCTGATGGGCGTGGGCGGCGTCACCGCGCTGGGCTGCACCGTGGGCCAGGGCCTGTCGGGCATTTCCACGCTGTCGCTGGGCAGCGCGCTGGCGCTGGCCGGCATCACCGGCGGCGCGCTGGCCGGCCTGCGCTACCTGACCTGGCGACTGGACCGCATGGCCTGAGCGCCCACCGGCGACCGGGCGCCGCCGCGATCAGGCGACGACGGCCTCGTCGCTGCGCGTGCCGCCGCGGTTGTCCTTCCAGGTCACGGCCACGCGGTCACCGGCGCGGGCGCCGCGCAGGTTGAACTGCAGGAACGGGTTCTTCGCCATCGCCGGGCCCCATTGCGCGCTGAGCACAGGCCTGCCGTTGTGGGTGATGGCCACCTCCTGGATGAACCAGGCCGCCACCGTGCGGCCGGCGCTGTCCTTGCGCTGGCCGGTCTCCATCTCGTGGTGCATCAGCACGCGCACGGTGGCCTTGTCGCCGGCCAGCTGGGCGCGGATGCGCATCGGGTCTGCCATGGCCGTCAACCCCCGCAGCCGCCGAGGGTGACCTTCACCTCCCGGCGGGTGAACAGCAGGCGGTTGTCCGCCGTCACCGCCACCGCGTACACATCCGACGACTGGCCCATCTTCACGCGGGTGGTCAGCTGCGGCTCCACCGCCTCGCCCACCTCGAAGATCGCCGCCAGCGGCGTGGTGTTCTTCTCCACCAGCAGCAGCAGGCGCCGCAGGCCGGGCAGGGTGCTGCCCAGCACCACGGGCACCGCCGCGCCGTTCTCGGCCACCTCGGGCGCGCCCAGGCTCACCTCGCGGCTCTCGGCGGGCGCGGCGGTGCCCAGCAGGCGGGCCAGCTCGGGCAGGGTGCGCGCCTCGAAGGCGGCGGCGTTCCAGGCCGCCTGCGCCGCCGGTGGCAGCAGGCCGGCCGCGGCCAGCAAGGCGGCCAGGCGGGTCGAATGGGCAAGCAGGGCGCGGCGGGTGCGCATGGTCGGGTCCTGGGGCGGGGGGCGATGAGGTGTGAGGGCCGAAGGGGCCAAGGGCGAACATACCGCACCGCCGCCCTGGTCGCCTGGAACGCCGCAGGTATGCTCAAGACCCAGGGGGACACAGCTGCATGACGCCTGAAGCGCACGCACGGCGCATCATCGACAGGCAGCTGGCCGACGCGGGCTGGTTGGTGCAGGACCTGAAGACCGCCCACCTCGGGGCCGCCACCGGCATCGCGGTGCGCGAGTTCATCACCGACGCGGGCCCCGCCGACTATGTGCTGTTCGTCGACCGCCGCCCGGTCGGCGTGATCGAGGCCAAGCGCGAGGAGGCCGGCGAGACCCTCACCGCCACCGAGCCGCAGACCGAACGCTATGCCGGCGCCCGGCTGAAGTGGACGACCAACCACCACCCGCTGCCGTTCCTGTTCGAAGCCACCGGCCAGGTCACCCGCTTCACCGACAACCGCGACCCGGCGCCGCGCTCGCGCGAGGTGTTCCATTTCTTCCGCCCCGCGCAGCTGGCCGCCTGGGCTGCCGAGCCGCGCAGCCTGCGCCGTCGCCTGGCCGACGGCCTGCCCGCGCTGGCTGAAGCGGGCCTGCGCGGCTGCCAGGTCAGCGCCGTCACCGGGCTGGAAGCCAGCCTGGCCGCGAATCGCCCGCGCGCGCTGGTGCACATGGCCACCGGCGCCGGCAAGACCGTCACCGCCATCACCGCCATCGACCGGCTGCTGAAGTTCGGCGGCGCGCGGCGCGTGCTGTTCCTGGTCGACACGCGCAACCTGGGCAGGCAGGCGCACCAGGAATTCATGGCCTACACGCCGCCCGACGACGGCCGCACCTTCACCGAGCTGTACAACGTGCAGCGCCTGGCCGGCCCCGCGCTGGACCCGCATGCGCAGGTGGTGATCAGCACCATCCAGCGCCTGCATGCGGTGCTGAGCGGCCAGCCCCTCGACGATGCGGCCGACGACCTGTCGTCGTTCGAGGTGCCGGCGCCGGCCCAGGCCGATCACGGCCGGCTCGTCCGCTACAACCCCGGCGTGCCGGTCGAGACCTTCGACGTGGTGGTCATCGACGAGTGCCACCGCAGCATCTACAACCTGTGGAAGCAGGTGCTGGACTACTTCGACGCCTTTCTCGTCGGCCTGACCGCCACGCCCGACAACCGCACCGACGGCTTCTTCAACCAGAACATCGTGGCCGAGTACAGCTACGAGGACTCGGTGGCCGACGCGGTGAACGTGGGGGACGACGTGTGGGAGATCCAGACCGAGGTGACCGAACACGGCGCTGCGCTGCAGGCCCGCGAGTGGATCGACCACCGCGACCGCGCCACCCGCGCCAGGCGCTGGGCCCAGCTCGACGACGACACCGCCTACACCGGTCGTGAGCTCGACCGCTCGGTGGTCAACAAGAGCCAGATCCGCCTCGTCATCCAGGCGATGAAGACGGCAGTGGAAACGCAGATCTTCCCGGCCCGCAAGGAGACGCCCAAGACCCTGATCTTCGCCAAGACCGACAGCCATGCCGACGACATCGTGCAGGCGGTGCGCGAGGTCTATGACCAGGGCAACGCCTTCTGCCGCAAGGTGACCTATGGCGAGCGCGACGCCGAGGGCGTGCTGCAGGCCTTCCGCAACGACTACCACCCGCGCATCGCCGTCACTGTCGACATGATCGCCACCTGCACCGACGTGAAGCCGCTGGCGCCCATTCCAGGGTTGCAGCGCGAGTTTCTGTGCAGCGATCTGCTGTCCAACGTCGCCCAGAACTGGCTGAAGGCGCGGTCGAAAACGACGGCCGGCCAAACCAACTTGACGCTCGAAACTTGTCGCAGCTTGCCCGTGCCTTCGCCGCCGGTCGCCGAGCAGGCCTGCATCGCCGAGTTGGTCGCCGAAGCATTGGCCGCGGCGGACGCGATGCAGGCGGCCATCGACAAGAGCCTGGCCCAAGCCGCCGCCCAGCGCCAGAACATCCTGCGCGCCGCCTTCGCCGGCCAACTGGTGCCGCAGGACCCGGCCGACGAGCCGGCTGACCTGCTGCTGGCGCGCCTGCGCGGTGGCCGTGCGGTGGCGGGCGCGGGTGGCCGTCGGCGGACGACGGGGCCGTGATTCTGCCGACGCCGTCGGCAGAGTCAGCGTCCTGCAGAGCCCGTGGCCGCAGCGCACGCTGTGCTTGGCCGCGCTGTTTGCCGGGACGCGGATTGTCTCGACGCTGTCGAGACAATCTGGCCAGCAGGGCCGCTGGTGCACGGGCTCAAAAGCAAACCGCCCAGCATGGAATCACACATAATCCGTGTGCACAAGTTCTGTGAGCTGGACGCCAACCGGAGGCCCTGGAGCCATGAACATCACCCTGTCGATCGACGAGCGTGTGGCCGACCAGGCCCGAAAGGCCGTGCAGGCCATGGGCAAGAGCCTAAACCAGGCGGTGCGCGACTACCTGGAGCAACTGGCCGGTGCGCAGCAGGTGGAGGCCGAGATCGCCGCCTTCGAGGCGTCGGCGCGGCAGACGCCGGGCCGGCTGGCCGGCTGGCGCTTCGACCGCGACGAGGCCAACTTGCGTGCGTAGCTTCATCGACACCAACGTGCTGGTGTACGCCGACTCGGGCGACGAGCCGGCGCGCCAGGCCAGGGCGCTGGCGCTGCTGGCCGAGCACCGGCGCCAGGGCACCGGCGTGCTGTCCACCCAGGTGCTGCAGGAATTCGCCAACGTGGCGCTGCGCAAGCTGCGCCTGCCGCCGGCCCTGGTGCGCGAGCGGCTGGGCTTCTACGCCCGCTTCGAGGTGGTGGCCGCCAGACCGGCACTGATCGCCGACGCGCTGGACCTGCACGCGCTGCGCGGCGTGTCATTGGACGACGCGCTGATCGTGCAAGCCGCCATCACCGCCGGCTGCGCGCAACTGCTCAGCGAGGACATGCAGGACGGCGCGGTGTTCAGCGGCGTGCGCATCGTCAATCCGTTTGCGGTGGCGTGAGGCGATGAACACCTCCACTCTGATCCAGCGCGTCTGGAACTTCTGCCGCACGCTGCGCGACGACGGCGTGGGCTATGGCGACTACCTGGAGCAGCTGACCTACCTGCTGTTCCTGAAGATGGCGCATGAGTCAACGCTGCCGCCGTACAACCGCAGCGTGGGCATCCCGTCCGGCGTCGACTGGGCCAGCCTGCGCGGCCCAAGCCCGGCGAGCGCATCGCCGACCCGGCCTGCGGCACCGGCGGCTTCTTCCTGGCCGCCGATGACTGGATGGCCGGCACCGGCGCCTGGGTGCGTGAACACGGGCATTGGCTGGGTCGTGACGTCGCGCCGCTGACGCGCACGCAGAAGCAGGCGCTGGCGCGCAGCACCTTCCGCGGCAACGAGATCGTGCCGGGCACGCGGCGGCTGTGCCTGATGAATCTGTTCCTGCGCGCGATCGGCGACATGGGCGACATCGACGGCGAGCCGGCGATTGCGCGCAGCGACGCGCTGATCGCCGAGCCGGGCGAGCGGGTGCACCTGGTGCTGGCCAACCCGCCCTTCGGCAAGAAGAGCAGCATGACCATCACCAACGCCGAGGGCGAGGAAGACCGCGAGGCGCTGACCTACGAGCGGCAGGACTTCTGGTGCACCACGTCGAACAAGCAGCTGAACTTCCTGCAGCACATCGTGAGCCTGCTGCGCACCGACGGCCGCGCCGCGGTGGTGCTGCCCGACAACGTGCTGTTCGAGGGCGGGGCGGGCGAGACCATCCGCCGCAAGTGGCTGGAAACCTGCGACGTGCACACCATCCTGCGGCTGCCCACCGGGCTGTTCTACGCCCAGGGCGTGAAGGCCAACGTGGTGTTCTTCGACGCCGCGCCGCGTGACGGCCGGGTGCACACCAGGGGCATCTGGTTCTATGACCTGCGCACCAACCAGCACTTCACGCTGAAGACCCGGCCGCTGAAGCTGGCCGACCTGCGTGACTTCGTCGAGGGCTACCGGCCGCAGAACCGGCACGCGCGGCAGGCCGGCGAGCGCTTCCGCTTCGACCCCGACGACGAACTGGTGGCACGCGACAAGGCGAGCCTGGACATCTTCTGGCTCAAGGACGACAGCCTGGACAGGCTGGACGACCTGCCGCCGCCGCAGGTGCTGCAGCAGGAGATCGTGGAGCACCTGGAGGCGGCGCTCGCCGCCTTCAGGGACGTGAGCGAGGCGCTGGGAGGCGGCGCACAGGCGGCAGGCAGCGTCTCACCGGGCGGCGGGTAGGGCGGGTTGGAGCGGGTTGGGCGGTTTTGCCCGCCGCGCCACCCCGGCGCCGGCTACTCGATGTTCTGCACCTGCTCGCGCATCTGCTCGATGGCGACCTTCATCTCCACCGACACATTGGTCAGTTCCAGCGCGGCCGACTTGCTGCCCAGGGTGTTGGCCTCGCGGTGCAGTTCCTGGATCAGGAAGTCCAGGCGCTTGCCCAACTCGCCACCGGCCTTCAGCAGGCGGCTGATCTCGTCGAGGTGGGCGCTCAGGCGGCCCAGTTCCTCGGCCACGTCGATGCGCAGGGCGTAGGCCGCGGCCTCGTTGAGCGCGCGGTCGCGCTGGGCTTCGCCCGTCACGCCGCCGCTGGCCGCGCCGGCGCCGGCCTGCTGCAGGGCCTCGGTCCAGCGCTCCAGGAAGCGCTGCTGCTGGCGCTGCACCACCGCGGGCACCAGCGGGGCCGCCTGCGCGGCCAGCTCGCGCAGGCGGGCGATGCGCTCCTGCAGGATGGCGACCAGGCGTGCACCTTCGCGCGCCCGGGCCTCGCGCAGGCCGTCGATGGCGCTGCGGGCCGCGGCCAGCACCGCGTCGTCCAGGCGCTCGGTGGCGGCACCCTGGCGGCACCAGGCCAGGGCCTCGTTGACGCTCAGCGGCCGGGCGTTGGGCAGCCAGCCGGTCACGGTGGATTCCAGCCGCGCCAGGCGCATCAGCTGGTCGGGCTGCGGCTGCGGCCAGGCGCCGTCGGCCTCGCGCTGCGGCGCCACGCGCACTTCCACCTTGCCGCGCTTGAGCGCCGCGCCCACCAGCTCGCGCAGGGCCGGCTCCAGGCCGCGCAGTTCGTCGGGCAGGCGGAACGACAGGTCGAGGAAGCGGCTGTTGACCGAGCGCACCTCCACCGTCACGCCCGCGCCGGCGCTGCGCGCCGCGGTGTCGTCGGGGCCTGTGCCCGCGCCCTGCGTGGCATGGGCGAAACCGGTCATGCTGTAAACTGACATCGACCCACCAGTTCAGGGAAACTACGGATTATGTCAAAGCCAAAGCCCGCTCCCTTGCCTGCGGGCACGGTGGTTGGCGGCTATGTCATCGTCAAGAAGTTGGCCGCCGGTGGGTTCGGCGTGGTCTACCTGGCCGAGGACGCCGACCGCCACAACGTGGCGATCAAGGAATACCTGCCCGCCTCGCTGGCCGAGCGCTCGGCGGGTGAGCTCACGCCCCGCGTCAAGCCCGAGAAGCAGCCGCTGTACCGCCTGGGCCTGAAGAGCTTCTTCGAGGAAGGCCGCAGCCTCGCGCAGATCAGCCATCCGAGCGTGGTCTCGGTGCTGAACTTCTTCCGCGAGAACGAGACCGTCTACATGGTGATGAACTACCTGCAGGGCGACACGCTGCAGGATTTCATCGTCACCGCGCGCGACCTCAAGCGCGACAAGGTGTTCCGAGAGAGCACGATCCGCAGCCTGTTCGACGAGATCCTGCGCGGCCTGCGCATCGTGCACCAGCACAAGATGCTGCACCTGGACATCAAGCCGGCCAACGTCTTCATCACCAACGACAACCGGGCGGTGATGCTGGACTTCGGCGCTGCGCGCGAGGTGCTGAGCAAGGAAGGCAACTTCATCCGGCCGATGTACACGCCCGGCTTCGCCGCGCCCGAGATGTACCGCCGCGACGGCACGCTGGGCCCCTGGACCGACATCTACGCCATCGGCGCCTGCATCTACGCCTGCATGCAGGGCTATCCGCCCAACGACGCGCCGCAGCGCATCGAGAAGGACCGCCTGGCGCTGAGCCTCTCGCGGCTGCGCAACGTCTATTCCGACAACCTGATCGAGGTGACGGAGTGGTGCATGTCGCTGGACCCGCTGAGCCGGCCGCAGAGCGTGTTCGCGCTGCAGAAGGAGCTGGCGCGCGAGACCGAGCGGCGCTACACCAAGCTGAGCTTCTCCGAACGCATGAAGCTGCAGTTCGAGAGCCTGAAGGCTGGGGCCAAGTCCTGATCCGCTGAGCGAGCCCGCAACCGGCCATGCGCTTTCACGTCTACCAGGTCAGCCGCAAGGGCGGCCGCCAGAAGAACGAAGACCGGATGGGCTATTGCTACACCCGGTCGGCGGGCCTGTTCGCGCTGGCCGACGGCATGGGCGGCCATCCGGAAGGCGAGGTCGCTGCGCAGATGGCGCTGCAGACGCTGTCGGCGCTGTTCCAGCGCGACGCGCGGCCCACGCTGAAGGACCCGCTGCGCTTCCTGCAGGAAGCGGTGCTGGCCGGCCACCACCAGCTGCTGCGCTACGCCACCGAGCGCGGCCTGATGGACACGCCGCGCACCACTGTGGTGGCCTGCGTGGTGCAGGGCCAGTCGGCCTACTGGGCGCATTGCGGCGACAGCCGGTTGTACCTGGTGCGCGATGGCAAGCTGCTGGCGCGCACCCGTGATCACAGCTACACCGAACTGCACGGCGCACTGGCGCAGTCGGGCCAGCCGATCCCGATGGACGCGCAGCGTTTCAACCGCAACGTGCTCTTCACCTGCCTGGGCAGCCCCGGCAAGCCGGTGGTCGATACCGCCGGGCCGACGGTGCTGCAGCCGGGCGACCGCCTGATGCTGTGCAGCGACGGCTTGTGGGGCGCGGTGGCCGACGAGGCGATCGTCGAGACGCTGACGCGGCATGTGGTCAGCGACGCGGTGCCCGAACTGGCCGAGATGGCGCTGCGCGCGGCCGGCGCCAAGAGCGACAACGTGACGGTGCTGGCGCTGGAGTGGGAAGGTGCCGAGGGCGCCGACGAGGCGCCGGTGGTGCACACCCGCTCACTCGGCGAGGAGGTCTTCGCTTCCACCATCCAGGCCAGCCTGGCCGCTGGCGAGGCGCCGGTCGAGGAACTCGACGACGCCGAGATCGAGCGCTCGATCCGCGAGATCAACGAGGCGATCAAGCGATCGTCTCTCAAGAAACCCTGAGGTTCCCGATGACGAATTTTCTGCGCGGCGATGGCCGCGCGCACGATGCTTTGCGCCCGGTCACGATCCAGCGCGGCTTCACCCGCCATGCCGAGGGCTCGGTGCTGGTGAGCTTCGGCCACACGCAGGTGCTGTGCACCGCCTCGGTTGAGGAAAAGGTGCCGCCGCACAAGCGGGGCAGCGGCGAGGGCTGGGTGACGGCCGAATACGGCATGCTGCCGCGCGCCACCCACACCCGCGGCGACCGCGAGGCCGCACGCGGCAAGCAGAGCGGGCGCACGCAGGAGATCCAGCGCCTGATCGGCCGCAGCCTGCGCTGCGTGTTCGACCTGGCCGCCCTGGGCGAGCGCAGCATCCTGATCGACTGCGACGTGCTGCAGGCCGATGGTGGAACCCGCACTGCGGCGATCACCGGCGCCTATGTGGCCGCGGCCGACGCGGTGACCTGGCTGATCGCCCAAGGCAAGCTGCAGCGCAGCCCGATCAAGGACGCGGTCGCCGCGGTCAGCGTCGGGATCGTGCAGGGCACGCCGCTGCTGGACCTGGAGTACACCGAGGACTCCAGCTGCGACACCGACATGAACGTGGTGATGACCGGCGCGGGCGGCTTCGTCGAACTGCAGGGCACGGCCGAAGGCGCCGCCTTCAGCCGTGCCGAGATGGACGCGCTGCTGGCGCTGGCCGGCAAGGGCATTCGCGAACTGGTGGCTGCGCAGCGCACCGCGCTTGCCGCGCCGCTACCGCGCTAGGAGCCGCAGCATGCTGCGCCTGGTTCTGGCGTCGAACAACGCCAAGAAGCTGAGCGAACTGCAGGCCCTGCTGGCCGGGCTGCCGCTGCAGCTGGTGACGCAGGGCAGTCTGGGCATCGCCGAGGCCGACGAGCCGCACCACACATTCATTGAGAACGCACTTGCCAAGGCCCGGCACGCAGCCGCGGCCTCTGGCGGTGCGGCGCTGGCCGATGACTCCGGCCTGTGCGTGGGCGCGCTGGGCGGCGCACCGGGTGTGGTGTCGGCGCACTACGCGGGCGAGGTGGCCGTGGCCGACGGCGAGGACCGCGAGGCCCGCCGTCTCCGGCAGGACGCGGCCAACAACGCCACGCTGCTGGCGGCGCTGGCGCCACACACCGACCGCCGTGCGCACTTCATCAGCACCCTGGTGGCGGTGCGCCATGCCGATGATCCCGAGCCGCTGGTGGCCGTCGGCCGCTGGCCGGGCGACGTGCTCACCGCACCGCGGGGCAGCCAGGGCTTCGGCTACGACCCGCTGATGTTCATCCCCGAGCTGGGCGCGACCGTGGCCGAGCTGGCCGCCGACGTGAAGAACCGCCACAGCCACCGCGCCCGCTCGGCGGCGCTGCTGCGGCAGATGCTGGTCGACGCCTGGCATCTGTCGCCCTGACCGCCGTGGATCTCGTCAGCCGCTATCTGCGCCCCGGCACGCTGCAGCTGGGCGACCCGCCGCCGCTGTCGCTGTACGTGCACTTGCCGTGGTGCATCGCCAAGTGTCCGTACTGCGACTTCAATTCGCATGCCCGGCCGGCCGACGCCGACGGCGGCCTGCCCGAGCAGCGCTACCTGGACGCGCTGGTCGCCGACCTGGAAGCCGCGCTGCCGCTGGTCTGGGGCCGGCCGGTGGTCAGCGTGTTCATCGGTGGCGGCACGCCCAGCCTGTTCTCGCCCGATGCGATCGACCGGCTGCTGACGGCGATCCGCGCCCGCCTGCCGTTGCTGCCGGGTTGCGAGATCACGCTGGAGGCCAACCCCGGCAGCTTCGAGCGCGAGCGCTTCCGCGCCTTCCGCGCGGCCGGCGTCACGCGGCTGAGCGTGGGCGTGCAGAGCTTCGACGACGCCATGCTGAAGCAACTGGGCCGGGTGCACGACGGCGCCCAGGCGCGCGCCGCCCTCGCCGAGGCCGCCGCCTGCTTCGACACCTTCAACCTCGACCTGATGTACGCGCTGCCGGGGCAGACGCTGGCCATGCTGGAGGCCGACCTGGACGTGGCGCTGGGCTTCAACCCGCCGCACCTGTCGATCTACCACCTGACCGTGGAGCCGAACACCGTGTTCGCCAGCGCGCCGCCGGCGGGCCTGCCCGATGACGACCTGGCCAGCGACATGCTGGACCTGATCACCGCCCGCACGGCGGACGCTGGCCTGCAGCGCTACGAGGTCTCGGCCTTTGCGAGGGCGGGCCACCGCTGCCTGCACAACCAGAACTACTGGACCTTCGGCGACTACCTGGGCATCGGCGCGGGTGCGCATGGCAAGCTGAGCTATCCGCACCGCGTGGTGCGCCAGGTGCGCTGGCGCGAGCCAAGGCGTTACATGGACGAGGCGCTCGCCGGCACGGCGATGAGCAACGACGACGAGGTGCCGCGCGCGCAGCTGCCGTTCGAGTTCATGCTCAACGCGCTGCGGCTGAAGGATGGCTTCGCGCTGGCCGACTTCCAGGCCCGCACCGGCCTGCCGATGAGCGCCGTCAACAAGCCGCTGGCCGAGGCCGAGGCCCGCGGCCTGGTCGAGCGCGACTTTGCACGGGTGTGGCCCAGCGCGCGCGGCTTCGATTTCCTGAGCGACCTGCAGCAGCTGTTTTTGCCGCCGGGCTGATTTGCGCTGTCAGACGCGGTGGATCGCCGCGCCGACAGTGCTCTTGAGTCGCTCGATCAACGCCGGCGCGATGCGCTGCAGCGGCAGCACCTCGTTGGCCGCGCCGTGGTTGATGGCCTCGCGCGGCATGCCGAAGACCACGCAGCTGGCCTCGTCCTGGCAGACGTTCCAGCTGCCGGCGTCGCGCATGGTCTTCATGGCGCGGGCACCGTCGGCGCCCATGCCGGTGAGCATCACGCCCAGCGCGTTGGGGCCGACCACCTTGGCCGCCGACTCGAACAGCACCTCGACGCTGGGCTTGTGGCGGTTCACCGGGTCGCCGTCGCGCACGCGGGCGATGTAGTTGGCGCCCGAGCGCTCCACGCTCAGGTGCAGGCCGCCCGGGGCGATGTAGGCATGGCCGGGCAGGATGCGGTCGCCGTCGACCGCCTCCTTCACGCGGATGCGGCACAGGCTGTCCAGCCGGGTGGCATAGCTCTTGGTGAAGCCCGCCGGCATGTGCTGGGTGATGACCACCGCCGGCGCATCGTGCGGCAGGTTCATCAGCACTTCCTTGGTGGCTTCGGTGCCGCCGGTGGAGGCACCGATGAAGATGATCTTCTCGGTCGACAGCCGGCCCAGGCTGGCCACCGGGGCGGCCGGGCGCACGCCGGTCGCCGCGGCTGCGGCGGGATGGCCCGGCGCCGATGCGGCCGCCGGCGCGGCGGCCGGCGGCAGGCGGCGCACATGGGCATGGGCGGCGGTGCGGATCTTCTCGGTGATGTCCTCGGCCAACAGGCGCAGGCCGTCGGCCACGCCGATCTTGGGCTTGGCGACGAAGTCGATGGCGCCCAGTTCCAGCGCGCGCAGCGTCACGTCGGCGCCGCGCTCGGTCAGCGTGCTGACCATCACCACCGGCATCGGCCGCAGGCGCATCAGCTTGCTGAGGAAGTCGATGCCGTCCATGCGCGGCATCTCCACATCCAGCGTGATCACGTCCGGATTGAGGTTGCGGATCATCTCGCGCGCCACCAGCGGGTCGGCCGCGGCACCGATGCATTCCATGTCGGTCTGCCGGTTGATGATCTCGGCGAGCAGCCCGCGCACCAGCGCCGAGTCATCCACCACCACCACGCGTGTCTTCTTGGGCATGTCCGGGTCTTGTCAGAACAGGTCGACGGAGCCACCGGCGCTGGACACCGGAGCGGCCTTCTGGGCGGCGATGCGGTCCTGCGCCACGAAGGCGTCGTTGTGGGTTGGCGCCAGGCGCTTGACCATGGCCTTGCCGGAGCCCGGCAGGAAGCACACCTTGCGCGGATAGATCTCCAGCACGTCGCGGCTGACGATGGGGATGCGCTCGGTCTGCAGGTAGTCGATGACGAACTGGGTGTTGCGCTCGCCGACATTGATGCTGCTCATGCCGCCGATGACCGCGCCGCCGCCGAAGATCTTGGCCTCCAGCGTCAGCCGCGAAGCGCCGCGCTTCATCATCTCGTTGATCAGCAGTTCCATCGCGAAGCTGCCGTAGCGGCCCGATTCCCCAGCGCCCTCGGGCAGCATGAAGTGGTTCATGCCGCCGATGCGGCGCTCGCGGTCCCACAGGCAGGCGGCGATGCACGAGCCCAGCGTGGTGGTGATCAGCAGGTCCTCGTCGTAGACGAAGTACTCGCCCGGCAGCACCTTGACCGCGTCGTTGCGGAAGTGGGCGTCCCAGAAGAAGAACGAGGCCTGGCCGGGCTTGCGCGGCGCGGCCTTCAGGCGCTCCAGCCGCGACGCACCGGCACTGCCGCTGGCCGTGGCAGGCGGGGTGGCGCCGGGTCGGGCGGCCAGGGGGCGCGCCGCGGAAGTGGAAGGCATCATGGGCTGGGGTTTCCTTGCTCGCCTGGATATCGACCGCCCCCGGCCGAACTTCAGCCGTGGCGGGCGCTGCGCCGGCTCACACCCGCTGGTAGATGGTCTTTCCGCGCAGTTGGAACAGGTCGCGCGCGTCGGTGAAGTTCTCCGAATGCCCCACGTACAGCAGGCCGGCGGGCCGCAGCACCGCGTGCATCTGCTGCAGCACCTGGCGCTGCGTGGGGTTGTCGAAATAGATCATCACGTTGCGGCAGAAGATGATGTCGAACGGCTCGCCCAGCCCGCCCGGACCGCTCCAGCCCCGGCTCATCAGGTTGAAGGGGCGGAAGTCGATCATCTTCGCCAGCTCAGGCTTGACGCGCAGGAAACCCGCGTTGGCGCCCTTGCCGCGCAGGAAGTGCCGCTGCAGCCGTTCGGGCGACAGGCCGCGCGCATCGCTGCCGTAGACACCGCGCTGCGCGGTGGCCAGCACCTTGGTGTCGATGTCGCTGGCCAGGATCCGCACCGGCGCCGACGCACCCAGCGTCTCGGTCACCGTCATCGCGATCGAGTAGGGCTCTTCGCCGGTGGAGGCGGCACTGCACCAGATGCGCAGCGGCTTGCCCGGGTTCTTGCCGGCGATGGCCTTCAGGTCGTCGACCAGGGCGTGGAAGTGGTGCTCCTCACGGAAGAAGGCGGTGAGGTTGGTGGTCAGGCAGTTGACGAACTCCTGCCATTCGGCCTCGCCGGCGGCGCCGCTGCTGTTCTGCAGCCACTGCAGGTAGCTGGCGAAGCTGCGGTGGCTGGTCTCGCGCAGGCGGCGGCTCAGGCGGCTGTAGACCATGGCCTGCTTGCCCGCGTGCAGGCTGATGCCGGCGCGCTGGTGGATCAGGTCGCGCACGCGCTCGAAGTCTGCCGTGGAGAAGCTGAACTCCTGGTCGGCGGCCAGTGGCGCAGCAGCCGTGGCAGCGGGTTGGCGGGCGGGCGTGGCCGGTGGGGCCTTGGGCAGCAGGGCGGACATGGCCCGAGTCTGGCCAGACGCGGCCCGCACGATGGGCCGAAATGCGGGCGCAACCCGGGCCAGATCTGCGGCGGGGGGGCGGCGTGCCGCGCTTAGACTGGCGGCGCCGGATGTCCTGGCGCCCTGACGCCCCGCCCCCCCGTGGAAGTCTCCAACGCCGCTGCCGTGACCTGCGATGTCAGCCCGCTGCGGCTGGACTCGGCGCTGGCCCTGCTGCGCCAGGCCGGCCAGGCGGTGCCGCCCGGCGACCCGGCTTCGCCGGCCTTCCTGCAGTCGCTGATCGACCAGCTGGTCGACCTGTCCAGCCGCGACGCGTTGACCGGCCTGGCCAACCGCCGCAGCTTTGCGCTGGCCCTGGCGCGCGAGGTCGACCGCGTGGCCCGCTCGGGTGAGCCCGCGCTGCTGCTGATGATCGACATCGACCACTTCAAGCTGGTCAACGACCGCCACGGCCATGCCATCGGCGACGCGGTGATCCGCAATGTCGGCCAGGTGCTCAGCGAGACCGTGCGGCCGATGGACCTGGTGGCCCGCATCGGTGGCGAGGAATACGCCGTGCTGCTGCCCAACTGCCCGCCGGCCTTCGGCCCGCAGGTGGCCGCACGTGTGCGCCAGCGCGTGGCGCGGGCCGGCGTGGTCCTGCCCGGTGGCAGCGAGCTGGCCGTCACCTGCAGCGTGGGCGGTGCGTTCGCGCCGCAGTGGGTGCGCTCCACGCCCGACCTGTGGATGCAGCGCGCCGACCTGCAGCTGTACCGCGCCAAGGCCGAGGGCCGCGATCGCGTGTGCCTGGAGCACACCGCCGCCTCCGATGTCAGCCTGCAGGAGCGGGCGATGCTGCTGGGCGGCCACGCCCCCCAGGATTCCGAATGAGCCGAGAGACAGAACGCCCCCAACCCGGCCCGCATGGCGCCGTGGTCACCGCCGTCACCAGCGGCAAGGGCGGCGTGGGCAAGACCCTGGTGTCGGCCAACCTGGCGGCGGCGCTGGCGCGTGCCGGCCGGCGTGTGCTGGTGCTGGACGCCGACCTCGGCCTGGCGAACCTGGACGTGGTGCTGAACCTGGCGGCCCGGGTCACCCTGCACGACGTGTTCACCGGCAAGGCCACGCTGGACGAAGCGCTGCAGCCGGCGCCGGGCGGCTTCAGCGTGCTGCTGGCGGGCTCGGGCCTGGTCGAGTACAGCCGCATGACGCCCGAGGTGCGCGACAAGCTGCTGGAGCTGGTGGCGCAGGTGCGCGGCCGCTTCGACCATGTGCTGCTGGACACCGGCGCGGGCATTTCCGACCTGGTGCTGTTCACCGTGTCGCTGGCCGACGAGGTGCTGGTGGTGGCCACGCCGGAGCCCACCTCGCTGGCCGACGCCTATGCCACGCTGAAGGTGCTGGCCACCAGCCAGGCGGCCCGGCCGATGCGCCTGCTGGTCAACCAGGTGCGGCGCGCGGGCGATGGCCGCGCGGTGCGCGCCCAGCTGCAGGCGGTGGTCGACCGCTTCGTCAATCCGGGGCTGGCGCAGCCGCTGCAGCTGCAGTTCCTGGGCGAGGTGCCGCTGGACAGCGCGGTGCGCGAGTCGGTGCAGCGCCGCCAGCTGGTGATGGAGGCGCTGCCCGGCAGCGCCGCGGCGGTGGCGCTGGGCCAGGCCGCCGCCCGCCTGCTGCCGCCCTGAAACGGGTGGGCGCCACCGGCTGGCACACTGCCGGCCCATGACTTCCGACGACGACACGCCCGCCGAGGCCGGCCCCACGCCGTTCCAGCGCCTGGGCGGCGAGCCCGGCGTGCGCGCCCTGGTCGACCG
>CALMIF010000128.1 GCA_937864045.1 uncultured Aquabacterium sp. | reverse complement strand
AGGATGTCGGGCGCGCCGCCGGCCGGGAAGGTGACGACCAGGCGGATCGGCTTGGTGGGGTAGGCCTCGGCGAAGGTGGGGCCGGTGGCGACGGCCAGTGCACTCAGCAGCAGGGCATGGGCGGTCCGACGGGAAAGCATGGGCATCGTGTCTCCTGGATTCGTGCAGCGGCATGGCCGCGCCGCGCAGGATACGGGAAGCGGCGAACCGCAGAATCAGGGCATGCGCCTGCCCATCCTGTGTCTTCTGCTCCTTCCGGCCCTGCTGCTGCCCGTGCGCGCACAGCCCGCTCAGGTCACGCTGTCCACCCTGTCCTGGCTGGCCGACTGCTGGCAGAGCGAGCTCGACGAGCCTGGATCGGGTGAGCAGTGGATGGTGCCGGCCGGCGGTGTGATGCTGGGCATGGCGCGCACGCTGAAGGGGGCGCGCGTGGTGCAGTTCGAGTTCATGCAACTGCGTGAGTCCCCCGGTGGGCTGGTCTTCATCGCCCAGCCGGGCGGGCGCCAGGGCACCACGTTCAACGCGGTGCAGGCCACGGCCGACGCCGCAGTCTTCGAGCGCAGCGGCCCCGACTTCCCGCAGCGCGTGGCCTACCGGCGCCGGGCCGACGGCGGCATCGCGGCGCGCATCGAGGGCGAGGCGGGCGGCGTGCCGCGGGGGGTGGACTTTCCGCTGCGGCGGGTGGGGTGCGACACGTCGTCGCGCTGACCTCGCCCGGACGACTTAGCCGCGCACCTCGGTGGCCACCGGGTCACCATCTCCGGCGCGCAGCCAGGCGTCGAGGTGCTGGGTCAGCGCATCGAACGACGGGATGCGGACGGTGCCGCCGGTTCGGGCTTCGACGGCGAGTTGCCCGGCGGCAGGGTCGAGCACGAAGGCCCGATCGGCTTGCTGCAGCAGGCTCTCCGCACGCACGTCCTGACCCAGCACCCAGACGGTTTGCACCGCGGGTGGCACAGCGTCGCGACGCAGGTGCGCGATGACGTGGCCTGCGCCCGCTGCACTGCTGCCAGGGCTGGCGTCGACGGGCAGGAAGGCGGCGTTGGGCCGCAGCGTGCCGGTGCAGACATCGGCCTCGAATTCCAGCGTGTGGGCCAGGGCAAAGTCGGCGAAGACCCGCCGCCGCAGGATTTCCGCCATCACGAAGGGGCCGTCGCAGATGAGGCCCACCATGAAGCCGGCCCGGCGCAGGTGGTTGATGCAGGCGATCGCGCCGGGTCGTATCGGCAGTGCATGCGCCACATGCTCGAACTGCTGCCGGTGGACGAAGCGGAACAGCGCGGCGATGCGCGTGTCGCGGTCGGGGCCGGCGATCGAGCGGTCGAGCAACGGCGCCAGCACCTGGCCGTGGCCGGTGGCGTGTGCCAGCGCGCGCAGCGGGTGCTCGGTCGACACGGTGTCCTCCAGGTCGATCAGCAGGATGCGCGTGCGGCCGCGGCGGCGGGCGAGGATGGACACCAGAGTCGCCGTGGCCTGGCGCTGTGCCTCGTACATGGCGGTGATCTGCGCCATGTGCAGGCGCCCCGCGACGCGCGCCCGGCTGTAGATGACGCGCGAGACTTCGTTGGCCATCGCGGTCAGGTCGTGCAGGGGCTGGCTATCGTTGTCCAGCGTGCCGATGTCGACCTCGGCGAGCCGGGCGCCGGCGGCGTGCGCATCGAGCAGCAGGCCGATGTCCACGCCGTAGCCGTCCTCGAACGGCAGGTTCTTCAGCAGGTCACGACGGGCAGCCACCAGCCCGCCCAGCGGCTGCGCAAAGTGGACCAGTTCCGGAAAGAACACCTGCAGCATCGGCCTGGCCGTCAGCTCGGTGACACGGCCACCGCTGCGGCCGAATCGCGCCTTCACGAAATCGGCGGCGCCCTGCACCAGCGGCTGGCACAGGTCGCCCACCAGCCCGGCGCGCAGGCCGGCCAGGTCGCCGTCGAGGTAGACCACGATGTCGCAGCGGGCCGCGGCGACGCCGTCGCGCATCGAAGCACCCTTGCCCAGCATGGTGCTGGTGATGACCTCCGCCCCGGCCTGGCGGGCCAGGAGCGCGGTGTCGTCGATCGAGCTGTCGTCGATGACGATCACCTCCGCGGTGGCCGGGTCGGCCAGCGCGTGGCGCACCACGCTGGCGATGCGGGCGGCCTCGTTCAGCGCCGGGATGACCACCGTCGCGCAGGCCACCGGCCATGGCGATGCGGCGGTGGCAGTCACGGCCGGGCGGCTGGGTTCGGCCTCGCGCTGCGGCCGCCGGCCCTGCAGCCGCACCAGGGGACGGCGCAGCGGGGCGCTCAAGTCGTTCTCCGGTCGGGCGATGCGGCTGCGGGGGCCGCGGCGGCATCCGCCGGATTCGGCAGCATGGCCGCCAGTTCCTGGTACATCGGGCGCGTCACCAGGCGCGCCACGCCGCTGGACAGCAGGGCGCAGGCCATCAGGCTCAGCACCATGGCCTGGCCCGAGACCATCTCCATGACGATGATGAAGGCCGTGATCGGTCCGCCGGTGGTCGCTGCCAGGAAGCTGGCCATGCCCATCGCGATCAGCGGGATGGCGGCCTCGCGGCTCAGGCCCGAGGCCAGCGCCACGTCATGGCCGATGCCCGCGCCGATGGCTAGGGATGGCGCGAACACGCCGGCCGGCACGCCCGACCAGGCCGACACCCAGGTGGCACAGAACTTCAGCAGGGTGTAGATCCCGGGCAGTTCGCCATGCCCCTCCAGCAAGGCCCGGGTCGGCAGGTCGCCTGCGCCCGCAGTGGCGCCCTGCGTTGCCAGGCCCATCACCGCGACCGCCAGCCCGCAGCCTGCGGCAAAGCGCAGCGGATGCTCGCGGCGCCAGCGGCTGATGCGGTCGGGCAGGCCGCGCACCGAGACGACGATGAGCCGCGCGAACAGCCCGCCACTCAGCCCCGCCACGAGGGCGACCAGCAAGCCGGGCACCAGCAGGGACCAGGACATGGCCTGCACCCGCAGCCGGCCGAAGTAGGTCTGGTTGCCGAACACCGCCACCGCGACCAGGCCAGACAGCACGATGGCGGCGATCACCAGCGAACTGTGGGCGATGTGGCGGCGGCGCGTCAGCTGCTCCAGGGCGAAGACGATGCCACCCAGCGGCGTGTTGAAGGCAGCGGCGATGCCGGCGGCAGCGCCGGCGACCATCAGGTCATGGCTGTCGATACCCGACTGCGGCGACAACCAGCGCCGTGCGCCCACCATCGCGCCGGCGCCGACCTGCACCGTGGGTCCCTCGCGGCCGATCGACAGGCCGGCCAGCAGGCCCGCCGACACCAGGCCGATCTTGTGCAGCGACACCCGCAATGAGGCCAGCCAGGCCTGCTGTGCCGGTTGCAACTGGTCGTCGTCCAGCGCCCGCACCACCTGAGGAATGCCCGAGCCCAGCGCACCCGGAACGAAGCGTCGGGCCCACCACAGCACGGCCACCGTCAGCGCAGGCGTCCACAGCAGGGTGAGGTAGCGGCCATGGGGCCCCCAGCCTTCGATCAGGCGGAAGGCATGGATCGCGGCGTCCGCAAGCAGCGTGAACGCCACCACGATGCCACCGGTGGCTGCGGCATGGGCGAGCACGATGGCGCGGTCGATCCACGGCCGGATGGCCAGCAGTTCGCCGTGCAGGTTGCGCCAGAACTCGGGTTCGATGGCCTGGGCAGCACGCCAGCCGCCATGCAGCCACGCGCGCGCCACCCGGGCGGCGGACTGCCGTGCGCCGGGTGCGGGTTCGGGCCCGTTGGCGGTGGTCATCCGCCGGCCCGTCCCGGCGGCGGTGGCGTCGGCCGCCCCGTTTGCCGGGCATCCGGCCCGCTGCGCGGGACGGCGCTGGCAGATGGCTGGTGCCGGGCCTGCCAGGCGTCGTGCAGCAGCACCATCGCCAGTGCATCGACCAGGACGAGGACGAGGACGAGGACGATGATGGCGGACATCGCACGAACGGACGGACGTGGCATGGTCCGTCTATTATATTTGTTCAAATACAAAGATGGGGCGCGTCGTTCCCCGTCGTCGCCGCACGGCGGTGGGCCGCTACATCTGGGCGAGTGGGATGCCGCCGGTGCGCTCGTCGGCCTGCAGCAATGCCAGCAGCCGGCCGAGGTCCTTGTCCAGCCGATCGAGCGTGTCTGCATCCAAGGCCGCGAGGGCCTGCGGCAGTACGCCGGCAAACGGCCCGGGCGCCTTCTCCAGCACCGCACGGCCGTCGGCCGTCGCCTGCAGGCGGGTGGCGCGCCGGTCGGCGCCATCCCGCGTGGCGACCACCAAGCCAGCCGTGACCATGGCCCGCACCAGGTTGCTGGCCGTGGTCTGGTGGATGTCCATGGCCCGTGCCAGGCCGCCGACGCCGATGCCCGGTTCGGCGTCGATCACGCTCAGCGCCCACAGCTGCGCACCGCCCACGCCCGCTTGCTTCTCGACCTGCTGGAAGTGGGTCTTGACCGCGTTGAAGACCGACCGGAAGCGGCGCAGCACGCGCGCCGCGGGTTCGGGCTGGTTGCCCGCCGCAGTGCGACGCGATGCAGGCGCCGACAGGGCTGGGCGGGGCGATGCGGGCCGATCGGATGGCTGGTCAGGCATGTGCAAATCATAGGAGGGGCCGTTGCGCGGCCTGGCGCCGGCCAAAAAAAGCGGGGCCCGGATGGGCCCCGCAAAGTCGCTCCTTGGCCACCCGCGGTCGCTCAACCGACGGGAGGCAGCGAATTATATTCCTGCAAATGTAATTTCCGACCGACCGACCGACCGACCGACCGACGAGGCGATGGCGCGGCCGGCAGGATGGTGCAGGGCTTCAACCGACGTTGCGCCCCTGCCCGGCCCAGAACGGCGCGCGCAGCACCTTCTTGTCGATCTTGCCCACGGCGGTGCGCGGCAGGTCGGGCACGAACTGCACCTGCTTGGGCGCGTGGACCTTGCCCTTGCGGTCGCGCACCATGTCGATCAGCAGCTCGCCAGGCACCTGCTGGCCCGGTTTGCAGACGACCATGGCGGTCACGGCCTCGCCCCACTTGGCGTCGGGCACGCCGATCACCGCGACCATCGCCACCGCGGGGTGGCTGCTGATCACGTCCTCGACGTCGCGCGGGTAGACGTTGAAGCCGCCGCTGACGATCATGTCCTTCTTGCGGTCGACGATGTAGAGATAACCCCGATCGTCAGCGCGCGCCATGTCGCCGGTGTGCAGCCAGCCACCCTTCAAGGTCGCGGCGGTCAGCTCGGGCTGGTTCAGGTAGCCCTCCATCACCTGGCGGCTGCGCACGCACAGCTCGCCCACGCCGCCGGGCGCCACTGGCTGGTCGTCGTCATCCAGCAGCACCACCTGGCTGCCGCTGGTGGGAAGGCCGCAGCTTGAGAACAGGTCCGGCTGGTTCACATCGTGATCCTGCCGGCGCAGGAAGCTCACCGGGTAGCCCTCGGTCTGGCCATACAACTGGGCGAAGACCGGCCCGATGCGCTCCAGTCCTTCGACCAGCCGGGTCGGCGACATCGGGCTGGCGCCGTAGAGCAGGGTGTGCAGGCTGCTGAGATCCGTGCGGTCCAGCTCGGGGTGGTCGAGCAGGGTGTAGATCATCGTCGGCACCAGCAGCGTCAGGTTGATGCGCTCCTTGGCGATGAGTTCGAGCACGCGCCCCGGGTTGAAGCCCGACAGCAGGCGCATGGTGCCGCCGCGCATCAGCGTGGGCTGCACCACCGTGCCGGCGACGTGGGTCATCGGCGCGGCGGCCAGGTAAATCGGCGTCTCGGGCAGGTCGAAGTCGCTGAGCTTCTCGATCACCATCGCCGCGACGCCGGCCTGGGTGCGCGCCGCGCCCTTGCTGCGGCCGGTGGTGCCGCCGGTGTAGTTGACGACCGCCAGCGCGTCGTGGCGCGACAGGTCGCGCATCGTCGCGTGGCCGATGCGTTCGCATTCCGCCGCCAGGTTCTTGCCGAAGTCCGCCGCGGCCAGGGTGTAGACCTGGGTCAGCGCCGCATGCCGCGCGGCCAGCGCCTGCGCCCGTTCGCCGAAGCCCCTGGCATCGCAGATCAGCACGGTGGCGCTGAAGTCGTCCAGCTGGAACAGGTGGTCGTCCAGGCTGCCCATCTGGTGCAGCGCGGTGGTCACCATGCCGCTGGCCACCGCAGCCTGGCCGGCGCACCAGGCCTCGACCTGGTTGGCCGCCAGGATGGCCACCCGCGTGCCGGCGCCCAGGCCGGCGGCGGCGAACACCGCCTGCATGCGGCCGATGGTCTCCGCGGTCGCACGGTAGCTCAGTTCACCGGCGTCCCAGCGGAAGGCCGTGCGGTCGGGGTGGCGGTTCAGGGCGCGCAGCAGCAGGGCGCTGGCGGTGGGGCCGGACTGGTGCGGATGCATGTCGCTCACTTCGTCGGTCAGGCCGCGGCTTTGTGGAATTCCTGTTCGATCTGGGCGACCATCGCCTCGACCGTCTGCACCTGCTTCACGCCGCTGACGCTGTGGCCGGCGCTCCAGATGTCGCGCCAGCGGCGCGGGCCTTCGCTGGCGTTGCCGTGCGAGCTGCCACCGAACATCTGCGCCGCCGAGTTCGGCGTCACCGTCTCGTCCAGCGTCGCCGGGTCCAGGCCGGCCTGGCGGATCGATGGCACCAGCATGCTGGTGGGCAGGCCGGTGAAGGCGCGGGTCAGCAGCACGTCGTCGATGGACGACTCGACCAGCATGTCGCGGTAGGCGTCGGGCGCCAGGCTTTCGCGGGTGGCGATGAAGCGCGTGCCCATGTAGCCCAGGTCGCAGCCCAGCACCTGCGCTGCGCGCAGGGCCACGCCGTCGGAAATGCCGCCCGCCAGCACGATGGGGCCGTCGTAGTCCTGCCGCAGCGCGCGCACGAAGGCCATGCCGTTGAGCCAGCCGGTCTGGCCGCCGGCACCGGCGCTCAGCAGCACCAGGCCGTCGGCACCGGCGGCGATGGCCTTGCGCGCATGCGCCAGCGTCGCCACGTCGGCCAGCACCAGGCAGCCCACGCCGTGCAGCGCCGGCACGGCCGCCGCCGGCGAGCCCACGCTGGTGATCACCAGCTCCACCTGGTGGCGCACCAGGCAGGCCAGGTCGTCGGCCATGCGCGGCGACCGCATGATCAGGTTGGGGCAGAAGGGCGCGGCCTCCTCGGGCGCGGCAAACAGCCGGGCGCGGATCTCGGTGAGCCACTGGTCCAGCTGCTCGGGCGTGCGGGCGTTGGCCGTGGGAAAGGCGCCGATCACGCCGTTGCGGCAGGCGGCCACCACCAGGTCGACGCCCGAGACGTTGAGCATCGGCGCGGCGATCAGCGGCAGGCGCAGCCGGCGGGTGATGTGGTCCGGCAGTCGATGGCTCATGGCAAGGCGGAATTTGTTGACATGCATCGTAGGCAACCGCATCCGGCCGCCTCAATCGTCGCTTCGGACGATGTTGGATGCCTCGGGTGAACCCGTAGCATCGCGCCCGCTTTGCACGGGCCGGGCCATTGGGTGCCGGCCACTTTCCGTTCCATGACCATCGGCCGCCATCCGGCCAGGAGATCCCGTTTCCATGTTCCCCGTGTCCCCCGTCTCGCGCCGCATCGCCATCGCCGCCGCGCTGGCCCTGAGCCTGCCCCTGTCCGCCATCGCCCAGAAGAAGTACGACACCGGCGCCTCCGACAAGGAGATCGTCATCGGCAACACCGTGCCCTACAGCGGCCCGGCGTCGGCCTACGGCACCGTCGGCAAGGCGATGAACGCCGTGTTCGAGAAGGTCAACGCCGAGGGCGGCATCAACGGCCGCAAGATCAAATTCATCAGCCTGGACGACGGCTACAACCCGGCCAAGACGGTGGAGCAGGCGCGCAAGCTGGTGGAGGAGGACGAAGTGCTGTTCCTGCTGTCGCCGCTGGGCACGGCGCAGAACACCGCCATCCACAAGTACATGAACCAGAAGAAGGTGCCGCACCTGTTCCTGAACACCGGCGCCAACAAGTGGGGTGACCCGAAGAACTTCCCGTGGACCATGGGCTTCATCCCGTCGTACTACGTCGAGGGCCGGGCGTTTGCCAAGCACATCCTGGCGACCAAGCCCAATGCCAAGGTCGGCGTGCTCTACCAGAACGACGACTTCGGCAAGGACTACCTCAAGGGCGTGCTCGAAGGCCTGGGCGACAAGGCCAAGACCATGGTCGTCAGCCAGCAGAGCTACGAGGCCAGCGACACCACGGTCGACAGCCAGGTGCTGTCACTCAAGGCCACCGGCGCCGACACCTTCGTCAACATCACCACGCCCAAGTTCGCGGCCCAGGCCATCCGCCGTGCGGCCGAGTCGGGCTGGAAGCCGGTGCAGTACCTGGTCAGCGTGTCGACCTCGGTCACCTCGGTGCTCAAGCCCGCGGGCTTCGACAACGGCCAGGGCGTGTTCTCGTCGGCCTACCTGCGCGACCCGTCGGACCCGTCCAACCACGCCAGCAAGGAATACCAGGACTACGCGGCGGTGATGAAGAAGTACTACCCGTCGGGCGACGTGGGCGACAGCCTGAACGCCAACGGCTACACCATCGGCCAGGCGGCGGTGGAAGTGCTGAAGAAGGCCGGCGACAACCTGACGCGCGAGAACATCATGAAGATCGCCGCCAATCTGAACCTGACCCTGCCGATGCTGTCGCCCGGCATCACGCTGCGCACCAGCCCGGACGACTTCTACCCGGTGTCGCAGCTGCAGCTGACGAAGTTCGCCGGCCAGCGCTTCGAGCATTTCGGGCCGATCATCGACCGCTGACTCGCCCACCCCCGAAGCGCCTGCGGCGCTCCCCCTCAAGGGGGCATCGCCAGCGGCCCGGCGGAGCCGGTTCCGCGGCGATCGCTTGCTTCGATCGCAGCAGCGCGTCGACTGCGCATCAGCCGCAACACCAGTCAAACGCGCAGCGCGAACCCCGCCTCGGCCAGCACCTGGCCGTTGATGCGCACGTCCACCGCATGCGCGCCGGGGTGGTAGGTGCGGGTGGTGATGCGCTTCAGCGCATGGCGCTTCACGAGCGTGCGCCGCTCGCCCGGCGCCAGGTCGATCACCCAGCCCTTGAACACCTTGGGCGTGGTGTGACCGGCGGCCTTGACGTGTTGCACCGCGTAGTCGATGGCCAGCCGCTGCGGTTCCCGCGCTGCTGACGTCAGGCCCAGCGTGATCGTCAGCGTGTCCCCCACCGCCAGCGCGGCGGGTGACAGGCCCAGCGCCACGCGCCCGCGGTAGGCCGCACCCAGCCCCCAGGCGGCCAGCACGGCCGCGTCCCCCGCCTTCACCAAGCCGCGGCTGGCGTGCTTCAGCAGCGCGCGGCGCTCGGTGCTGGCGCCGGGCAGGTGCGTGGCCAGCCAGTCGGCCAGCAGGGCCGGGTGGTCCATGGCGATGTCGTTCAGGTGGTTGGCCACGCTGCGGCGCACGTAGGCGCTGGGGTCGTCCTGCAGGGCCCGCAGCCAGGGCAGGGTGGGCGACGGGTCGGCCACCAGCGCCTGCAGCCGCAGGCCCCAGGGCAGGCGCGGCCGGCTGCCCTCGCTGACCAGGCGGCGCACATGGGCGCTGGGGTGCTGCCGCCAGCCGCCGACGGTGGCAAAGGTCAGCGCCGGCTGGGCGATGAAGAACGGCCGGATCGCGAATTCGGCGGTCAGCCGCTGCGTCATCGCCTGCAGCGCCAGCAGGCCGCGCTCGGGTGCGCTGTGCACCGTGCGCAGCGCGACGGCTTCCGTCAGCGGCCACACGGCCCAGCCGGCCAGGCCGGCGTCGCTGGTGCGCAAGGCGCCCCAGTCCTCCGGCTCGCCGTCGACGGATGCGGGCGGGCCCAGGCTGGTCTCCAGGATGCCGCAGGCGCGGTCGGCGTCGTCGGGCAGGCGCGCGGCCAGCGCCTGCGCCACCTGCTGCACGCGGGCCTTCAGCGCCAGCGTGTCCAGCCCCTGCAGTGCGCTGTCGGTGAAGCCGGCGGCGTCGAAGCCGCGCCAGCCGCGCTGCACGTGGTGCGCGATGGCCTGCACCACCGCAGCGTCGATCCAGGTCTTGAAGGGGTCGGCCATGCCAAAGCATCGCATGGCGACCGCAGGTGCCGTCCCGGTGCAAGTTGCACCACAACGGTGCGAATCGCAGTGCCCGCACGCAAAACCGGTGCGCCCGCCCTGCACCAATCAAGGCACGGCCTTTGCTTGAAGCTGGTGCATCAGGCCGCGCCCTGGTGCGCGCCAACGGCGGTGATGCACGTTTGCGGCCCATGACGCTGCAAGGAGACACCGTGGAATCGATCGCGCAGGGCACGGACGCCCTGTTCATCCTGCTGGGCGCCATCATGGTGCTCGCCATGCACGCCGGCTTTGCCTTCCTCGAACTGGGCACGGTGCGCAAGAAGAACCAGGTCAACGCCCTGGTCAAGATCCTGGTCGACTTCGCCGTGTCGACCATCGCCTACTTCTTCGTCGGCTACATCGTGGCCTACGGCACCAGCTTCATGGTGGGTGCCGAGAGCCTGGCGGCGAAGAACGGCTATGAACTGGTCAAGTTCTTCTTTCTGCTGACGTTTGCGGCGGCGATCCCGGCCATCGTCTCCGGCGGCATCGCCGAGCGGGCGCGCTTCGGCCCGCAGCTCATTGCCACCGCGGTGCTGGTCGGCCTGGTCTATCCGCTGTTCGAGGGCGTGGCCTGGAACCAGCGCTTCGGCATCCAGGGCTGGATCAAGGCCGCCACCGGTGCCGAGTTCCACGACTTCGCCGGCAGCGTGGTGGTGCACGCCGTGGGCGGCTGGATCGGCCTGGCCGCCGTGCTGCTGCTGGGCGCCCGCGCCGGCCGCTACCGCAAGGACGGCCTGATGAGCGCGCACCCGCCATCAAGCATCCCATTCCTGGCGCTGGGCGCCTGGGTGCTGGCCGTGGGCTGGTTCGGCTTCAACGTGATGAGCGCGCAGACGGTCGCCAAGATCAGCGGTCTGGTGGCAGTGAATTCGCTGATGGCGATGGTCGGCGGCACCCTGGTGGCGGTGCTGATGGGCAAGAACGACCCCGGCTTCGCCTACAACGGCCCGCTGGCGGGCCTGGTGGCCGTGTGCGCGGGGTCCGACGTGATGCACCCGGCCGGCGCCCTGGTGGTGGGCGGCGTGGCCGGCGCGATCTTCGTCGTGATGTTCACGCTGACGCAGAACCGCTGGAAGATCGACGACGTGCTGGGCGTGTGGCCGCTGCACGGCCTGTGCGGCGCCTGGGGCGGCATCGCCTGCGGCCTCTTCGGCAGCCACGCGCTGGGCGGCCTCGGGGGCGTCAGCATCGGCGCCCAGCTCATCGGCACGCTGATGGGCGTGGTGTGGGCCTTTGCCGGCGGGCTGGCGGTCTACGGCGTGCTCAAGGTCGCGACCGGCCTGCGCCTGAGCGCCGAGGAGGAATACGACGGCGCCGACCTGTCGATCCACAAGATTGGCGCGACGCCGGACCGCGAGGTGAGCTGGTGAGGGTCGGCCGGCGCTGAACGCCGGCACCCGGGCGGCGTGGTGGCGGTGCGATCATCGCCACCGCGATGACCCTCGACGACACCGACCGCCAGCTGATCGCCCTGCTGCGCCGCGACGCCCGCCTGCCGCTGGCCACGCTGGCGGCCAAGCTGGGTGTGTCGCGCGGCACGGTGAGCAACCGGCTGCGCAAGCTGGAGGACGCGCAGGTCATCGTCGGCTACAGCGTGCAGCTGCAGCCTGCCGCGCAGCCGCAGCGCATCCGCGCCTGGATGGCGCTGCTGGTCGAGGGCAACCAGACCCGCGCGGTGATCGCCAGCCTGCTGGACGAGCCCGGCGTGGTGGCGCTGCACGACACCAACGGCCGCTGGGACCTGCTGACCGAGCTGCAGGCCGACGACATGGCGGCGCTGTCGAAACTGCTGGAGCGGGTGCGCCTGACCGCCGGCATCCGCAACACCGAGACCAGCATCCTGCTCTCCAGCGACCGTTGACCCCATGCGCATCCTCGACGCCCAGGCCACCCGCGCCGGCCTGCCATTCGACAGCCTGATCCCGGCGCTGCGCGCCATGTTCGCCCGCGGCTGCACGGTGCCGCAGCGGCATGTGCACCAGGTCAGCGCCCCCGGTGGCGGCTTCACCTCGCTGCTGATGCCGGCCTGGGTGGACGGCTGCTGCTATGGCGTGAAGACGGTCAACGTGGCGCCGCACAACGCCGCGCGCGGCCTGCCCGGCCTGCACGGCACCTACCTGCTGTATGACGCGGCCACCGGCGCACCACTGGCCCTGCTGGACGGTGACCAGATCACCGCCCGCCGCACCGCCGCCGCGTCGGCGCTGGCCGCGTCGTGGCTGGCGCGGGCCGATGCGCAGCACCTGCTGCTGGTGGGCGCCGGCCAGGTGGCGCGGCTGCTGCCGGCGGCCTACCGCGTGGTGCGGCCGATCACGCGGGTGACGGTGTGGGCGCGCCAGCCCGCCGCCGCCCAGGCGCTGGCCGTGCAGTTGCAGACAGACGGCTTCGATGCGGCCGCCACCACCGACCTGCCCGCCGCGGTGGCCGCGGCCGACGTGGTCAGCTGCGCCACGCTGGCGACCGCGCCGCTGGTGCACGGCGCCTGGCTGCGCCCGGGCAGTCACCTCGACCTGATCGGCAGCTTCACGCCCGCGATGCGCGAGGCCGACGACGCCTGCTTCGCGGGGGCGGCGCTGTACGTGGACACCGACGAGGCGCTGGCCAAGAGCGGCGACCTGCTCGGGCCGATGCAGCGCGGCGTGATCACGCCGGCCGACGTGCGCGGCACGCTGGCGGCGCTGGCCCGCGGCGAGGCCGCCGGCAGCAGCGACGCCGCCCAGCGCACGGTGTTCAAGTCGGTCGGCAATGCGCTGGAAGACCTGGCCGCGGCGATGCTGGTCTGCGGCATCGCCCTGCCGCCGTGACCCGGGTTGGTGTTTTCCCGGCCCCCCAGGGTGGGGGTCGAGGCCCGGCTGGTGACAAGCCTGTGGACAAGCTGGGCGCAAGTGCTGGACAGCACGGGTGTCACGTCGTCACGGTCTGGCCTGCCCGCATTTGTGGCAGGTCGCACGGACGGCGGTGGCGACCCTTGGCACGGCCTTGCGGGCGCCGGTGCCGCCGGTACGCTGCCTGGATGGCAGTTCCCGACCACCCCCGGCCCGCGGTGTCCACGCGGCGCGGCAACATCCTGATGGTCGACGACTGCCCCACCACGCGGGCCTGGATGAGCGCGGCGCTGGAAGCCCGCGGCTGGCGGGTGCTGGCGCTGGCCGACGGTGCCGCCGCGCTGGCGGTGGCGCGGGTGCTGCGCTTCGACGCCATCGTGCTCGACGTCGAGATGCCCGGCCTGGACGGCCTGGCCCTCGGCCGCGCCCTGCGGCAGGAGCCGGGCACCGCCCACGCCCGCATCGTGATGCACAGCGGCCTGGACGAAGCCGAGGTGCGCGCCGGCTTCAGCGGCTACGACGCCTTCGTGCCCAAGTCCGGCCACCCGCAGCTGCTGGGCGAGCGGCTGGAGCAACTGCTGCGGGCCAGCGAGGAAGCCTCCGCGCTCTGATCAGGCGGCCAGCGGCTGCCCCGCCGGCGCCGCCATGCCGGCGCCCAGGGTGCCGAACAGGTTCTTCGGATCGGCCGGCCGCGCCACCAGGGCGATGCGCTCGCCGATGCCGGCCGCCTGGGCCGCGCGGTGCAGCCACTGCAGCGTGGCGAAGTCCTCCAGCGCGAAGCCGACCGAATCGAACACGGTGAGCTCGTCGGCGCTGCGCCGCCCCGGGTGCGCGCCGGCCAGCACCTGCCAGAACTCGGTCACCGGGAAGTCGGCCGGCAGCTGCTGCAGCTCGCCCTCGATGCGGCTTTGCGGCGCGTACTCGACGAACACGCTGGCGCGCCGCAGCACCTCGGGGTGCAGCTCGGTCTTGCCGGGGCAGTCGCCGCCCACGGCGTTCAGGTGCATGCCGGGCGCCAGCATCGCCGGTGTCACGATGGTGGCGCGTGCCTTGTCGGCGGTGGCGGTGGTCACGATGTGCGCGCCCTGCAGGGCCTCGGCCGTGCTGGCGCACACCTGCAGCTGCAGGCCGCTGCCGCGCAGGTTGGCCACCAGCCTGGCAGTGGCCGCGGCGTCGGTGTCGAACAGCCGCAGCGTGGTGATGCCGACCAGGTCGCGGAAGGCCAGCGCCTGGAACTCGGCCTGCGCGCCATTGCCGATGAGCGCCATCACCCGGCTGCCGGGCCGCGCCAGGCGCTGCGCCACCGGGGCCGAGGTGGCGGCCGTGCGCAGCGCGGTGGCCAGGGTCAGCTCGCACAGCAGGCGCGGCGCGCCCGTGGCCATGTCGGCCAGCATGCCGAAGGCCATCACCGTGGGCAGGCTCAAGCCCGGGTTGCCCGGGTGGCCGTTGACGTACTTGAAGCCGAACTGCGCCGCATCGGCGATCGGCATCAGCTCGGCCACGCCCTGCGGCGCGTGGCAGGCGATGCGGGCGGACTTGTCGAAGTCGGCCCAGCGGGCGAAGCCGGCCTCGATGGCGCCGGCCATGCCGGCCAGCGTGGCCGGCACGCCGTGGTGGCGCACCAGGCGGCGCACCGCGTCGGCATCGAGGAACAGGGTGTCGGTGGTCGTGTCGGGGCGGGTGGTGTGGTGGCCGGTCATGCGTGTCTCCAGGGCATGACCCGAGTCTGGCCAGCCGGGCGTTCAGCCGGAAGCCTGCACAGTGGCAGCTTCGGCAGCCCGGCTTGCCGAAACGGCCATGGTGCTTGCCGTTCTGCGCAAGCGGGGCGGGCTCAGCCCGGCACGCCCGCCCGCAGCCGTGCGATCACGTCCGCCGCCGGCAGCGCCGGTGCCAGGCGGGCCGACTGCCCGGCCCAGGCCTGCATGCGCTGCACGTCGCCATCGGCCACGGCCTGCGTGCGCATGGCCGCCGTCAGCCCGCGCTGCACCGGGTAGGGCGCCGGTGGCGGCGCGCCCGGCGCGGCAGCGGCCTGCACATACCCGGTGGCGATGCCGCGCCCGGCGCGGCCGCTGAAGGCACGGGTCAGGCAGGTGTCCTCGGGCGCGGTGCGGGCCAGGGCGTCGGCCCAGGCCGCGGGCAGCGCCGCCTCGGGCGTGCGCAGCAGGCCGGTGCCCACCTGCACCGCGCTGGCGCCCAGTGCGAAGGCGGCGGCCACGCCGCGGGCGTCGGCGATGCCGCCGGTGGCGACGACGGGAATCCGCACCGCATCGGCCACCGCCGGCAGCAGGGCGAACAGGCCCACCTGCTGCGCCTCGGCCAGCCGCGCGTCGAAGCAGCCGCGGTGGCCGCCGGCCTCCATGCCCTGGGCCACCACCACGTCGGCACCGGCGGCCTCGGCCGCCAGCGCCTCGGCCACGGTCGACACATTCGCCCACCAGGCCACGCCCGCCGCCTTCAGGCGCTGCACGAAGGCGGGCGGGAACAGGCCCATCACCGACGAGACGATGGGCGCCCGTGCCGCCAGCAGCGCCTCGCATTGCGCGGCGAAGTCGGGCGGACGGGCGTCACCGGCGGCCGGCGTCACCGCAGGCCCGTAGCCGGCCAGGAAGTCGCACAGCGCCTGCTCGTGCGCCGCGTCGCGGGCCGGCGCGGGGTCCGGCACCCACAGGTTGATCTGGAACGGCCCGGCATCGGGGCCTGCCGTGCCGGCGCGCACCGCATCGGCCCACTCCACGATGGCCGCGGGGGCCATCAGCAGCGCGCCGCAGGCGCCCAGCCCGCCGGCGCGCATCACCGCGATGCTCAGTGCCGGCGGACAGGCGCCGGCCATCGGGGCCAGCAGGACGGGGTGCTTCAGGCCGAAGCGCTGGCAGAAGCCGGCGGCGCGGGCGGCGGGGGAGGGCGTGGTCACGGGCATGGCCATGGTTCTACCCGAACTGCGCGCTGCGCGGACGGCCCGGCCCCGGCCCGGGCCTTGCCTTTCACGGCACCTGCGCCGACTGCACGCTGAACGCGGCGCCGGGCCAGGCCATCGCCACGCTGGAGCTGAGCCCTTTCTACCAGCTGGGTGCGCCCATCACGCCGTCGGACATCGTGCGCTTCTCCTACGTCGGCTCCGACCTGGTCGACGCCTACAGCTGGAGCGGTGCGGCCCTCCTGCCGGTGGGCCAGCTGGCGAACATCTGCTTCGCGTCCGGTGGCGTCGAGCCGGGCACGCCGCCATTCCGCACCGACGCCATCGACGGCCTGGGCTTCATGACCAGCGCCACCGGCCAGTGGTGGACCTGCGCCCGCGGCGCCAACGGCTTCTACAGCGGCAGTTGCACCGAGTTCCGCAACAACGACTTCGGCACCGGCTCCTGGTCGCTGGCGGCCACCGTGCCCGAGCCGGCGTCGATGGCCCTGATGGCCCTGGGCGCGCTGGCCGTGGGCGCTGCCGTGCGGCGCAGGCCGGCCGCCTGAGCCACGCGCCAGGGCCGCTCCGGGCTGTCACCCACGGGCGGCGCAGTCAGTCGCACGGGCGGGTGACGGTTGACTGGACTGCCACGGCTGTCCCGCTGTCGCCCAGCGCGGCGGCGACCTGCGCACACAGGGCGGGCGCGAACACGGTGTCGCCGCGGGCGTCGATGTACTGCAGCTTGCGCAGCCAGCGCTCGGGGATGGCGTCGACGCTGCGGGCCACGGGCAGCATCTGCAGCCGGCCCTCGATGCGCAGCTGGTCGGCCAGCTCGATCTCCTCGCGGCAGTAGGGCCGCTCGAAGTAGCGGGCGCTGTAGACCGGCACGACGCAGCGCGTGCCCAGCAGCGCCAGCTCGATCTCGGCCTTCCAGCGCCGGCCCACCTTGATCGACGTGGTGTCGAAGAAGATGCGCAGCGGCTGGCCGTCGGGCCGGCGCAGCGCGGCCAGCGGCGTCACCACCTGCGCCTGCACCCAGGCCTGATGCTCGGACGGGTCGTGGGCGTGGCTGACGAACACGTCGTAGGTGATGGCGCGCTCTTCGCCCGGGGCGGCCAGGTCGGCGTGCAGCCGCTCCTCGCGCACCCAGTCGCGGGCCCGCGTCCAGGCCCAGCCGGCGGCAACGGCGGCCATGGCCAGCGGCATGGCCAGCGGCACCACCGGCCCGCCGTCCAGCGCCACCAGGCCGGCGCCGGCCAGCAGCAGCCCGGTGGCTCCAGCCAGGGCCAGCGGCACCAGCACGGTGGCCAGGCGCAGCCAGCGGGTGGGCGCGATGCGCACGCGCAGGCTGCGGAAGGCCAGGCGATAGACCAGCAGCGTGGCCAGCGCGGCCGCCACGGCCAGGCCGATGGCCGCGGCCGGATGGTTCAGTGGCCGCCGCGCCACACGCTGGCCACTGCGCAGCAGGTCGCTCATCGCCCAGGCCAGCAGCACCGGACCGGGGCGGGCCAGGTGGTTGTCGCTGTCGGCGGCCAGGCTGCCGACGATCACCAGCTCGGGCATTGCCGTGCGGGTGAAGGGCGCCTCGAAGCCCGCGCCGTCGGACGCGGGCCGGTGGGTCAGCGGCGCGAAGGCGGCGTCGTCGCCCAGTGCGATCACCACCGTCTGTTCGCGGCAGTCCTCGCCCGGCACCGCCACCGCCGGCAAGGCGGTCAGCAGGGTCTGGCCTTGGGCCGATGGCAGGGCCAGCCGGCAGCGGAAGTACAGCAGGCCGCCGGCCGCATCGAGCTGGGTGTGGCCGAAGCCGTCGACCACCTGGCTGTAGAAGCGCGCGTTGTGCTGCTGCATGAAGTCGCCGCGCAGCAGGCCCTGGCGGTCCTTCGGCTCCACCGCGGCCAGCACACGCGTGCCGCGCTGCTGCAGCGCGGCCACCGCGGTGGCCAAGGTGTCGACGCCCTCGGGCGTGCTGGAGATCCAGATGTCCAGCAGCACCGTGCGCGGCGGCGGGTCCAGCCGGGCCAGCGCTTGCAGCGCGGCTGCCTGGCGTTCGCGGAAGGCCTGCATGCGGCCGTCGCGGGCCTCGGGCGGCGTCGCCACGTCGACCAGCTGCACCCGGCCGTCGGGCTGCGGCGTGGTGGTCGGGTAGAGCTGGCGGTAGACGTGGAAGTCGACCTGCTGCCACAGGCCCAGCAGGCCGGCGCCCAAGGCCAGGGCCACGGCGGCCAGGCGGCCAGGCGGGCGAGGCGGGCGAGGCGGGCGAGGCTGCGCCAGGCCATCAGCCGCCCTCGTCGTCGGCCGCCGCCGCGCTGGGCGCAGCGCGCTGCGCCAGCTCGCGCTGCATGGCCTCGGCCCGGCTGTGGTAGCTGCGGGCGTCGTCGTCGCGGCCGGTGCGGGCCGACAGGTCGGCCATGGCACGCAGCGACAGCAGCGTCTGTCGGTGCGGCTGCCCGCCCTGCAGGGCCTCGCGCAGGCGCAGGGCTTCGGACTGCAGCGCCAGCGCGCGGTCGGCATGGCCGGCCTCCAGTTCGGCGCGCGACTGCCCCGCCAGCGCCGCGGCCAGTGCCGCGCCTGGTCGGTCGCCGGCCAGGCGCCCGAGCATCGCGGCGGACATGCCGTACGACGCCGCCGCGTCAGCCGGCCGTCGCTGGCGCATCTGCAGGCTGCCCAGGTTGTGCAGCTGGCGGGCGATGTCGGGGTGGTCGACCGCGCCGTACACCGCCTGGAACATCGCGATGGACTGCTGCAGCAGCGCGACGGCCCCCGGCAGCTGGCCGGCATCGGCGCGGGCCAGCGCCAGGTTGGCCATGCTGGTGGCCACGGCCTGGTGGTCCCGGTTGTCGGCCAGCCGCCTGCGCATGGCCAGGGCCTGTTCCTGCAGGGGCAGGGCGTCGGCGGGCCGTTTCATCGCCCGCAGCACGGCACCCAGGTTGCCCAGGTTGGTGGCGATGGCCGGGTGGTCGATCGTGCCCAGCAGGCGCCGGCGCATGGCCGGCGATTCCTCCAGCCGCGCCTGCGCCAGTGACAGCTGGCCTTCGCGCAGCAGCACGTAGCCGATCTGTGCGATGCACTGCGCCTTGCTCAGGTGCTCGCGGCCGGGAAACAGCTGCTCGTTCATCCGCAGCGCGTCCTGCAGCCGTGCCATCGCCGCCACCAGGTCACCCTGTTCCAGCTGGGCCATGCCCAGGTCGGCCAGCAGGTTGGCCAGCAGCGGGTGCGGCGCACCGTTCTGCAGCCGCTGCACCATCTCGATGGCCTGGCCGTACAGCGTCACCGACTGCGGCAGGGCGCCGACCAGGCGCTGCATACCGGCCAGGTTGCCGGTCACACGGGCCAGCTCGATGCTGTCGCGCCCGCCATCCAGGCGCTGGCGCATCTGCACCGATTCCTGCTGCAACTGCACGGCGCGGCCGATCTGGCCCAGGCCGCGGTCGCCGATGGCCAGGTTGTTCAGCGCGGCGGCGGTCCAGGTGCCGTCGCGGCCGCTGGGCCGGGCGCGCTCGGCGTCCAGCACCCGCTGGTGGTACGCCAGGGCCTCGCGGTGGCGGCCCAGCTTGCCCAGGGCATTGCCCACCGCGTTGTCGCAGGCCTGCATCGCCTGCGGCAGCCTGGTGGCACGGGCCGCGTCCTCGCAGCGCGGGCCCAGGTCGATGGCGATCTGCGGCCGGCCCAGGGTGTAGGCGATGGCCATCAGGTTGGCCAGCGCGCGGTGCAGGCGCTGCGGACTGCCGCCGGCCTCGGCGTCGGCCAGGGCCTGCCGGTAGGACGCCTCGGCCTCGCCGAAGTTTCCGAACTCCTGCAGGTAGCGCTCGACGCCCAGGTCGTAGCGCCGCTGCTGGCCGGCGGCCAAGTCGTCGACCAGCTGCACCTCGGCGCCCTGCGGTGCCTGCGTGTCGTCGTCGTTGTCGTCGGTGCCGCTGCCGCCGCGCAGCCGCACGGGCACGCGCTGCTCCACCTCCACCCAGCCCTCGCGCACGTCGAACGCGATGGTCTGGCTGGCCGGCGAGATGTCCACGCTCCACACCGTGCCCTTCACCGCGGCCGTGAAGCGGGCGTAGCTGACGTTGAAGAAGTCCAGTGCCCGGCGCACGTCGAATTCGGCCTTGCCCGCCACGGGCTGGTGGCTCTCGCCGCGGTCGGTCACCGTGCCGACGATGAACACCGTGCCGGGAAACAGCGTGATGCGGTTGTCGTTGCGGCTGAGCAGCACGGCGGTGGCGCCGCGCGGCAGGGTCAGCTCGGTGCCCGGCGGCAGTGCCTGCCCGGTCGACAGGGTCTGGCGCTGCGCCGCCTTCAGGCCCGGCGGGCGCAGCAGCACGTCGGGCACCGCCTGCACCGGCTTGTCCTGCAGCGCCAGGCTGTCGACCTTCAGGCCGGTGTCGTCAGCGGCGCGGGCCGGTGCCGGCAGCAGGGCCGCAGCCAGCAGCACGCCGGCCAGGCGCCAGATGGCGTGTGTCGGGGTGATCGACCGCATGCGTCCTCCGGTGTGTCCGCTGTCCTTGCGCGGCAGGCTGGATTGACGCGCTGTCGCGCATCGTGCGCAATGGCCATCCGGGTGATTGCCCAGGCTTGCGGTCGGGCGGCGCCCTGGAGCGCCCTGGTGCGGGCCGCGTGTTCAGCGCGCGTGCAGCACCCGCTCCACCACCAGCAGCAGCCGGTCGCGCACCGCGTTCACCGGCAGCTTGGGGTCGACCAGCCACTGCAGCATCACGCCGCGCATCGCGCCCAGCAGGATCACCGCGGTCACCGCCGGGTCGTTGTCGGGCGCGATCTCGCCGTTGGCGATGCCGGTGGCGATGTGCTGCTCGAACCAGGCCAGCGCGCTGCGGTTGTAGGCGCTGACCACCGGGCGCAGCTCGGGCTGGGCCTCGATGCAGCTTTCGTTCATCAGCACCAGCACCGCGCGGCTGCTGGTCCAGGCGGCACCGCGGCGGCCGAAATAGAACCGGATGTTGCCGACGATGGCCGCCAGCCCCGGCTGCAGCGCCGGCCCGCGCGCGCGCTGCTGGCCGAACTGCTCGCCGATGTAGCCGGCCAGCGCCTGCACCAGGCCGGCCTTGCTGCCGAAGCGGTGCGCCGCCAGGCCGCGGCTGTAGCCGGCGGCTTCGCCCACCTCGGCCAGCGTCATGCGCACGCTGCCGCGCTGGGCGACGATGGCCAGCGCGGCATCCAGCAGCCGGCGCTCGGCCTCTTCCCGGCGTTCGGCGTGGGTCCTTCGAGCCCCTCGCCCGACGGGGACGTCGGTCGATCCCCCAAGGGGATGGCGGGCCGGCTTGCGGACCGAAGCCGGACTCAAACCGTCCCTGCGGACGGTTTGTGCCTGCCGAGGGCCACCAGCCTCTGGCTGGTGGCCGGCCCGGCGCTCGGCCCGCGCGCGCTTGGCAATCACAGGATCAGTCACTCTGGCTTGATGCCCGCCGCGTCGGCCACGCGCCTGAAGCGCTCGTACTCGCGGCGCTGGAACTCGCCCAGCGCCTTCGGGCCCATGCGCATGGGTTGCGACGGCAGGCTGGCGTGGTAGGCCTTGCCGGCGTCGGAATTCATGATCTTCTCGATCGCCGTGGCCAGCTTGTCGACCACGTCGTCGGGCGTGTCGGCGCGCACGAAGAAGGCCGACCACACGGCGGTCTCGAAGTCGGCGAAGCCACTCTCCTTCATCGTCGGGATCGCCGGGAAGCCCGGGTCGCGCTGCGGCGAGGTGATGGCCAGCACCCGCAGCTTGCCGCCCTTCATCAGCTCGATGGTGCCGGTGAAGTCGATCACGCCCACATCCAGCGCGCCGCCGATCACGTCCGTCAGCATCTGCGCACCGCCCTTGTACGGGATGTGCGTCACCGGCAGCCCGCTGGCCGTGCCCAGCCAGGCCGCCACCAGCTGGTAGCCGGCCGAGTAGTTGCCCAGCTGCAGCGGCTTGCCGTCCTTCTTCGCCGCGGCCACCACGTCGGCGATGGTCTTGTAGGGCGAATCGGCCTTCACCGCGAAGGCCACCGGGCTGATCGCCAGGCCGTACAGCGGGCGCAGGTCCTTGAACGGGTCGTAGGGCAGGTTCTTGATGGTGATGGCATTGACCACCGCCGGCGAGTTGCTGCCCATCAGGATGGTGTGGCCGTCGCCCGGCACCTGGCGCACCGCCTGCACCGCCACCACGCCACTGCCGCCTGGCTTGTTCTCCACCGTCAGCGTCTGGCCGAACAGCTTGGCCAGCTGCTCGCCGTAGAAGCGCGACGAGCTGTCGGCGCCCGAGCCGGCGGCAAACGGCACGAAGATCTTCATCGGCTTGCTCGGGTAGGCCTGGGCTGCAGCGGTGCCGGCCAGCGTGGCCGCTGCGGCAGCCGCGGCGGCGGAAAGAACGGTGCGTCGTTTCATCGGGATGTCTCCGTCGGGGTGGTCGTGATGGTCTTGTCCGCCAGCAGCGTGGCGATCTGGTCGGCGCCGTAGCCGGCCTCCTGCAGCAACTCCACGCTGTGCTCGCCCAGCACCGGCGCGTGGCGGTCCAGGCTGGCCGGCGTGCGGGCAAAGCGCGTGGGCGGGCGCATCGCCACCATCGGGCCGACGACCGGGTGCTGCTGCTGCTGGAACAGGCCCACCGCCTGCAGGTGCGGGTGCTGCGGCAGGCGGTCGATGGGATGGATGCGGGTGCAGGGAATGTCCAGCCGGTCGCACAGCGCCACCAAGGCATCGGTGGTCAGCGTGCGGGTGATGGCGGTCATGTCGGCATACAGCTCCTTGACCCGGGCGTTGCGGGCGTGGCGGTCGTCGACCGCGTACTTCTCGCTCAGGTCGGCGCGGCCGGTCTCGGCGAAGAAGCGGCGCCAGTGCTCGGCGGTGTAGGGCAGCATCGCCACATGCCCGTCCAGCGTGGGCGCGGGCTGGCGACCGCCGGCCAGCAGGCGGGCATAACCCGCACCGGCCGTGGGCGGGTCGAAGGTCAGGCCGCCCAGGTGCTCTGCCAGGGTGAAGGTGACCATGGTCTCGAACATCGGCACCTCGACGAACTGGCCGCGGCCGCTCCGGGTGCGCTCGAACAGCCCCGCCAGCACCGCGTTGGCCAGCGCCATGCCGGTGGTCTTGTCGGCGATCAGGCTGGGCACGTAGGCGGGCGTGCCGCTGTCGTGCCCCAGCAGGCCGGCCAGTCCGCAGGCGGCCTGGATCACGTCGTCGAAGGCGGGGCGGCCGGCGTCGGGGCCTTCTTCGCCGAAGCCGGTGGCCACGCAGTACAGCAGCTTCGGGTTGATGGCGGCACAGGCGGCGTAGCCCAGGCCCAGGCGCTCGATGGCGGCGGTGCGCATGTTGTGCACCAGCACGTCCACCGTGGGCAGCAGGCGCTTGATGACGTCGATGCCCGCCGGCTGCTTCAGGTCCACCGCCAGCGAGCGCTTGTTGCGGTTGATCGCCAGGAAGATCGAGCTCAGGCCCTTGACCGTGGACACGCCGTTGGCGCGCATCAGGTCGCCTTCGGGCGGCTCGACCTTGATCACGTCGGCGCCGTAGTCGCCCAGGATCTGCGTGGCCAGCGGGCCCAGCACCACGGCGGTGAGGTCGAGCACGCGCACGCCGGCCAGGGGCCCGGTGCGTGGGGTGGTGATGGCAGCGGAGGCGGCTTCGGGCGTCATGGTGGCGACAGCGGCCGGGCACGCCGCGGGGTTGAATCGGAACGGCATATGTTTGTTGCCCGACAAACAAATGCCATCCAGAATTGCCCCAGCCTGACCCCGCCCCAACGCAAGCCATCGACGGAGACAAGATGCATGGCATGACGATCAACCCGGGCGCGCTGCCGCCCGAGGCCGAGGCGCTGCGCGCCGAGGTGCGCGCCTTCCTGGCGGCCGAGATGCCGGCCATTCCCAACAGCAAGCGCTGCCGCAACTGGTCGGGCGGCGACCCGGCCTTCAGCCGCAAGCTGGGTGAACGCGGCTGGCTGGGCATGACCTGGCCGAAAGCCTACGGCGGCCAGGAGCGCAGCGCGCTCGAACGCTACGTGGTGCTGGAGGAAATGCTGGCTGCCGGCGCCCCGGTCGGCGCGCACTGGGTGGCCGAGCGCCAGAGCGGCCCGCAGTTGATGCGCTTCGCGCCCGACACGCTGGCGCCCAAGATCGTGCCGCGCATCGCCCGAGGCGAGGTGTTCTTCTGCATCGGCATGAGCGAGCCCGATTCGGGCTCCGACCTGGCGTCGATCCGCACCAAGGCCACGCGCCGCCAGCGTGACGGCGTCGACGGCTGGGTCATCAACGGCCGCAAGGTCTGGACCTCGGGCGCGCACCGGGCGCACTACATGATCGCCCTGGTGCGCACTGGCGAGAAGAGCGAGAACCGCCACGGCGGCATGTCGCAGTTCCTGGTCGAGATGGGCTCGCCCGGGCTGACGGTGCGCCCCATCGTCAACCAACTCGGCGAGCACGATTTCAACGAAGTCACCTTCGACGACGTGTGGGTGCCCAACGAGAACCTGATCGGCGCCGAGGGCGACGGCTGGGCCCAGGTGGGCGCCGAACTCGCCTTCGAGCGCAGCGGGCCGGAGCGCTACCTGAGCAGCAGCCAGCTGCTGCTGGAGATGCTGGACGCCGGTGATCCGGCCGACACGCGCCAGGCCGAGGCCATCGGCCGCGTGGTGGCCAGCTACGGCACCCTGCGCCAGATGAGCCTGGGCGTGGCCAGCATGCTGGCCCGCGGCGAGAACCCGGCCCTGGCCGCCAGCCTGGTGAAGGACCAGGGTGCCCTGGTCGAGCAGGCCATGCCCGACATCGCCCATGCGCTGTTCGGCGGCCAGGCGGTGCCGGGGTCGGACCTGGACTACGCGATGCGCTACACCGCGCTGGCGGTGCCGTCGTTCAGCCTGCGCGGCGGCACGCGCGAGATCCTGCGCGGGATCATTGCCAAGGGACTGGACCTCCGATGAGCACCGACACCATGCAAGACGCGCTGATCGAGGACAGCGCCGCCAAGCTGTTCTCCACCCAGGTCGACAAGGACCGCCGGCTGCGCGCCGAAGCGGGCGAGTGGGACGCCGCGCTGTGGCAGCAGGTCACCGACAGCGGCTTCCACCTGCTGCTGGCCACCGAGGCGGCCGGCGGCTTTGGCGAGGGCTGGACCGCCGCCTGGCCGCTGCTGCGCGGCCTGGGTTACTGGCAGGTGCCGCTGCCGCTGGCCGAGACCATGGTGGCGGCGCAGCTGGCATCGCTGGCCGGCTTCGCCTTGCCCGATGGGCCGCTGACCTTGATCGAGCAGGGCGAGGGCAATGCCTTCACCGTGAGCGGCAGCGGTGCCGACGCCACCGTCACCGGAACGGCGCACCACGTGCCCTGGGCGCGGCACGCGTCGGCGGCGCTGGTGTCGCTGGCCGATGGCCGTCTGGCGCTGCTCGACCTGAAGGCCGCCGGCGTGACCGTGCAGCCGCATGCCAACCATGCCGGCCTGCCGTCGGACACGCTGGTGCTGGACCGTGCCCGTCTGCAGGCCATGGCGGCCAACCCGCTGCCGCTGGCCCGCCCGGCGTGGACGCTGGGCGCCGCGGCGCGCAGCGCGATGCTGGTCGGCGCGCTGGAATCGGCGCTGGAGCAGGCGGTGCGCTATGCCGGCGAGCGGGTGCAGTTCGGCAAGCCGCTGGGCAAGTACCAGGCGATCCAGCAGCAGCTGGCGCTGATGGCCGGTGACGTGGCGGCCGCCCGCGTGGCCGCGCTGGTGGCCATGGCCGATTGCCCCGGCGGTGCGCAGGGCAGCTGCGCCGCCACGCACTTCTCCACCGCGGTGGCCAAGGTGCGCACCGGCGAGGCCGCCACCCGTGGCACCAGCATCGCCCACCAGGTGCACGGCGCCATCGGCTTCACCCACGAGCACGCGCTGCACTTCGCCACCCGCCGGCTGTGGGCCTGGCGCGCCGAGTTCGGCAGCGACGCGGTCTGGGCGGTCGAACTGGGCCGGGCAGCGATTGCTGCGCGCTCGGCGGGCTTCTGGGCCGGCGTCACAGGCAAGACCCTGTGACCAGCCTCTTGAAAACGAACTAACGCGCACCGGCTGCGGCCACGCGCAGGAGACGACGAATGTCCAGTCAATACACCGACGTGCAGGTCACGTTCGACGGCAAGGTGGCGACGGTGGAGATGTGCAAGCCGCCGCACAACTTCTTCACCATTCCGCTGATCACCACCCTGGCCGACGCCTTCGAGGACCTGGAGGCCGACCCGAACTGCCATGCCATCGTGCTGGCGGCGCAGGGCAGCAGCTTCTGCGCCGGCGCCGACTTCAGCAACCGCGACGCCACGCCGCCGCAGCGCAGCCCGCGCGCGCTGAACCCGATCTACGACCAGGCGATCCGCATGTTCGCCTGCCGCAAGCCGGTGGTCGCCGCGGTGCAGGGCCCGGCCATCGGCGGCGGCCTGGGCGTGGCCCTGGTGGCGGATTTCCGCGTCACCTGCGCCGAGGCCAAGTTCTCGGCCAACTTCAACCGCCTGGGCTTCCACCCCGGCTTCGGCCTGTCGGCCACGCTGCCGCGCCTGGTGGGCGTGCAGAAGGCGGCCCTGCTGTTCTACACCGGCCGCCGCATCAACGGCGCCGAGGCCGTCGACATGGGCCTGGCCGACCTGCTGGTGCCGCAGGACCAGGTGCGCGCCGAGGCGCAGAAGCTGGCCCGCGAGATCGCCGTCTCGGCCCCGCTGGCGGTGCAGGGCACCCGCGACACCCTGCGCCAGGGCCTGGTCGAGGCCATCCGGCTGGCGGTGGCCCGCGAGAGCGAGCAGCAGAACGCCCAGTTCAAGACCGAGGACTTCAAGGAAGGCGTGGCCGCAATGGCCGCCCGCCGCGAGCCCAACTTCCAGGGGCGCTGAGCGATGTTCCAGCCCGGCCTGCTCGCCGGCCGGCGCATCCTGATCACCGGCGGCGGCAGCGGCCTGGGCGCCGCGATGGCCGAGCGCTTTGGTGAACTCGGCGCCAGCCTGCTGCTGTGCGGGCGGCGTGCGGCGGTGCTCGACGCCACCGCCGCCCGCCTGCGTGGGGCCGGCGCGCAGGTCGACACCGCCATCTGCGATGTGCGCGACGCCGCTGCGGTCGAGGCGATGGTCGACGCCGCCTGGGCACGGGCGCCCATCGACGTGCTCGTCAACAACGCCGCCGCCAGCTTCATCGCCCGCACCGAGACGCTGTCGGCCCGCGCCGCCGACGCCATCCTGGCGCCCACGCTGCACGGCGCGATGTACGGCACGCTGGCGCTGGGCAAGCGGTGGATAGCCAGCGGCCGGCCGGGCGTGGTGCTCAGCATCCTGTCGACCAGCACGCTGACCGGCCGGGCCTACACCGTGCCGTCGGCGATGGCCAAGTCGGGCCTGCTGGCGATGACCCGCAGCCTGGCGGTGGAATGGGGGCCGCACGGCATCCGCCTGGTGGCCATTGCGCCGGGGCCGTTTCCCACCGAGGGCAGCAACCGCCAGCTCAACCCCGGCGAGCGTGGCGCCAGCCAGGCACGGGCGCCGCTGAACCCCAGTGGCCGCGTCGGCCGGCCCGACGAGCTGGCCGACCTGGCGGCCTACCTGGTCAGCCCGCAGGCCGGTTACATCAACGGCGAGATGGTCACGATCGACGGCGGCGCGCACCTGCGCACCTCCGGCGCCGAAGACCTGCTGCAGTGGAGCCCCGCGCAGTGGGCGGCGTTGCAGGCCGGGCGCGGGCGCTGACCCGCCGCTGATCCCGCGCTCACCCGGGATCACCCTGTGCGGGCTTTCCGCAGCCGGTGGCACCGGCCTTGCGGTCACACTGCGGCGGTCGCCACCACCAGCCGCGCCATGCCGTCCTGCTCCAGCCGCCGTTGCACCCTGCAAACCGCCGCCAGCCTGCTGCTGGCCGGCCTGCCGCTGTTGCCTGTCGCGGCGCAAGCCCAGGCCTGGCCCACGCCCGGCCCGGTGCGGCTGATCGCGGTGTTTCCGCCCGGCGGCTCGGTCGACCAGGTGGCGCGCATCCTGCAGCCGGCGCTGCAGCAGCAACTGGGCGTGCCGGTCATCGTCGACAACAAGGGCCGCGCCTCGGGTGCCATCGGCACCGGCGAGGTGGCCCGTGGCCCGGCCGACGGCAGCCAGTTCGGCGTGGTCTTCGACACCCACGGCGTGAACCCGGCGCTGCAGCCCAAGCTGCCGTTCGACACCCGGCGCGACCTGGCCACCGTGGCCCTGCTGGGCACCGCGCCCATGGTCATCAGCGCCCATGCCGACCTGCCGTACAAGAGCTTTGCCGACGTGGCCGCGGCGGCCAAGCCGGGTGGCAAGGGCGTCAACTACGGCACCATCGGCAACGGCAGCCTGGGCCACCTGGCGATGACCTTGCTGGCCAAGGGTGCCGGGCTGGACGTCGTGCATGTGCCCTACAAGGGCGGCGGCCCGCTGATGCAGGACGCCATCGCCGGCCATGTGCCGCTGTCCATCGGCTCGGTCTTCGTCGCCAAGCCGCACATCGACAGCAAGCGCATCCGTCCGCTGGCCGTCACCACCGCCCAGCGCCACCCGTCGCTGCCCGACGTACCCACGCTGGCCGAGCAGGGCTTCAAGAACTTCGACGCGCCCGCCTGGTGGGCGGTGATCGCGTCGGCCAAGATGGCGCCCGTCCTGGTGGCGCGCATGAATGCCGAGATCAACAAGGCGCTGCAGAACCCCGAGGTGGCGGCCAAGCTGGCGCAGCAGGGCATCAGCGTCAACACCGGCACGCCGGCGCAGGCGCAAGCCTTCGTCGACCGCCAGCTCGACACCTGGGGCAAGGTGGTGCGCGACAACGGCATCCAGGCGGATTGAGTCCATGGACCAGCCCCCGCTGCCGCTGCTGACCGCCGACACGCTGCGCACCGCTGTCGGGCCGGTCGACGGCTGCCCGCACTGCGCCGCGCTGCGCTGCGACAGCTGGGAGTCGGTGGGCGTGCCGCTGGGCCCGCCGCAGCTGGTGGCCGTGGGCACCCTGCGTGATCCAGCCATCGACGAGCCGATCTACGACGAGCGCCTGGAGCCGGGCATGGACACCTGGCATCCGCGGGCGCCAGTGGCCGTGCGGCATGCGCCGTACAACCGCGCCACGGTCTGGTGCTGCCCGCAGTGCCGGCGCGGCTTCCTGCAGTACACCGAGCACGGCGGCTACTACGTCGACCACCGGCTGCGGATGATCGACCCGGCGCTGATCAGCGACTGATCGGCGTCCACTGTCACCTGCAATGCAGCGGCGGCCCGGATCGCCAGCCTAGAGTGCGCCGACCCCTGATCTGCCACCTTCGAGGACCGCCCCGATGCTGCATCCGCTCCACCACGCCCGCACCACGCCAGACAAGCCGGCCCTGGTGATGGCCGACACCGGCGTGACCGTGACCTACCGCCAGCTGGAGGACGGCAGCAACCGCGTGGCGCAGCTGTTCCGCGCGCTGGGCCTGAAGGCGGGCGACCACATCGCGCTGATGCTGGAGAACCACCCGCGCTACTTCGAGATCTGCTGGGGCGCGCACCGCGCCGGCCTGATCTACACCGCGATGAGCACCCGCCTGACCGATGGCGAGGTCAGCTACATCGTGCAGGACTGCGCCGCGAAGGCCGTGATCGCGACCAAGGCGATGACCAAGTCGGTGGCGCCGCTGCCCGCGGCCTGCCCGGGCGTGGCGCACTGGCTGATGCTCGACGGCGCTATCGCCGGCTGGACGTCCTACGAAGACGCGGTGGCCGCCCAGCCCGCCGAGCGCATCGCCGACGAGCAGGCGGGCGGCGACATGCTGTATTCCAGCGGCACCACCGGCCGGCCCAAGGGGGTGTTCGTGCCGCCGCAGACCACCGAGATCGACGCCGCCAGCCCGATGACCGACATCATGGTCAACCTCTACGGCGTGTCGGCGCAGACGGTCTACCTGTCGCCCGCACCGCTCTACCACGCCGCACCCTTGCGCTACACCCTGGGCGTGCAGCGCCTGGGCGGCACGGTGGTGGTGATGGAGCACTTCGACCCCGAGCGCTACCTGCAGCTGGTGCAGCAGCACCGCATCACCCACACCCAGCTGGTGCCCACGATGTTCGTGCGCATGCTCAAGCTGCCGGAGGAGACGCGCCGGAAGTACGACCTGTCGTCGCTGCGCGTGGCCATCCACGCCGCCGCGCCCTGCCCGGTGGAAGTCAAGCGCCAGATGATCGCCTGGTGGGGCCCGGTGATCTGGGAGTACTACGCCGGCACCGAGGGCAACGGCGTCACCATGGTCAACAGCCAGCAGTGGCTGACGCACCCCGGCACCGTGGGCAAGGCGGTGGTGGGCGACCTGAAGATCTGCGACGACGAGACCTTCGAGGAGCTGCCGCCCGGCCAGAGCGGCACCATCTACTTCGCCAACGGCCGGCCCTTCGCGTACCACAACGACGCCGCCAAGACCGCCAGCAGCACCCACCCCAAGGGCTGGACCACGCTGGGCGACGTGGGCTATGTCGACGCCGAGGGCTACCTGTTCCTCACCGACCGCAAGGCCTACATGATCATTTCCGGCGGGGTGAACATCTACCCGCAGGAGGCCGAGAACGTGCTGATCAACCACCCCCAGGTGGCCGACGTGGCGGTGCTGGGCGTGCCGAATGAAGAGTTCGGCGAGGAAGTGAAGGCCGTGGTGCAGCCGCGCAGCATGGCCGACGCCGGCCCGGCGCTGGAGGCCGAGCTGATCGCCTACTGCCGGGCGCACCTGTCACCGATCAAGTGCCCCAAGTCGGTCGACTTCGAAGCCGAATTGCCGCGCCACCCGACCGGCAAGCTCTACAAGCGCCTGCTGAAGGACCGCTATTGGGCGGGCCACGCCTCGAAGCTCATCTGAGGGTCTGGCGGTGAATCGCCAGGTACTGCTTCATAGCAGCAGTTGGGGCGATGCGCAGAGGGCTCGGCAACCGGAGGTGGCGGCGCTCGGACGCAGGCAGTCGGTCTGAAATCAGCATTTCGCCGTTGTCGTCGAAGCTGATCAGTCCCCGATCAAACAGGGCGTCCAGGTGCGCCGCCAGCAGCAGGCCGTTGTCCGGGTCGAGCCGCTCCTGTGGGCTGCTGCTTGCCCAGGGCTTGATATGGGAAGCTCGCAGCAGTTCGGGGCAGAAAAGGTCGGTAACGGCGCATCCGCCGCCCCATCGGGTCAGCAACGCGCTGCGGAATCCACCTTGCCCGATCCGACTGAGGATTTCTGCTAGGCGCGTGGTTGCCCGCGTCGCCGGTGGAGGGAAGTCGGCCATGGGCAGGACGTCTGGTGCGCTTCGGATGGCATCCAGGACCCGGCGCCACGCTGCCGTGCGATCAGACTCCGGCACGCTGCTCATGATGGTGCCGGCCGCGGCGTCGTCGATGGCTTGGTAGCTGTTAAACATGCGCGGCAGGACGGACTTGCCCGTGACCTGCGAAGCGACCAAGGTGACCGGATTGTCCGGCCAGAAGAACGTGTCGGCAGGGCAGATCCAGTTCGGCACCCAATGCCCGGTCTGGGCAAAGTGTGTCCGAAGGGCTTGCCGGTCGCCATCGAAGCGGCGCTGCACGCCCGGCAATTGCCACGCGTCGCGCCACATGTCGCGCACCTTGAGCCGCGCGGCAATCCTTTGTCGCTCGGCCAACTGGTCTTCGCCACCCAAGTGCAGGGCGTTCGCCGCCACGCCCACGAGTTGCTGCAGCCGGTCGTGGGACGCAATCATGAACACCACGATGCGCCCTGCATGTGCCGCCACTGGGGCCTGCTTGATGCCTTCGATATGGAACGCGCGCAAGCGCTGGCCCTGCTCCTCAAAGACCAAGCGCGGCGAGTTGTTCCACTCCTCATGGCCAAAACCGTGCTGGCCTGGGTAGCTCTTCGGTGCTGAGGCATCGCCTGCCGGGCGCTGGTAGCCGGCGCTGTTCCACATCACAGGTTTCAGCAAGTACAGCGCCATGTCGTCGGTCTCCTGATTGATAGGTGCGCGCAGATTGTGGTGGCATCTGAGCTTGGCGAAGGTCTTGCTCGTTGCGCCGGCGGTGCCAGCTTAGGCTTCGCCACAGGCGGTCTCTGCCCGCTATCGCCTTGCGCTATCCCAGCCGCACCGGCAGCGCCGAGAACCCCCGAAAGCGCACCCGCCGGTCGCGCACCGGCGGGCCGGCCAGGTCCAGCTTGGGATAACGCGCTGCCAGCGCGGCCAGCGCGATGCGCGCTTCCAGCCGCGCCACGTTCATGCCGGCGCAGGCATGCGCGCCGTGGCCGAAGGCGAGGTGGTGGTTGGGCTTGCGCGCCAGGTCCAGCACGCCGGGCTGGTGGAACACCGCCGGGTCGTGGTTGGCCGCGCCGATGCCCAGGGTGATGAAGTCGCCGGCCGGCAGGGTCACGTCACGCAAGGTGAGCGGCGCATCGAGCTGGCGGTTGTTCAGCTGCAGCGGGCTTTCGAAGCGCAGCAGTTCTTCCACCGCGGTAGGCAGCAGGGCCGGCTCGGCCACCAGGCGCTCCCACGCTGCGCGCTGGGTCAGCAGCGCATGCACGCCGTTGCCGATCAAGTTGGTCGTAGTCTCGTGGCCGGCGTTCAGCAAAAAGATGCAGTTGTGCAGCAGCTCGGTCTCGCCGAGCTTCTCGCCGTCGTGCTCGCCCTGGATCAGCCGCGTCAGCACGTCGGCCTCGGGATCGCCGGGGTGGGCGCGGCGGTGGGCCACGATCTCGCGCAGCTGGGCGCAGAAGTCGGTGACCGCCGCATGGCCGCGGGTCAGCACGGCGGCCGAGGGCGCCGGCTCCAGCGCCGACAGGATGGCCAGCGACCAGGCCCGCAGCGGTGCGCGGTGGGCGGCCGGAACGTCCAGCAGGTTGCCGATCACCTCGACCGGGATCTCGGCCGCGAAGTGGGCAATCAGGTCGGGCGCGGGTTCATCGGCCATGCGGTCGAGCAGGCGCTGCACCAGGGCTGCGACGCCGGCTTCCATGCGCGTGATCGCCCGCTGGTTCAGCGCACCCATCAGCAGCCGGCGCACGCGGGTGTGCAGCGGCGCGTCGTTGAACACCAGGCTGGTCGTGTGGTGCTCGAACAGCGGCGTGCCGGGGCCGAACCTGGGTGCGAACTCGCGCCGCTTGTCCGACTTGGCCTGCGGCGCGCGGTAGACCGCCGACACGTCGTCGTGCCGCGTGAGCAGCCACTGGCCCGGGCCGATCGGATGCACCGGGCTGTGCGTGCGCAGCGCGGCGTGGAACGGATACGGGTCGTCGATGAAGGCCGGCGGCGCGCCAGCCAGCGTGAAGCCACGGATGTCGAAGTCGGTCAGGGAAGCCATGGCGGCATCCTGCCTGCCGGGTGCCGCTGATAACCTCGGTGCTTGTCCTCAGCCTGCGCCACCCTGGCGCCCTTCACCCATGTTCACCGGCATCGTGCAAGCCCTGGCCACCGTGGCTGAACTGACCGACCTTCCGGGGCTGCGCAGCTTCACGCTCGACTTTCCGCCCGGCTTCGATGCCGGCCTGGCCATCGGCGCCAGCGTGGCCTGCGACGGCGTGTGCCTCACCGTGACGCGCCTGCCCGCACCCAACCGCGCCTGCTTCGACGTGATGCAGCAGAGCCTGGGGCTGACCACGCTGGGCGGCCTGGCGGTGGGCAGCCGGCTCAACGTCGAGCGCGCCGCGAAGGACGGTGCCGAGATCGGCGGCCACCCGCTGTCCGGCCATGTCGACTGCCTGGGCACGCTGCTGGACATCCGCCAGCCGCAGAACAACCATGTGCTGCGCATCGGCGTGCCGGCCAGCCACATGCGCTATGTCTTCGCCAAGGGCTACATCGCGGTCAACGGCGCCAGCCTGACGGTGGCCGAGGCGAATCGCCGCGAGCGCTGGTTCGAGGTCTGGCTGATCCCCGAGACGCTGCGCATGACCACCTTCGGCGACAAGCGTCCGGGCGACGCGCTGCACATCGAGATCGAGCGCAGCACGCAGGTGGTGGTCGACACCGTGCGCGACGCGCTGGACGAGCGCCTGGGCCCGCTGCTGCCGGCGCTGGAGCAGCTGCTGGCGCAGCAGGGCCGGTCGGTGGACGACCTGGGCGCGGCGATCAGCCTGCCACGCTGACGCGCCGGCGCAGTCCGGCCCGCCCGGCCAGACCCGCCAGCATCAGCGCCACGGCCACCAGGCCGAACGAGGTCGGCTCGGGCACCTGGCCGGTCGAGGCCGCAGGCGCAGCGGCCGGGGCGGCGGCGGTCAGGGTGAGCGACAGGTTGTCGATGAAGGCGGTGCCGTCGGCGCTGTAGGCCAGGCCCTGGAAGCGCAGCGCGCCCGGGCCGCTGGCGGTGAAGCTCAGGCTGTGGGTCGACCAGGCCTGGCCGGGCAGGGTGGCGAAGCTGGTGGCGTTCAGCAGGCTGTTGCCGAACAGCACGTCATAGCGGGTGGCGCCGTAGTGGCGGCGGCCGGCGTCGGCCCAGGTCAGCAGGTAGGTGCCGGCCACCAGGTCCAGGCTCTGCTCGACATGGGTGTTGTTCTGCAGGCCGACCAGCTGGTTGCCATAGCTGAAGCCGCCCAGGCTCAGCGGCGCGCCCCAGGCGCCGCTGGTGCTCTTCATCACCACGGCGCTGCCGCTCCAGCCGTCGTTGGCGCAGCCGTAGCAGTACTGCGCCGCGGGCGCCGTCAGCGTGGACACGGTGGCCTCGAAGCTGCCGTTGAGCAGCAGGTTGGCCTGGGCCGGTGCACCGGCGGTGGCAAGGGCGGCCAGGGTGGCCAGGGCAGGGAGGCAGCGGCGGATCGGCATGGGCTCGGCGGGTCTCACGGAACGGAGCCGAGAGTGTCCCGGCCGGGGCCCTGTCGTGGATCGGCTGCCCCCCGGCGAAGCTTGCCCACTCCATCACGAGGCCGCCGGTTTTGCCGGTTTCACAGCTTCTCAGATGATGGCCTGCTCGACGAAGGGCCGGCCCGTCAGCAGTCGCTGCGGGCTCAGTTCCGACAGGTCCAGGCTGCTGAAGCGGCCGGTCAGCATCAGCTCGGCCAGGCCGCGTCCGGCGGCCGGCGCGTGCTGCAGGCCGTGGCCAGAGAAGCCGTTGCAGAGCCAGAAGTTGTCGCAGGCCGGATGCGGGCCGATCAGCGCGTTGTGGTCCAGCGGATGGACCTCGTAGGACCCGGCCCAGGCGTGCTGCACGCGCAGCGCCTCGAAGGCCGGCACGCGGTGGGCCAGCGCGGGCCAGACGTGGTCGTCGAACTGCGCCAGGTCGGGCTGGTCCAGCGGCAGGTCGTCCGGGTCGGCATCGCCGTCGCCCGGTGACCAGCCGCCGATGAAGCCGCGGCCCTCGCTGCGGAACCAGCAGCCCGACGTGTCGACGACCAGCGGCGTGGGCGGCAGCGCGGTCGGGCAGGTCATCATGAAGACGGTGCGACGCCGCGCATGCACCGGCACCGGCAGCCCGGCCAGCGCGCCCAGCGCACCGGCCTGGGCGCCGGCGGCATTGACCACCGCATCGGCCTGCAGCAACCCGCCGCCGGCCAGTTGCACGCCGGCCAGGCGCTCGCCCTGCCGTGGCAGGCCGGTCACCCGGTCGGGCCGCCACACGGCGCCCAGCGCCCGCGCCTTGGCGCCCAGCGCGCGGGCCCAGGCCTCGCCGTCCAGCCAGCCTTCGCCCGACCGGCCCAGGCTGGCCAGCGCGAGGTCGGCCGTGTGCAGCCACGGGAAGCTCGTGGCCAGCGCGGCGGGCTCCAGCAGCGCCACGTCGGCGCCGGCGCCCCGCTGCACCGCGTGGTTGGCCTGCAGCACCGGTGCGCCGGCCGCACCGGCGCAGAACAGGTAGGCGCCCGGCACCCAGCCCACCTCGGGCCGCACGCCGTCGATGGTCAGCAGGTCGTCCGCGCCGCTGGCCAGCGCGGTGCCGAACCGCGACATCTGCACGTTGACCGCGTTGCTGAACTGCTGGCGCACCGAGCCGGCCGAAAGCGCCGACGACGAGCGCGCCAGCGACGGGTCGGCCTCCACCACCGTCACCTGCACCGCCGCGCCACCCAGGCGCTTCAGGAACAGCGCCACCGACGCGCCCACCGCGCCGCCCCCGACCACCACCACCCGCATCCGCCTGCTCCTGTCGACCAAGACCGACAGTCTGACAGCGCCGCACCGGGCAGACCCGGTCAACAGCGGGCTATCACCCGCTGCGGGTGCGTTTCGCCAACCATGGCGGTGCCGTCGGCGCGACCCGCCGGTCTGCCGATGGTTCCCGAGTCCACCCCGGAGTTGACGTTGAATCGCTTGCTGCTGGCCGTGCTGGCCACCCTCCCGTTCACCGCGCAGGGCAGCGGGGCACTGGCGAAGACGCACGGCTGCACGGCCTGCCATGCGGCGGCCAGCCAGCTGGTCGGCCCGGCCTTCCGCGCGGTGGCCGAGAAGTACGCCGGCCAGCCCGACGCGGCGGCTGCGCTGGCCAGGAAGATCTGCGCCGGCGGCGCGGGCGTGTGGGGCGACATGGCGATGCCGCCACAGCCGGGCGTGCCCGAGGCCGACGCGAGGAAGCTCGCCGTCTGGGTGCTGGCCGGCGCCAAGTGACAACTTGGCGGGCCAGGCCCGGGACTTTCCCTTGTCGGTCACCCGCTAAAACCAGCGGCACCCACCCGGGTGGAACACTGCCCTGCAGCGCTGGCCCACATCGGCGGCGCTCCCGACAAGACCAGGAATGACCAGGAGACAACCACGCGTGTGATCCCCATCGCCCCGAAGGCGCAGCCGGGCGCCGATGCCTGCAACGACGAGGACGGCCGGGTGCCGAAGCTGGACCTGCCGCTGGCGCGGCGCGAGTTCCTCAAGGGCTCGGGCGTGCTGATGGGCACCATCGCCACCGGCTCGGTGCTGGCGGCGCTGGCGCCGTCGCCGGCCTGGGCGCTGGAGCTCAAGACCCTCAGCACCGCCGAGGGCAAGACCCTGATGGCGATGGGCCGCGTGCTCTACCCGCACAAGAAGCTGCCCGACGCGGTCTACGCGCTGCTGGCCAAGGACCTCGACGCCAAGGCCGATGCCGCGCTGAAGGCCGGCATCGCCGGGCTGGACCAGGCCGCCGGCGGCAGCTTCGTCAAGGCCAGCGCGGCGAAGAAGCTGCAGGTGGTCAAGGCCATCGAGGACACGCCGTTCTTCAACACCGTGCGCGGCCAGTGCATCACCTCGCTGTACGACAACGACATGGCCTACGCGGTGTTCGGCTACCCGGGCTCGGCCTGGGAGAAGGGCGGCTACATCACCCGAGGCTTCCAGGACCTGAAGTGGCTGCCGGCGCCCACCGCCGAAGCCAGCCCGCCGCCCTTCCTGGGCTGATTCCGCCACCCCAGAACAACATCGGAGACACCCTGGCCACATTCGACTTCGGCGACGACTCGGTCGTCGTCATCATCGGCTCGGGCGCGGGCGGCGGCACGCTGGCCAACGAGCTGTGCCAGAAGGGCCTCAAGGTCGTCGTGCTGGAAGCCGGCGGCGTGCAGTCGCCCAACAGCTTCATCAACGACGAGTGGAAGTCGTTCAGCCAGCTGGCCTGGCTGGACCCGCTCACCACCAGCGGCACCTGGCGCCTGGCAAAGGACTTCGCCGGCCTGCCGGCGTGGATCTGCAAGACGGTGGGCGGCACCACCACCCACTGGGCCGGCGCGTCGCTGCGCTTCCAGGAGCACGAGTTCCGCACCCGCACCGTCGACGGCGAGATCGCCGGCGCCAACCTGATGGACTGGCCGCTGACGCTGAAGGACCTGGAGCCGTACGACGCCCGCGCCGAGGACAAGATGGGCGTCACGCGCACCAACGGCATTCCCGGCCTGCCCGGCAACAACAACTTCAAGGTGATGTACGCCGGCGCCACCAAGCTGGGCTACAAGGAGGTGCACACCGGCAACATGGCGATCAACAGCCGCCCGCGCGATGGTCGCGGCCGCTGCATGCAGCTGGGCTTCTGCTTCCAGGGCTGCAAGAGCGGCGCGAAGTGGAGCACGCTCTACACCGAGCTGCCCCGCGCCGAGAAGACCGGCAACATGGACCTGCGCCCGCAGAGCCACGTGGTGCGCATCGAGCACAACGATGCCGGCAAGGTCACCGGCGTGGTCTACATGGACAAGGACGGCAAGGAGCAGCGGCAGAAGGCGCGCATCGTCTGCGTCGCCGGCAACTCGATCGAGACGCCGCGCCGGCTGCTGCTGTCGGCATCCAACATGTTCAAGGACGGCCTGGCCAACAGCTCGGGCCAGGTGGGGCGCAACTACATGCGCCACATGACCGGCTCGGTCTACGCGATGTTCAAGCAGCCGGTGCACATGCACCGCGGCACCACGATGGCCGGCATCGTGCGCGACGAGGCGCGCCACGACACCAGGCGCGGCTTTGCCGGCGGCTACGAGCTGGAAACGCTGTCGCTGGGCGTGCCGTTCATGGCCGCCTTCCTGAACCCCGGCGCCTGGGGGGCGGAGTTCGCCGAGTACATGGACAACTACACCCGCCTGGCCGGCATGTGGCTGGTGGGCGAGGACATGCCGCGCGAGAGCAACCGCGTCACGCTGAACACCAGCGTCAAGGACAAGTACGGCAACCCGGTGCCCAACGTCCACTTCGACGACCACCCGAACGACGTGGCGATGCGCGAGCACGCCTTCCGCCAGGGCCAGGCCATCGACGAGGCCGCGGGCGCCATCAAGAGCTTCCGCACGCCGCCGTACCCCAGCACCCACAACCTGGGAACCTGCCGCATGGGCGCCAGCGCCCGCGACAGCGTGTGCAACAGCTGGGGCCAGACGCACGACATCGGCAACCTGTTCATCAGCGACGGCAGCCAGTTCACCACCGGCGGCGCGGAGAACCCCACGCTGACCATCGTGACGCTGGCGATCCGGCAGGCGGAGTACATTGCCTCGCAGATGACGGCGCGGGCCATCTGACGGCGGCCCGGCACGTCATGACGCCAGGAGACCTGCGATGTGCGAATTCTTCGTCAAGGCCGATCCCATCCAGTACGAGCAGCGCTCGCGCACCGTGCGCATCCACGGCGTGCTCACCAGCATCCGGCTGGAGAACATGGTCTGGGACATCCTCGCCGAGATGTCCGCGGCCGAAGGCCGCACCACCAATGCGCTGATCGCGCTGTTCCACGACGAGATCCTGGCCCACCGCGGCGAGGTGCCGAACTTCGCGTCCTTCCTGCGCGTGACCTGCATGCGCTACCTGCAGCGCGAGCTGCAGCGCAGCGGCCAGCGGCGCCCGGAGGGCGCGGCGCAGCCTGCCGCTGCTGTGCCGTTGTCTGCCGTGCGGCTGCTGCCGGTGCAGCGCATGCGCCAGGCCTGATCGCCGCGGGCGGCGGCTGCTGCCGCTGCCCGTTGCCCGTCCTGTCCCTTCCTTCGTCCATCCCAATCGCGGCCGCGGCCGCCTGCCTGCCATGTCCTTCACCACCGAACACCACCCCGGCGTCTGCGCCCAGCCCAGCGCCGCCAGCGACGGCTTCGTCCTGAACCACTGCATGCTGCGGGTCAAGGACCCGGCGGTCTCGCTGGACTTCTACACCCGCGTCTTCGGCATGCGCGTGCTGCGCAAGCTCGACTTCCCGGAGATGAAGTTCTCGCTGTACTTCCTGCAGCGGGCGTCGGCCGCCGACGTGGCGCCCGACGACGCCGGCGAGCGCACCGCCTGGACCTTCGCCCAGCGCGGCCTGCTCGAGCTGACCCACAACTGGGGCACCGAGGACGACGCCAGCGTCCAGTACCACAACGGCAACGCGCAGCCGCAGGGCTTCGGCCACATCTGCTTCTCGGTGCCCGACCTCGACCAGGCGATCGCCTGGCTCGACGAGAACCGGCTGGAATACGTCAAGCGCCCCGAGCAGGGCAAGATGCGCGACGTTGCCTTCGTCAAGGACCCGGACGGCTACTGGATCGAGATCGTCGAGCCGGGCCGGCTGAAGAACCTGGGCCGGCCGGCGGCCTGATCGCCGCTTGTCCCTGATCGCCGGGTCGGCGCCGGCGCGGCGGCAGACTGCACCGATGACCGCCAACCCGCCGCGACGCCCATGAAGACCCTCGGCAAGCCGCCCCAGGGCGAACGGCTGGAACGTCTCCAGGCCAGCCCACTGTGGACGCCGCAGGGCCTGCGCAACATCCACCCGGTGCTGCCCGGCCTGCCCGATGCATCGGCGCCGCGGCCGGCGCTCAGCGACTTCCTGTGCGGCGGCGAGCGCCGCGTGCCCGCCGGCCCATTGCCGTCGCACGACCCGCGCGAGGCCTGGCGCCGCACGCCCGGCAGCGGCCTGCGCGCCACCTGGCTCGGCCATTCGACGGTGCTGGTCGAGATCGCCGGCCGGCGCGTGCTGACCGACCCGGTCTGGGGCCCGCGCGCGTCGCCGTCGCGGCTGGTGGGCCCCAAGCGCTTCCAGCCGGCGCCGGTGGCGCTGAAGGCGCTGCCGCCCATCGACCTGGTGGTGATCTCGCACGACCACTACGACCACCTCGACCACCCGACGATCCGGGCACTCGCCAAGACCGGCGTGCCCTTCGTCACCGCCCTCGGCGTGGGCGCGCACCTGGAAGCCTGGGGCGTGCCGCCCGGGCACATCACCGAGCTGGACTGGTGGCAGAGCCACCGCCTGCCCGGCAGCGAGCTGGTGGTGACGGCGGCGCCGTCGCAGCACTTCAGCGGCCGCGGGCTGAAGGACCGCAACGCCACGCTGTGGGCGTCGATGGTGCTGGCGTCGCCCGACCACCGCGTGTTCTTCAGCGGCGACACCGGCCTCACCACCGAATATGCCGACATCGCGCGCCGCCTGGGGCCGTTCGACCTGGTGATGCTGGAGGTGGGCGCCTTCCACCCGAGCTGGGGCGACATCCACCTGGGCCCGGCGAATGCGCTGAAGGCCTGGCAGCTGCTGGCGGGGGCGGAGGCCGCCGCGAGCGGGCGCGGCCTGTTCCTGCCGGTGCACTGGGGCACCTTCAACCTGGCCATGCACGCCTGGGACCAGCCGGTGGAGGACCTGCTGGCCCTGGCGCCCCGGCATGGCGCGCCGCTGCTGCTGCCGCGCCTGGGCCAGGCGGTGGAGCCGGCGCAGGGCCCGCTGGACGCCGCCTGGTGGCGCGGTGTCGACAGCGTGGCCCTGCCACCGGCGCCCGCGGGCGAACCCAGCGACCTGGCCGACCTGCCGCAGTTGCCCAAGGGCATGCCCTGGCCGGTGGATTGAGCGCGGTTGACGCAGCGGGCGGGCTGCTGCGCGTGCGTCAGGCGTCACGCCATCCAGATTGCCTGACGGGCGGCCGGACCGCCTCTTGACAGCAGGGTGGTGCTGCGCTGCCGATGTCCTGCCATCGCCGCCCGATGGTTGCGCGCACCAGGCTGCGCGGCACGCGGAGCTTCTCCGGTGCCGGCGCACCATGTTGTCAGGACCCGCACCGTGAAACTCCACCTGAAACTGCCGTTGGCCTTCGCTGGCGCCCTGTTGCTGATGCTGGGGGCGGCGTTGTTCGGCATCCATGGCCTGCGCCAGTCGCTGGACACCCACGCCGTCACCGTGCAGGCCGCGGTGGCGCAGGAGCGCCAGACCAACGCGCTGGCGGTGTTGTTCAAGACCCAGGTGCAGGAGTGGAAGAAGGTGCTGCTGCGCGGCAAGGACCCGTAGGCGCTGGAGAAGCACTGGAACGCCTTCACCACCACCGAGACCGAGACGGCCAACCACGCCAAGGCCCTGATTGCGGCGCTGCCGGCCAGTGAGCCCCGCAGGCTTGTGGAGCAGTTCGCGGCGGCGCATGCAGCGATGGGTGCGGCCGACCGCCAGGGGTTCGAGGCCTTCCGTGCCGCCGGCTTCGAGGCGGCGGCCGGCGATGCCGCGGTGCGCGGCAAGGATCGCGAACCGGCCCGCCTGCTCGACGAGTCCGGCGACCGCATCGCCGCGGCCAGCGCTGCCGTGGCCGACCAGGCCGCCGCTGCCGGCCACAGCAGACCGCGGCGGCGATGGAGCAGTTGGGCGCCACCGTGCGGCACAACGCCGACAGCGCCAGCCAGGCCAACCAACCAGGCCACGCAGCAGAACGCGGCCCTGGTGGAGGAGTCTGCTGCCGCAGCCGAACGCCTGAAGAACCAGGCCCGTCAGCTGGCGCATAGCGTGGCGGTCTTCCGCCTCGCTTGAGCGCCCTGGCTCAGCGCCCGCTGAACCTCGGCGCGCGCTTCTCCGCCATCGCCGCGCGGCCCTCCTGCAGGTCGGCGCTGGCGGCGCACAGGGCCTCGCGTTCGCGCAGGGCCGACAGGTGGAACTCGCCGCGGGCGATCTCGTCGAGCGACTGCTTCATGCCGCGCAGGGCCAGCGGCGCGCCGGCGGCCAGGGCGTCGGCCAGGGTCTGCACCGTGGCGTCGAGCTGGGCCGGCGGCACCAGGCGGTCGAGAAAGCCCAGGTTGTGCAGCTCGTCGGCGTCCACCGCCTCGGCCAGCAGGAACAGCCGCTTGGCCGCCGCCAGCCCCAGGCGCGACACATAGCGCCGCAGGCCGCTGGGGTAGTAGTGCAGGCCCAGGCGCGCCGCCGGCATGCGCAGCTGCATGCCAGCCACGCCGACGCGGAAGTCGCAGGCCAGGGCCAGGTCGGTGGCGCCGCCGAACACGCTGCCGTTCAGCCGGCAGATGCTGGGCACGGCCAGCGCCTCCAGCGCGTCCACCGTTTCCTCGAACAGCCGCGGCCCGGCGCCGGGGGCGTCGGGCTGGCGGTCGAAGTCACCCAGGTGGAAGCCCGAGCAGAAGCTGCGCCCGCTGCCGGTCAGCACCAGCAGGCGCACGCCGGGGTCGGCCTGCAGCGTTGCAATGTGATGCTGCAGCGCCAGCAGGTCGTCCACATGCAGCCGGTTGTGGTGGGCGGGCCGGTTCAGCGTGATGGTGGCGCGGCCGTCGTGCAGGCTGAGCTGGGGCGTGCCGGCGGCGGGCGGGGCGGGGGTCGGATTCATGCCTGCCGAGTATGCGTGGCCGCCCTGTCGGATGGGCTGTCAATGGGTGGCGCTGGCGATGCGGCACCGCAGCACACCGCACCACAATCTGGCGATGACTGATGTGTCGCCGCAACCCGATTCCCCGCAAGCCTGGCGGCGCCTGTTCGCCACCCTGGGCCTGATGACCATCGGCTCGGCCGGCATGTACGTGGTGTCGGTGATGCTGCCGGCGGTGCAGGCCGAGTTCGGCATCAGCCGGGCCGACGCCTCGTTCCCGTACACGCTGCTGATGATCGGCTTCGGCATCGGCTGCGTGGTGATGGGCAAGCTGGCCGACCGGGTGGGCATCGTTCCGGTCATCGTGCTGGGCGCCGTCAGCCTGGGCATCGGCTTCATCGCCTGCGGCTGGGTGAGCGGCATCACGGCGTACGCGCTGGTGCAGGGCCTGTTCATCGGCCTGCTGGGCAGCAGCACCACCTTCGTGCCGCTGATCGCCGACACCTCGCTGTGGTTCGTCAAGCGGCGTGGCGTGGCGGTGGCGGTGTGCGCCAGCGGCAACTACGTGGCCGGCGCGATCTGGCCGCCGGTGGTGCAGCACTTCGTCGAGACCGCCGGCTGGCGCCCCACCTGCATCGGCCTGGGCGTCTTCAGCGTGGTCACCATGCTGCTGCTGGCCCTGGCGATGCGGGGCAGGTCGCCGGCGCCGGCGGTGGTGGTGCCCAAAGCCGGCGCGCCGGTGCCGTCGGACCGCCCCTTCGGCCTGAGCCTGGCGCAGGCGCAGGGGCTGCTGTGCGTGGCCGGCACCGCCTGCTGCGTGGCGATGGCGATGCCCCAGGTGCACATCGTGGCCTACTGCGGCGACCTGGGGTTCGGTGCGGCGCGCGGCGCCGAGATGCTGAGCCTGATGCTGGGCGCCGGCATCGTCAGCCGCCTGGTGTCGGGCTGGATCTGCGACCGCATCGGCGGCGTGCGCACCCTGCTGCTGGGCAGCTTTCTGCAGGGCGTGGCCCTGCTGCTGTTCATTCCGTTCGACAGCCTGGCCTCGCTCTACGTGGTGTCGGCGCTGTTCGGGCTGTTCCAGGGCGGCATCGTGCCCAGCTACGCCATCATCGTGCGCGAGCACTTTCCGCCGGCCGAGGCCGGCGCGCGCGTCGGCGCGGTGATCAGCTGCACCCTGTTCGGCATGGCCCTGGGCGGCTGGATGAGCGGCAAGGTGTTCGACCTGACCGGCAGCTACCACGCCGCCTTCATCAACGGCGCGCTGTGGAATGCGCTGAACCTGAGCGTGGCGCTGTTCCTGCTGTGGCGGGTGCGGCGCGGGGCGGGGCCCACCGCCGGCCCCACGCCGGGCAGCGATGCTGCCGGTGCCACCGCCTGATTGCCCGCCGCCGATGTCCATGTCCGACACCCTGCCCGACACCCTGCAGATCGACCCCCGCCACAACGGCCCGCGCACCAGCGGCAATGGCGGCTGGGTGGCCGGCGCCCTGGCGCGCCGTCTGGCGGCCCGCACCGGCGCGGCCGTGGCCAGCGTGGCCCTGCGTGCCCCGGTGCCGCTGGGCCGGCCGTTGCCGCTGCGCTGGGGCGCGGGTGACGCGCTGCTCGAACTGCTCGCCGGCGACCGCGACGGTGAGGGCGGCAGCCCGGTGGCCGATGCCGCGCCCGCCACGCTGGACCTGACCGTGCCCGCCGCCCCGGCCGACGACGTGGCCGAGGCCGCCGGCGTCGCCGCCCGCCTGCGCCACCAGCAGCGCGGCCTGGGCGATCCGTACGCCAGCTGCTTCGTCTGCGGCTTCGCCCGGCCCGACGGCCTGGGCGTGATCGTCGGCCCGGTCAACGACGACGGCTTGATGGCGACCATCTGGACGCCACCCGCGGCACTGGCTGGTGCTGACGGCCGCCTGCCCGACGAGGTGGTGTGGGCCGCGCTCGACTGCCCCGCCGGCATGGCCTGGAGCCACAGGCTGGGCCGCGGGCAGCAGATCATGACGGTGCGCATGACCGCACGCATCGACCAGCCATTGCACGCCGGGCAGCGCCTGCGCGTGCTGGCCTGGCCGCTGCACCAGGACGGCCGCAAGCTGCATGCCGGCACGGCCATCGTCGATGCGCGGGGCGCCGTGTGCGCGCTGTCGCAGCAGCTGTGGCTGCTGCCCCGGGAGGCGGTGTGATGCGCGTGCCATCCCTGCTGCGCGCTGCGGTGGCCGGCCTGGCGCTGGCCGCCACCGTTGCCATCGCCCAGCCCGTGACCGCCGCGCCCGGCGACGGCGCCCCCATGCGCGCCATGCGCGTGCCGGCCGGCCAGCGGCTGGTGCTCGACGGCACCCTGGCGCACCCGGCCTGGCAGCAGGCGCCGGTGCATGCGCAGTTCACCGAGAAGCTGCCCGACACCGGCGCCGTGCCGCGCCACGCGACCCGGGTGCGGGTGCTGTTCGACGACCAGGCGCTGTGGGTCGGCATCGAGGCGCTGGACGACGCGCCGCAGCAGATCCGCGCGCCTCTGGTGCGCCACGACGGCGTCAACCGCACCCAGGATTTCGTGGTCGTCTACATCGACGCCATCGGCCTGCGCCAGTCGGCGCAGTTCTTCCGGGTGAACGCCGCCGGCAGCCTGGCCGACGGCATGCAGACCGCCGCCGACGACAGCGAGGACTTCGCGCCCGACTTCGACTTCGATGCCGCCACCAGCCGCCAGGCCACCGGCTGGACCGCGGTGCTGCGCATCCCGTTCGCGTCGCTGCGCTTTGCCGAGCCCGACGCCGATGGCCGCCTGCCCTGGCGCATCATGGTCGGGCGCCGGGTGCCGCGCGAGCAGTTCTACCTGCACACCTCGGTGCTGATTCCGCGCGAGGCGCCCAGCTTCATCGCCACCATGCAGCCGCTGGACGGCGTGCAACTGCCGGCGCAGCACCACTTCCTCACCCTGCGCCCCAGCCTGACCTGGCGCACCCGGCGCAGCCGCGACGGCGACGCCGCGGCGCAGCGCGACAGCAGCACCGATGCCTCGCTCGACCTGAAGTGGCGGCCCATGGCCGAGCTGGTGGTCGACGCGGCGCTGAACCCCGATTTCTCGCAGGTGGCGGTGGACGCGCCGCAGCTCACCGGCAACACCGGCTTTGCGCTGTCGCTGCCCGAGAAGCGGCCGTTCTTCTTCGAGAGCAGCGACCTGCTGCGCAGCCCTGTCGAGGCGCTGTACACGCGCAGCATCTACCAGCCGCGCTGGGGCCTGCGCAGCACCTGGCGCGGCAGCCGCCTGGCGGCCACCGCGCTGGCGGTGGACGACCGCGGCGGCGGCCTGGTGCTGCTGCCACAAGCCTTCGGCACCGGCGTGGCGGCGCAGCCGGCGTCCAGCACCCTGCTGCTGCGCGGCCACCTGCAGGACGGCGGCCTGCAATGGGGCGGCCTGGCGGCGCTGCGCCGCTACGACGGCGCCGGCCGCAACCTGGTGGCCGGGCCCGACCTGGCCTGGCAGATCGACGGCCACTGGCGGGCGCGGCTGCAGTGGCTGCAGTCCGAGACCACCGCCACCGGCCTGGGTCCGGCCGGTGCCGACGGCCTGCAGCCGCTGGCCGAAGGGCCGCGCAGCCGCGGCCACCTGGCCCATGCGCGGCTGTTCTACCAGGGCGACGACCGCCGCGAGGCCGACCTGACGCTGGAGGACATCGGCGAGGGGTTCCGCGCCGACACCGGCTTCATCGCCCAGGCCGGCGTGCGCCGTGCCAAGGGCCGGCTGGGCCTGGGCTGGGGCGGCGTCGGGCCGTTCAACGAGTTCTGGTTCAACCTGGAAGGCGAGCGCGTGACCCGCCGCGACGGCGGCGCCCTGGTGCAGCAGACGCTGAGCCCGGGCCTGTGGGTCACCGGCGCGCACAACCTGGAGGCCTCGGTCTACCTGCGCGGCCTGGCCAGCGGCACCGCCGCGCTGCGCCCGGCGCCCGACCGCCCGCTGCAGCAGCAGCGCTACCTGCAGGCCACCGTGGTGATGACACCGGCCCTGTGGGCGCCGCTGCTCGACGCCGACCTGCGCCTGGGCCGGCTGGCCAACGTCGGCGGCGGCCGGCCGCTGCCCGGCGGCCAGCTGGCCCTGACGCTGAGCACCCGGCTGCTGCCGCGGCTGGAGCTGGAGCCGCACCTGGGCCTGGCTTGGCTGCGTGACCAGGGCCGCACGGTCTATGCCGAGGCGGCGCACCAGGTGCTGGCGCGCTGGCATTTCAACGCCAGCCAGTCGCTGCGCGCCATCGTCGGCTACAGCGCCATCGACCGCGACGGCAACCGGCTCGACCAGGGCACCACCGGCTCGCTGACCTGGGCCTGGCGCCAGTCGGCCGGCACGGTGCTGTACCTCGGTGCCTCGCGCGAGCGCAGCGGGCTGGCGCCGGGCACGGCGCGACGCAACGAGGGCTTCGTCAAGCTGCAGGTCGATGCCGACGACCTGCGCCGCGCCTGGCACTGAGCGCCCGCGCCGCACCCGGCTGTCAGCCTGCTGCGGGGCGGCCGTGGCACAGTTGGTCGCTCCAACCACCCTGAGGATCCCGCCATGCTCAAGTCCGGCATCGACCAGCAAGCCCTGGTCGACCTGTTCGCCAACGCCACTGCCCAGCAGACCGCGCAACTGCGCGAGGCGGTGTTCAAGACCACGCTGGGCGCGCTGCAGGGTCGCGAGCTGAGCCTGAAGAACATCCGCAGCGTGCTGGGCACGGTGGCGCAGGCGGCAGGCGCCGGCGCGGCGAAGAATCCGCTGGGCAACGTCGACGCCGAGGCCCTGCTGGACAACGCCGTGGCCGGCATGGACGACGCGCTGATCAAGGCCGTGGAAGCCAACCGCGTGGCGCTGCAGCAGTTCGTCGACAAGGGCGTGGACCTGCGCGAGACCCAGCTGAAGAAGGCGCTGGGCGAGCTGGAGAAGTTCGAGGACGCGCTGCTGGGCACGCTGAAGAAGAGCGCCGCCGCCGTGGGCGACCCGATGGCCGGCCCCTGGGCCAGCGTGCTGGAGAAGCTGAACCTGCAGGGCACCCAGACCGGCCTGAAGGCCAGCGGTGCCGCCGAGCAGCTGACCGCGCAGATGGAGCAGATGCAGTCGGCCATGCGCGCCAGCCGCGCCGCCGGGCTGAAGGCCGCGCAGACCCTGGCCGAGAGCTACACCGCCCTGGTCTCGGGCGTGCTGATCGGCATGAGCGACGCGCTGCGGCAGTCGGTGCCGACGAAGAAGGCACCCAAGAAGTGAGGTGCCAGGGCTGAGGTCAGCGTCCGGGCGGGTATCGTCCCGGAGATGACGCCCCCACGCGCACTTTGTTCGCTGCCCCCCGAGGGGGCGTTTCAGGCCCTTCGGACGGCCGGGCGGGCCTGAAATGGACGACTTCAGCTTCTTCTGGCACGACTACGAGACCTTCGGCCGCGTGCCGCGGCGCGACCGGCCGGCGCAGTTCGCGGGTGTGCGCACCGACGCTGCGCTCAACGAGATCGGCGCGCCGGTGATGCTGTACTGCCAGCCGGCGCCCGACAGCCTGCCCGACCCCGAGAGTTGCCTGCTGACCGGCATCACGCCGCAGCACTGCCTGCAGCACGGCGTGCCCGAGCACCGCTTCGCCGCCGAGGTGCTGGCGGCGCTGGGTGCGCCGGGCACGGTGGGCGTGGGCTACAACACCATCCGCTTCGACGACGAGGTGACGCGCCATCTGTTCTGGCGCAACCTGATCGACCCCTACGGCCGCGAGTGGCAGAACGGCTGCGGCCGCTGGGACCTGCTGGACGTGGTGCGCTGCGCCTACGCGCTGCGGCCCGACGGCCTGCAGTGGCCGCGCCACGACGATGGGCGGGTGTCTTTCAAGCTGGAGCACCTGACGGTGGCCAACGGCCTGGTGCACGAGGCCGCCCACGACGCGCTGAGCGACGTGCGCGCCACCATCGCGCTGGCGCGCCTGGTGCGCGACCACCAGCCGCGGCTGTTCGAGTTCTGCCTGAAGCTGCGGCGCAAGGAGGCAGTGTGGGCGGAGATCGGCATGCGTCGCCCCTTCCTGCATGTCAGCGGCATGTACCCGGCCGACCGTGGCTGCCTGGCCCTGGTGTGGCCGCTGGCGGTGCATCCCACCAACAAGAACGAGCTGATCGTCTGGGACCTGACGCACGACCCGGCTGAGCTGCTGGCGCTGGACGGCGACACGCTGCGCCTGCGCCTGTTCAGCAAGGCCGCCGACCTGCCCGAGGGCGTGGCGCGGCTGCCGGTCAAGACCATCCACGTCAACAAGAGCCCGGTGGTCATCGGCAACCTGAAGACGCTGCAGCCCGCGCTGGCCGAGCGATGGGGGCTGGACCTGGCCCAGGGCCTGCGCCACGCCGAATGGGCCGCCGCGCATGCCGACGACCTGGGCGCACTGCCCTGGCGCACGGTGTTCCAGCGGCCGGCACCGGCGCAGGCGCCCGATGTGGACGAAGACCTGTACGGCGGCTTCATCGGCCCGGCCGACCGCCGCACGCTGGAGCGCCTGCGCATGCTGGACGGTGATGCCCTGGCCGGCAAGCTGTCGGGTCGCGGGCCGGCCTTCGAGGATGGCCGGCTCGAGGAACTGTTGTTCCGCTACCGCGCCCGTAACTGGCCGGCCACGCTGGACGCCGACGAGCGCGACCGCTGGCTGCAGCACTGCCGGGCCCGGCTGCACGACGGTGCCGGCGGTGGCCTGTCGCTGGCCGACTACCTGGCGCGCATCGACACCCTCAGCGAAACTGCCGACGAACGCGGCGAGGCGATCCTGGGTGCCCTGGTCGACCACGCCGAGGCGATCGCGCCTGAGGCGTCGTGAGTCAGGTGTTGTGTACGAATCGCACCTTGAAGCGAGTTGGTTCGGGGTTTGCCCTGCATCCGCTATTGCCCGTCGAATGGCCGTTCGGCCAACATGTCGAAAATCTTTACGTGCTGCGGATGCTTTGTGTTGGGATTTCTTGTAAGGTATTGATTTGATTGAAAAAGGTTTGCTGGCCCGAACTTTGCTTAGTTTAACTGCCCCTTTTTTTTTGGAGATGTGAGAGGGTGTCCCCGAAATGATTTTCTGATGCGTCGATCCCCGGAGAATGGGGC
>CALMIF010000127.1 GCA_937864045.1 uncultured Aquabacterium sp. | reverse complement strand
CCCTCAAGACCGAGAAGGTCTCCGCCTGCAGTTCCACTCACCAGGCACCCGTGCGAGTGGCATTGCCGCAGGGCACGGTGGCGCCCGAGCGTCGGGGTGGGTGGGCCTGTTTTGCGGAAGTCAAGGAGGAGTCCTATTCGCCGCTTGCGGCGTGTAGGACGGGGGAGTGAGCCCGGACACAAACAGTCCAGTGGACTGTTTGTGCCTGGCGAACGCCAGCGGCGCAAGCCGCTGGCATGGAGCAAAACAGGCCCGCTCGCCCCGGCGCGACCGCGCTGACCTCAGCAAGCAAGGTCCGCAATGAGCCCGAAGCAGAAATTCCCGCCGGCTGGCTACAGCTTCTCCGTCTCCCCGCCGCGCGGCTGCCAGGTCATCAACCGCCGCTCGATGCGGCCCACGGCCCCGTCCAGCGCCAGCGCGAAGCCGGTCAGCACCAGGATGCCGGCCATCACCGTGTTGATGTCGAACACGCCCTCGGCCTGGTGGATCAGGTAGCCCACGCCGCTGGCCGAGCCCAGGTATTCACCCACCACCGCGCCCACGAAGGCCAGGCCCACGCTGGTGTGCAGGCTGCTGAACACCCAGCTGGTGGCACTGGGCAGGTAGACGTGGCGCAGCAGCTGGCGCGGGCTGGCGCCCAGCATGCGGGCATTGGCCAGCAGCACCGGGCTCACCTCCTTCACGCCCTGGTAGACGTTGAAGAAGACGATGAAGAACACCAGCGTGACGCCCAGCGCCACCTTGCTGGCCACGCCCAGGCCGAACCACACGGCGAAGATCGGCGCCAGGATGATCCGCGGCATGCTGTTCAGCGCCTTGATGTAGGGCTCCAGCAGGGCGCTGGCCATGGGCTGCAGCGCCAGCCAGAGGCCGCCGGCCAGGCCGGTCAGCGCACCGATGCCGAAGGCCAGCACGGTCTCCAGAAGCGTGACGCCCAGGTGCGCGTAGATGTCGCCCTCGGTGACGAACCAGCGCCAGATGCGGCCGGCCACCTTCAGCGGCTCGCCGAAGAAGAAGGCGGCCTGCTGGTCGTTCTCGAACACGAGGGGCGGCACCAGGCCGGGCGTGGTGAGTACATGCCAGACGAGGAAGATGCCGGCCAGCAGGCCCACCTGCCAGAGGCGCAGGTTGCCGGGCCGGGGCTTGAGGCGGTCGAGCAGCGTCATGCGCCCGCCTTGACTTGCAACTGCTGCTGGTAGCCCTTGAGCACCTCGTCGCGCAGCACCGCCCAGATCGCCTGGTGCAGGGCGATGAAGCCGGGCGTGGTGCGCACCTCGGCCACGTCACGCGGGCGCGGCAGGTCGACGGTGAAGTCGCCGATCGGATGCGACGCCGGCCCGGCGCTGAGCACCACCACGCGGTCGCTCATCGCGATGGCTTCGTCCAGGTCATGCGTGATGAACAGCACCGCCTTCTTCTTCGATTGCCACAGGTCGAGCAGCTCGTTCTCCATCAGCTGCCGGGTCTGGATGTCCAGCGCCGAGAAGGGCTCGTCCATCAGGATGATGTCGGGGTCCAGCACCAGGGTCTGGGCCAGGCTGGCGCGCTTGCGCATGCCGCCGCTCATCTGGTGCGGATAGCGGTCGCCGAAGGCACCCAGGCCGACGCGGCGCAGCCAGTCACCGGCCAGGGCGCGGGCCTCGGCGGGCGGTGTGCCGCGGAATTCCAGCCCGGCCATCACGTTCTGCAGCGCGGTGCGCCAGGGCATCAGGCTCTCGGCCTGGAACATGTAGCCGGCGCGGCGGTTGATGCCGTCCAGCGGCTGGCCGAACACCGTCACGCTGCCGGTGCTGGGTTGCAGCAGCCCGGCGCCCACGTTCAGCAGCGTGCTCTTGCCGCAGCCGGTGGGGCCGACTACCGAGACGAACTCCCCAGCGCCCACGGTGAGCGACACGCCGGCCACCGCGGTGTAGCGCGCCGCCGGGTTGTGGCGGTCGATGAAGGTGCAGGCGACGTCCTGCAGTTGCAGGGCGGGGGCAGTCAAAAGCCGCTCACTTCGCCGGGTACTTCGCCAGCGCCGCCTTGACGAAGTCGTTGCTGTAGACCGCCTTCAGGTCCACCGTGGCCTTGGCCACCTCGGGGTCGATGCTGGCCAGGGCGCGGAAGGCGGTGTCGGGGCCCTTCTCGGGGAACAGGCCGTCGGGCGACAGCGCGCCCTTGGCGGCGAGGAAGGCGTCGATGTAGACCGCCCGGTCGCCCAGCAGGTAGGTCTCGGGCACGGTCTTGATGATGTCGCCCGCGCCGGCCTTCTGGATCCACTGGTTGGCGCGCACGATGGCCGTGGCCAGGGCCTGCACCGTGCGCGGGTGCTTGTCGACGAAGGCCTGCGGCACGTACAGGCAGGCCGCCGGCATCGGCCCGCCGAAGACCTTGTCGGCCTCGGCCACGATGCGGGTGTCGCTGATGATCTTCAGGTCATTGCTGCGCGTCAGCAGGCTGATCACCGGGTCGAGGTTGCTCATCGCGTCGACCTGGCCCGAGCGCATCGCCGCCACCGCGCCGCTGCCCGCGCCCACGCCGATGATGCTGACGTCACTCGGCTTGAGCCCCGCCTTGGCCAGCACGAAGTTGGCCATCACGTTGGTGCTGCTGCCCGGCGCGGTGACGCCGATCTTCTTGCCCTTGAGGTCGGCCACCGTCTTGTAGCCGGGCATGGTCTTCGGGTTCACGCCCAGCACGATCTGCGGCGCCCGGCCCATCAGCACGATGGCGCGCAGCCGCTGGCCCTTGGTCTGCATGTTGACCGTGTGCTCGAAGGCGCCGCTCACCACATCGGCGCTGCCGCCCACCAGGGCCCGCAGCGCCTGGCTGCCACCGGCGAAGTCGACGATCTTGAGGTCCAGCCCCTCGGCCTTGAAGTAGCCCAGCTGCTCGGCGATGGTCAGCGGCAGGTAGTACAGCAGGTTCTTGCCGCCCACGGCGAGCGTGAGCTGGGGCTTTTCCAGCGCCTGGGCGCGCAGCACGGTGGGGGCCAGCAGGCTGCTGCCGGCGGCGATCAGGAGGTGGCGACGTTGGGTCATGGCAGGGCTCGGCAGATCAGGACGGAATGACCACGGGCAGGTCGGTGAAGCCGCGGATGAAGTTCGACAGCGTGCGCACCGGCGGGCCCACCACCTCGATGCGCGGGAAGCGCTGCAGGATCTCCTCCCACAGGATCTTCAGCTGCAGCTCGGCCAGGCGGTTGCCCACGCAGCGGTGGATGCCGA
>CALMIF010000126.1 GCA_937864045.1 uncultured Aquabacterium sp. | reverse complement strand
TCGGCCTCGGCCAGCACGCCGGCAAAGCCTTCCTCGTGGATGCCGTAGCGCCCGGCGCGGCCGGCGATCTGGTGCACCTCGCTCTCGTCCAGGGTGCGGTCGCCCTCGCCGTCGAATTTCGTCAGCGTGGAGAACAGCACCCGGCGGATCGGCAGGTTCAGGCCCATGCCGATGGCATCGGTGGCCACCAGCACCTCGGTCTGCCCGCCGGCGAACCGTTCCGCCTCGCGGCGGCGCACCTCGGGCGGCAGGGCACCGTAGATCACGCTGACCTGCTTGCCGTTGTCCGCGACCTGGTCGCGCAGCATCAGCACGTCCTTGCGGCTGAAGGCCACCACCGCGTCGCCCAGCTTCAGGCTGGCGATGGGCACGGCCGCCGGCAGCAGCTGCACCTGCTGCTTGCGCTCGAACTGGCGCACGGTGCAGCGCTCGCCGCACAGGCCCAGCAGGTTCTCGATCACCGGCACCGCGTAGGCGCTGCAGATGATCAGCAGCTCCTTGGCCGGCGCGCCGACGATGGCCTGGGTCCAGGCCCAGCCGCGGCTGGGGTCGAAGACCATCTGCGCCTCGTCGATCACCGCCACGTCGATCAGGGTGCCGGTGCCCATCATCTCGATGGTGCTGCTGACGACGCGCGCGCCCTCGACGGCCACGCTCTCCTCGCCGGTGCGCAGGCTGCAGGGCACGCCGCGGGCCATCAGGCGGTCGCGACCCTCCAGCGCCAGCAGGCGCAGCGGTGCCAGGTACACGCCGCGTTCGCAGGTGGCCAGGCGCTCGAAGGCCTGGTGCGTCTTGCCGCTGTTGGGCGGGCCGACGAACAGCGTCACCTGCCGCTGGGCGCGGCGCGCCACCTTGAAGCTGTCGGGATAGCCCTGGAAGGCCAGCGCGCTGCTCAGGTCGTCCAGCGTGTCCAGCTCGTTGACACGGTTGGCCCAGCGGTCCAGCGCGCGGCTGCAGGCGGTGGTCAACGCGGCCAGCGGCTGCGGCGTGCCGCATTCGGCGGCCAAGCCGGGCAGCAGGCTGTCGATGCGGCCGGGGTTGATGTGGCCGGCCTGCTCGACCAGGCCGTCCAGCGTGGCCTGCAGCGCCGCGGCATGCGGGTAGTCGGGCACGTCGCGCAGCGCCAGCAGCAGCGCGCCCTTGTCGCCGTCGCGGAAGAAGCGCCACACCGGCGCGGCGTCCAGCGGCGTGCGGAAGACCACCGGCACGCGCCAGTCGGCCTGGCGCAGATGGATCTGGTGCGTGGCCTGGCGCTCCCAGCTGTCGGGGCCGGCGCGGCTGATGCCCAGGGCCTCCAGCACGTCGGCGCGCTCGGCCATCAGCGCCCGCAGCTTGGGGCCGGTGCCCACCGCATCCAGGTGCTGCAGCGCCGCGCCGATCAACCCCGGCGCCAGCCAGCGGCTGGGGCGCTGGCCGGGCACGCCCTTCTGCAGCAGCAGCAGGCCCAGCTTGTCCATGCGCTCGTCGGCATCGGGCGCATGCTCGGCGACCAGGTCGGCCGGCAGGTCGTGCGCGGCCACCACCTGGGGCAGCTGGTAGGCGGCCTGGCGGATGCGCAGCAGGTCGTCGGGCGCGGTGCCGGGCGGCACGCGGCCCAGGTGGCGGGCCACGGGCAGCGGCGGCGGCGCCGGGCGCGGGGTGGCGGCGGCAGGAACGGGAGGCTTGGGCGTGTCGGTCATCGGTTTCTCGGGGGCGCTGCACTGTACGCCCGGCCTCCGCGGTGCGGACGGGTCGCCTGGGCGACCTTGTCGACCACGGCGGCGCTTCTAGCATCCGCCGCAGCTGCCGCCACATCCCACCAAGACACCTGCCGATGACGACGCCCACCGACACCCTGGCCCTGGTCTGCGAGCACCTGACCACCGACCACCCGCATGACGACTTGAGCAGCCTGCGCCTGCGCCGCTGGCCGCTGCCGCCGATGGGCCCGGCCGACGTGCGGGTGCAGATGGCCGCGGTGGCGCTGAACTTCCCCGACCTGCTGATGACCCGCGGCGCCTACCAGTTCAAGCCGCCGGTGCCGCATGTGCCGGGCATGGAAGGCACGGGCACGGTGGTCGAGGCCGGCCCGCAGAGCGGCTGGAACGTCGGCGACCGCGTCGGCCTGGGCGGCAAGCACGGCCTGCTGGCCGAGCAGGTGGTGGTGCCCGGCGCCAGCCTGCGCGCCCTGCCCGCCAACCTGCCGCTGGAAAACGCCGCCGCGGTGATGGTGACCGGCCTGACCGCCTGGGTGGCGCTGGCGCGCATCGGCCGCCTGCAGCGCGGCGAGACCCTGCTGGTGCACGGCACGCGCGGCGGCGTGGGCCAGGCCTGCGTGCAGATCGGCCTGCACCTGGGCGCCAAGGTGATCGCCACCGCCACCGACCCCGCGCGCATCGCCGACCTGGGCGCGCTGGGCGTGCAGGTGCTGCCGTCCACCGGCTTCCGCGAGGCGGTGCTGGCGGCCACCGGCGGGCGCGGCGCCGATGTGGTGGCCGACCCGGTGGGTGGCGACGTGTTCGACGAAAGCGCGCGCTGCACCGCCTTCGGCGGCCGGCTGCTGGTGCTGGGCTTTGCCGGCGGGCGCATCGCCCGCATCGACACCAACCGGCCGCTGATCAAGGGCTTCAGCGTGGTCGGCGTGCGGGCGGGCGAATACGGCCGCCACTTCCCCGCCCACCACGCCGAGCATCTGGCTGCGGTGCACCGCCTGGCCGAAGCCGGCGTGCTGCGGCCGGCCATCGGCGCACGTTTTCCGCTGGCGCAGGCCAGGGACGCGCTGGCGGCGATGGCGCGGCGCGAGGTGACGGGAAAGATCGTGGTGACCATCGGCGGCTGAGCGCCGGGCGCCGCCCCACCTTGGACGAGGGGGCGACGACGTCACGGTCGTCGACGGCATCGACCCTACTGTTCCGCGCTGGCCGCGTCGGCCGCACGTTCAGGAGACTTCGATGGCCTTGTCCGCGACGCCCCGCCTTCGCCGCACCTGCGGGGCGGCCCCCGCCCTGACCACGCTGGCCCTGCTGCTGGCCGCCGCGGC
>CALMIF010000125.1 GCA_937864045.1 uncultured Aquabacterium sp. | reverse complement strand
GGCCACCGACAAGGCATTTGCCGGCGGCTGGTTCCACACCGGCGACCTGGCCGTGCTGGAGAGCGACCGCTACGCCAAGATCAAGGACCGCAGCAAGGACGTGATCATCTCGGGCGGCGAGAACATCAGCAGCATCGAGGTGGAGGACGCGCTGTACCGGCATGCCGACGTGACCGCCTGCGCCGTGGTGGCGCGGCCCGACCCGAAGTGGGGCGAGACGCCGGTGGCCTATGTCGAACTGAAGCCCGGATCGACCGCCACCGCGGCCGACCTGATCGCCCACTGCAAGACCCTGCTGGCCGGCTACAAGGTGCCGCGCGAAGTGCGCTTCGAGGACATCCCGAAGACCAGCACCGGCAAGATCCAGAAGTTCGAGTTGCGGGCGCGGGCCAAGTCCTCGTCTGCCATCGAGTGAGGAGACACCCATGCTGACCACCGATGACCCGCTGTTGCTGCGCAGCCGTGACGCCCGCGGCGTCATCACGTTGACGCTGAACCGGCCGCAGGCCTTCAACGCGCTGAGCGAGGCGATGCTGACCGCCCTGCAGGCCGAGCTGGACGCGGTCGCGCAGGATGGCGCGGCCCGCTTGCTCGTGATCAAGGCCGCGGGCAAGGCCTTCTGCGCTGGCCATGACCTCAAGGAGATGCGCGCCGAACCCAGCCAGGCCTACTACGAGGCGCTGTTCGCGCAGTGCGGCCGCATGATGCTCAGCATCCAGCGCCTGCCGGTGCCGGTGATCGCCCAGGTGCAGGGCATCGCCACCGCGGCCGGCTGCCAGCTGGTGGCGCAGTGCGACTTGGCGGTGGCCGCGTCGGATGCGCGTTTTGCCGTGAGCGGCGTCAACCTGGGCCTGTTCTGCGCCACCCCCAGCGTGGCCCTGTCGCGCAACCTGGGCCGCAAGGCCGCGTTCGAGATGCTGGTGACCGGCGGCTTCATCAGCGCCGACGAGGCGAAGGCCAGGGGCCTGGTGAACCGCGTGGCGCCGCCGGACCAGGTGGAGGCCGAGGTCGAGGCCCTGGTGGCGGCCATCGTCGCCAAGCCGCGCCTGCCGATCGAGCTGGGCAAGGCCCTGTTCTACCGCCAGCTGGAAACCGGCATGGCCGCGGCCTACGACGATGCCGGCCGCACCATGGCCTGCAACATGATGGACCACAGCGCGCTCGAAGGCGTGCAGGCCTTCATCGACAAGCGCAAGCCGGACTGGACGCTGTAGGGCGCCGGGCTGATCAGCCCTTGGCGCTGGTGTTGTGCCGCATCAGGCGGCCCTTCTCGCGTTCCCACTCCCGGTCCTTGGTGGCGTTGCGCTTGTCGTGCTCGGCCTTGCCCTTGGCCAGCGCCAGTTCGGCCTTCACGCGGCCGCCCTTGTAGTGCAGGTTCAGTGGCACCAGGGTGAAGCCGCGCTGCTCGACCTTGCCCACCAGGCGCCGGATCTCGGCCTTGTGCATCAGCAGCTTCTTGGTGCGGTCGGCCTCGGGATGGACGTGGGTGCTGGCCGAGCGCAGCGCGTTGATGCGGCAGCCGATCAGGTAGAGCTCGCCGTCCTTGATCACCACGTAGCCGTCGGTCAGTTGCACCTGGCCGGCGCGGATGGCCTTGATCTCCCAGCCGGTGAGCACCATGCCGGCCTCGTGCCGCTCCTCAACGTGGTAGTCGTAGCGGGCACGCCGGTTCTCGGCGATCGGCCCTGAAGGCTTGGCCGCCTTGGCGGCTTCCTTGCGTGTGATGGTGAGCGTGGACATGGCGGAAGAGATGAGGCCGCCGGGTGGCAACCCAAGCGGCCTCTAGAATTCCGGCATTGTATGAAGCACGTGAAAAAGTCCGTGCTGCTGTGGTACTCGGCCCGCGAGATGTACGAGCTGGTCACCGCGGTGGCTGCCTACCCCGCCTTCCTGCCCTGGTGCGAAAAGGCCGAGGTGCTGGACCATGATGGCCAGGGCATGACCGCCCGGCTGCACCTGCAGTTCGCCGGTCTCCACCACGCCTTCACCACCCGCAACATGCACCATGAAGGCGAGGCCGACCGCACGGTGGTGATGGCCCTGGTCGACGGCCCGTTCTCCGACCTGGACGGCACCTGGCGCTTCACGCCCATCGGCGACGGCAGCCAGTCCGCCTGCCGGGTCGAGTTCGACCTGCGCTACGCCTTCTCCAGCCGCGCCTTCGAGGCCGTGCTCAGCCCCGTGTTCGACCGCGTGGCCAACACCTTCGTCGACAGCTTCGTGCAGCGTGCGCGCCAGGTCTACGGTGAACGCTGACACCGCTGCCGGCCCGATCACGGTCGAGATCGCCTGGTCGCTGGCGGCGCGTCAGACCGACCAGGTCACCGTGCAGTTGCCCGCCGGCAGCACCGCGCTGGCTGCATTGCGCGCCGCTGCCATCGCCGACCGACTGGGTGCCGCTGCGCTCGACAGCCTGGTGCTGGCGCTGTGGGGCCGGGTGGTGCCGCCCGAGGTGGTGCTGCGCGATGGCGACCGGCTGGAGCTGCTGCGCGGCCTGCGGGTCGACCCGAAGGAGGCGCGGCGCCAGCGCTACCGGCGCGACGGCATCCAGCCCAAGCGCAAGGCGCCGCGCCGCTGAGGCTGGCGCGTCAGCGGCACTCCGACGCGATCACGCCGCGGGCCTCGGCGGCTTCGCGGGCACGTGCAGCATCGTCGAGGACGACGCGCTCGCCGCGTGCATCCACGCGCACCAGGCGCGTGCCGCTGTCCAGCGTGGCCAAGTGGGCGCGGGCGCGCTGGCAGTTCTCGGCGCGCTGGCCGGCCAGGCGCTGTTCCTCGGCCTGGGCTTTCGCCTTCGCCTCCTGCTCGGCGCGGGCGCGGCGCTGCTGCAGTTCGGGGTCGACCGGTGCGCTGGCGGCGGCGCTGCGCGCCGGCGGGGCCGATGCCGCACCCGACGCAGCTGCGCCGGGCGTTGCCGCGGCGGGGCGGGTCGCCGGGCGGCGGATGATGTCCTTGTCGGCGACGTCGCGCGGCGGCGGCTGGTCGCTGGCATGCAGCTGACCTCGGGCATCGCGCCAGGTGTATTGCGCCAGCACCGGGGCCTGCACCGCCGCCAGCGCCAGGGCAGCGATGGACCAGGAGAGCAGGCGGCGGGGCGCAGGCGGCATGGCGTGTCGGGTGGGCAAGAAAACACGGCAGTGTAGCCAGCGCCAACCCCTGCCAGGGCGCCGGATCGGGCGCGTTCCGTATAATCGTTTTTTGCGTCTGGAGCCTTCCCCATGCGCCTTCTTGGCAAAGCGCTCACCTTCGACGATGTGTTGCTGGTGCCCGCGTTCTCCCAGGTGTTGCCCCGTGACACCTCGTTGGCGACCCAGCTGTCGCGCAACATCCGCCTGAACCTGCCCCTGGTGTCCGCCGCGATGGACACCGTCACCGAAGCCCGGCTGGCCATTGCGCTGGCGCAGGAAGGTGGCATCGGCATCGTGCACAAGAACCTCACGCCCAAGCAGCAGGCGGCCGAGGTGGCGCGCGTCAAGCGCTATGAATCGGGCGTGCTGCGCGACCCGATCACGGTGTCGCCCGGCGTGCCGGTGCGCGACGTGATGGTGCTCTCCAGGCAGCACGGCATTTCCGGCTTCCCGGTGGTGGAGGACGGTCGCGTGGTGGGCATCGTCACCGGCCGCGACCTGCGCTTCGAGACCCGGCTCGACGCCCCGGTGCGCGAGATCATGACGCCGCGCGAGAAGCTCATCGTCGTCAAGGAGGGCGCCAGCATCTCCGAAGGCAAGGCGCTGATGCACAAGCACAAGCTGGAGCGGGTGCTGGTGGTCAACGACGCCTTCGAGCTGCGCGGCCTGATGACGGTCAAGGACATCACCAAGCAGACCAACTTCCCCGATGCCGCGCGCGATGCCCAGGGCAAGCTGCGCGTGGGCGCGGCAGTGGGCGTGGGCGACGGCACCGAGGAGCGGGTCGAGCTGCTGGTCAAGGCCGGCGTCGACGTCCTGGTGGTCGACACTGCCCACGGCCACTCGGCCGGCGTGATCGACCGCGTGCGCTGGGTCAAGAAGCACTTCCCGCAGGTCGACGTGATCGGCGGCAACATCGCCACCGGCGCGGCGGCGCTGGCGTTGGTCGAGGCCGGCGCGGATGCGGTCAAGGTCGGCATCGGCCCGGGCTCGATCTGCACCACCCGCATCGTCACCGGCGTGGGCGTGCCGCAGATCTACGCCATCGACCAGGTGGCGCAGGCGCTCAAGGGCAGCGGCGTGCCGCTGATCGCCGACGGCGGCGTGCGCTTCTCGGGTGACCTGGCCAAGGCGATTGCCGCCGGCGCCAACAGCGTGATGATGGGCGGCGCCTTCGCCGGCACCGAAGAGGCGCCGGGCGAGACCATCCTCTACCAGGGCCGCACCTACAAGAGCTACCGCGGCATGGGCTCGATCGGCGCGATGCAGCAGGGCTCGGCCGACCGCTATTTCCAGGACAGCAGCGCCGCTAGCAGCACCAGCGCCAAGCTGGTGCCCGAGGGCATCGAGGGCCAGGTGCCGTACAAGGGCTCGGTGGTGGCGGTGATCTTCCAGATGGCGGGCGGCCTGCGCGCGTCGATGCACTACTGCGGTTGCGCCAGCATCGACGACATGCACGCCAAGGCCGAGTTCGTCGAGATCTCGTCGGCCGGCATGCGCGAGAGCCACGTGCACGACGTGCAGATCACCAAGGAAGCGCCGAATTACCGCACCGAATGAAGGCAGCGTGAGCGCCGCCACGTTGCCCGCCGCGCCCGCCCAGGGCGCCGCGATGCGCTTCATCCTGCTGACCGTGCTGATCGACATGCTGGCGGTCGGCATCATCGTGCCGGTGCTGCCGGCGATGGTCGGGCAGTTCACGGCCGATGCATCGGAGCAGGCGCGCTGGTACGGCGTGATCGCTGCGGTCTACGCGCTGGCGCAGTTCGTCGCCGCGCCCATCCTGGGTGCGCTGTCGGACCGCTTCGGCCGCCGGCCGGTGCTGCTGCTGGGCTTCTGCGGCCTGGCGATCAACTTCTTCACCACCGCGCTGGCCACCAGCATCGCGATGCTGGTCGCCTCGCGCGTGATCGGCGGCGCGATGCAGGCCAATGCCGCGGTGGCCAATGCCTACGTGGCCGACATCACGCCGCCGGCCGACCGGGCCAAGCGCTTCGGCATGCTGGGCGCGATGTTCGGCATCGGCTTCATCCTGGGGCCGGTGATCGGCGGCATCCTGGGCGGCATCGACCTGCACCTGCCGTTCTTCGCGGCGGGCGTGCTGGCGCTGGCCAACCTGGCCTACGGCTGGTTCGTGCTGCCCGAGTCGCTGAGCCCGGCCCAGCGCCGGCCGGTCGACTGGTGGCAGGCCAACCCGCTGAGCTCGTTCAAGAAGCTGGTCGCGCTCAAGGGCGTGGGCCTGCTGGTGGGCGTGATCGGCTTCGCCGGCCTGGCGCAGTTCAGCCTCTACACCGTGTGGGTGCTGTACGGCAGCCTGCGCTTCGGCTGGGGGCCCAGCGAGAACGGCTGGTCGCTGTTCGCGGTGGGCATCGTCTCGGCGGTGGTGCAGGGCGGCCTGCTGGGGCGGCTGCTCAAGCGCTTCGGCCCGAAGCGGCTGGCGGTGGCCGGCCTGCTGTCGTCCAGCCTGGCCTTCGTCGGCTGGGGCCTGGCCACCCAGCCCTGGATGATGTACGCGGTGATCGCCGCCAACCTGCTGGGCGCGGCGGTGGCCGCGTCGCTGCAGGGCCTGGTGTCGGCCGCCGCCGACGAGCACGTGCAGGGCGAGACGATGGGCGCGGTGTCCAGCCTGAACAGCCTGACCGCCGTGCTGGCGCCGGTGCTGGCCGCGCCGTTGATGGCCACGGTCTCGCACCTGCCCACCACCGACTGGCGCATCGGCGCGCCGATGTTCTTCTGCGCCGGCCTGCAGGGCCTGGCCCTGGTGCTGGCGGTGCTGCACTTCCGCCGCCAGGCCCGGCGCGGCACGCCTGCCGTGCAACCCGTCTAGCTTCAACCCGGCGCCTTCGGGGCCGCATCCGTCATGCATGACAAGATCCTGATCCTCGACTTCGGCTCGCAAGTCACCCAGCTGATCGCGCGCCGCGTGCGCGAGGCACAGGTCTACTGCGAGATCCATCCCAGCGATGTCAGCGACGAGGTCGTCCGCGGCTTCGGCGCGAAAGGGATCATCCTCAGCGGCAGCCATGCCAGCACCTACGAGGACCACCAGCTGCGCGCGCCGCAGGCGGTGTGGGACGCCGGCGTGCCGGTGCTGGGCATCTGCTACGGCATGCAGACCATGGCGGTGCAGCTCGGTGGCGAGGTCGCCTGGAGCGACCACCGCGAGTTCGGCTATGCCGAGGTGCGCGCCCATGGTCACACCAAGCTGCTGCAGGGCATCGAGGACTTCCGCACGCCTGAAGGCCACGGCATGCTGAAGGTGTGGATGAGCCACGGCGACAAGGTGAGCAAATTGCCGCCGGGCTTCAAGCTGATGGCCAGCACGCCCAGCTGCCCCATCGCCGGCATGGCCGACGAGGACCGCGGCTACTACGCGGTGCAGTTCCACCCCGAGGTGACGCACACGCTGCAGGGCACGGCCCTGCTGACCGGCTTCGTGCGCGACATCGCCGGCTGCCGCGGCGACTGGATCATGGGCAACTACGTCGACGAGGCGGTGGCCCGCATCCGCGAACAGGTCGGCGACGAGGAGGTGATCCTCGGCCTGTCCGGCGGCGTCGACAGCAGCGTGGCCGCGGCGCTGATCCACCGCGCCATCGGCGACCAATTGACCTGCGTCTTCGTCGACCACGGACTGCTGCGGCTGAACGAAGGCCAGATGGTGATGGACATGTTCGCCGGCCGGCTGCATGCGAAGGTGGTGCATGTGCAGGCGCAGGACCAGTTCCTGGGGCACCTGAAGGGCGTGACCGACCCCGAGCAGAAGCGCAAGATCATCGGCCGCGAATTCGTCGAGGTGTTCCAGGCCGAGGCGGCGAAGCTCAAGGCCAGCGGCGGCGGCCACAAGGGTGCGAAGTGGCTGGCCCAGGGCACGATCTACCCCGACGTGGTGGAGAGCGGCGGCACCGCCAGCAAGAAGGCCACGATCAAGAGCCACCACAACGTCGGTGGCCTGCCCGACACCCTGGGCCTGAAGCTGCTGGAGCCGCTGCGCGAGCTGTTCAAGGACGAGGTGCGCGCCCTGGGCGTGGCCCTGGGCCTGCCGCACGACATGGTCTACCGCCACCCGTTCCCCGGGCCGGGCCTGGGCGTGCGCATCCTGGGCGAGGTGAAGCCCGAGTTCGCCGCGCTGCTGCAGCGGGCCGACGCCATCTTCATCGACGAGCTGCGCGCCTCCATCGACCCCGCCACCGGCAAGAGCTGGTACGACCTGACGAGCCAGGCCTTCGTGGTCTTCGTGCCGGTCAAGAGCGTGGGCGTGATGGGCGACGGCCGCACCTACGAGCATGTGGTCGCGCTGCGTGCGGTGCAGACCAGCGACTTCATGACCGCCGATTGGGCCGAGCTGCCCTACAGCCTGCTGAAGAAGGTGAGCAGCCGCATCATCAACGAGGTGCGCGGCATCAACCGCGTCACCTACGACGTCAGCAGCAAGCCGCCGGCGACGATCGAGTGGGAATGAGGCGACGCGCCTAGGGCCGCACGGCCTCGCGCGCCAGCTGCAGGAAGCGCGCGCGGTCGGCGTCACCCAGCGGGCCCAGGATCTCGTCCTGCAGCGCCCGCACCACTGGCGTCAGCGCGGCGAAGACACGCTCGCCCTCGGCCGTCAGCGACAGCTCGCGCGCGCGGCGGTCGCGTTCGCTGACGATGCGGCTGATCCAGCCCTTCTGCTCCAGCCGCTCGATCACGCCGCCGATGGTGGCGCGGTCGCAGGCGATCAGCTCGGCCACGCGGGCCTGGTCGGTGGCCGGCTGCGTGTGGATCGCGTCCATCGCCGCAAACTGGAACGGCGTCACGTCGAAGCCCGCGGCCTGGGTGCGCTGTGCAAAGACCTGGGTGGACTGCTGGTGCAGGCGCCGGATGAGGTGCCCTGCCATGTCGAGAGACTGCATGCCTTCGCTCCGCTGGACGGGGCCGCGGGCGCTGCGCCGCGCCGGCCCGGATGATTTTGGTAAGTGTACACACCGTCTTGACGGCGATTGGTAAGCATAGATATTATTTGCACCGCTCGGGCACCCCGCCGCGGGCGCACCGCCACCCGAGGAGACAGCAGATGCAGTTCTACAAGCACGGCTTCAGGGGCGGCAGCCCGGACGTGCAGCCGGCGGCGCCGAACCGCCGCAACCGGGGCAGCCACGAGCCGCTGCCCGAGCAGGTCGACGTGCTGATCGCCGGCACCGGGCCGGCCGGCCTGTGCCTGGCGGCGCAGCTGGCGCCCTTCCCGGGCATCGAGACGATGATCGTCGAGCGCATGCCCACGAACATCATCAAGGGCAAGGCCGACGGCATCAACACGCGCACCATGGAGATGTTCC
>CALMIF010000124.1 GCA_937864045.1 uncultured Aquabacterium sp. | reverse complement strand
TGCGGAAGGCCTTCCACTCGCTCTCGTTGCTGTGCGCCAGCACCACGCCGTCGAAGGGAATGGCGCCGAAGCCTTCCGTGCCCTTGAAGTTGCCCTCCTGGGTCGCCGTCAGCAGCGGGTGCAGCACCTTGATCGGCGCCTTGAACATCTCGACGAATTCCAGCAGGCCCTGGTTGGCCAGGCACAGGCCGCCGCTGAAGCTGTAGGCGTCCGGGTCGTCCTGGGCAAAGGTCTCCAGCTTGCGGATGTCGACCTTGCCGACCAGGCTGGAAATGTCCTGGTTGTTCTCGTCACCCGGCTCGGTCTTGGCGATGCCCACCTGCTTGAGCACGCTGGGGTGGCGCTTGACGACGCGGAACTTGCGGATGTCACCGCCGAACTCCTCCAGCCGCTTCACCGCCCACGGGCTCATCACGCGGTTGAGGTAGCGGCGCGGAATGCCGTATTCCTGCTCCAGGATGGCGCCGTCCTCGACCGGGTCGAACAGGCCCAGCGGGCTTTCGTTCACCGGGCTGCCCTTGATGGCGTAGAACGGCACCTCCTGCATCAGCGCCTTCAGGCGCTCGGCGATGCTGCTCTTGCCGCCGCCCACCGGGCCCAGCAGGTAGAGGATCTGCTTCTTCTCCTCCAGCCCCTGGGCGGCATGGCGGAAGTAGGACACCACCTGCTCGATGGCGTCCTCCATGCCGTAGAACTCGGCGAAGGCCGGATAGATCTTGATGACCTTGTTGGCGAAGATGCGCGACAGCCGCGGGTCGTTGCGGGTGTCGACCATCTGCGGCTCGCCGATGGCCTTGAGCATGCGCTCGGCCGCGGTGGCGTAGGCAATCGGGTTGCGCTTGCACTCGGCGAGGTAGTCCTCGAGGGACATTTCCTCTTCGCGGGTGCGTTCGTAGCGGGCTGCGAAACTGCTGATCACGTCCATGAGGACCTCCTTGAGCGGACACAGCACCGATGCGGGGATCAGCCCCATCGGTGGCGGGGAAGTTCTGATGAAGTCCCGGCTTCACAGGCCCAGGCGCCATCAGAGCTTTCCGGTCGTTGACGTTGGTCTAGCGAGTCACTTGCCTCCAGCTTCGTTCAATCGGCGCCGTTGCGAACCGGCGAGAACCGCCCCGATTGCAGGTCTTCTTCACCCCGGTACAGCAATCTGCGCGCCAGCCCGGCGGTCCCGGCTTTGATGCCACAACGCCCCGGTCTGTCCACGCGCTGACAAGCATGCACCGGATTTGCACATTTGCCCATGGCCCATGGTGCACGGTCACCACAGGCGCCGCACGGCGGTGCGCGGCTCACCCCCGCAGGTGCAGGGGCCTTCGGCAAGGCGGAGCGCAGACGACGAAGGGGCCCACGCGGGCCCCTTGGATGGCACCGGCCCCGTTCGGGCCGGCCGGCGGCACTGGTCTTACTGGATGCCCAGGGCGCCGAAGAGTGCGTTGGTCGCGGTCTCGTTCAGCCGCATCGACCAGCCCGGCGTCGTCGGCAGCCGGTCCTTGAACGCAAACCAGACGCCACCATCGCGTTCGGCAAAGCGGCGCTCGTAGTTGAAGCGGGTGACGAAGTCCCCGGGCATCGCGGCGAACTTCAGCAGCCGCACGCCGCCCAGCGTCTCGATCGTGTACGTGGTGTCGAGCAGTTGCACGTAGTTGGTCGAGGTGCCGTTGCTCACCAGCCGGTTGTTGCGGAAGAAGCGCGCCTTCTGGCCGTTGGCATCGAAGGCGACGCGGATCTCCACCTGGTCGGTGTAGGCCGCATCCGTCGGCGTCTCGGTGTAGCGGTGCACGAACTGGGTGACGTTGCCGTTGAGCGTGCTGCTGCCCAGCAGGTTACCCGGGTACTTGGCGATCACGTCGTCCAGCGAGGCGGCAAACGGCCAGGTGGCAAACGCCGCCGTGGTCGTCGGGCTGGGCGCCACGCGCAACTGGTCCGTGGCCGCGGTGGCAATTCCCTCCGGGGTGACGGTGATCTGCAAGCCGCGCAGGTCCATGCTGGCGCCGGCCGGGAAGCGCGCCGTGGCGAGCTGGGTTTGCACGTTCGGATTCAGTCCCCAGCCGGAATAGGCCGAGCCGCCGTCCGACTGGTTCCAGCTGCGGATGTCGTTGAGCAGCACGTCGCGCATCACCCGGCCAGCCAGACTGACGGTCAGGCCCGCCACCCGCTCGTCCTGGTAGCCGCAATAGACGCTGGTGAAGGGTGACACCGCCTTGTTCAACGCAATCGGGCCGCTGTCGGGGCAGACGGTCCAGGCCGTGCCGGTCCAGAACGTGCGATTGCGGCTGAAAGGCTGGTCCGTGCCGCCACTGACCGTGCGCCTAGTCTCGCTGATGACGTACTCGCCGTTGGCGTCGAGCTGGGAGTTGTCGCCGCTGAGCTTGCGCCAGCTGAAGTTGGCAGCATCGGTGAAGCTGAAGGCCCGCAGGATGTTGAAGGCCCCGGCTGTCACCGGCGCCGCCGGCGTCTCCGGCTCCGGAATGCCCAGCGCGGTGCGCACCGCGTCCCAGGCGGGCTTGTTCAGCCGCTGGTCGCTGTAGCTGCGCTCCAGGTCGGTGCTGCCGCGGAACACCGTGCCCACGTGCTCGGCCCAGAAGCGCTGGCGCTGGAACAGGTCCTTCAGCGCCACCGGGTAGCCGCTGGCCACACGCAGCAGGCGGATGCCGCCCTGGCTGGCCACGGCCAGCGTCGCTTCGCCCTTGGCCTCGCAGGCCTGGCTGTTGCCGGCGGTGGTCACGTCGCAGCGGAAGAAGCGGCCCTTCAGGCCCGCCACGTCCACCGCCAGGCGCCAGCGCTTGATGGCCAGCAGCGCGGCATCGGGCTGGCTGGCCAGGGTCTCGTCCTCGACGAAGAGCGAGTTCTGGTTGCTCACCACCGTGTCGGCCGCGGCCAGGTTGCCGGGCATCAGGCCGAGCTGCTCCAGCGTCGTGGCCTGGCGGAAGATGCCGTCGGCGTAACGCACCGTCGGCCGCACCGCGATCTCGATGCGGTCGGTGCTGCCGATGTCGTTGGTGATGCGGCGCGTGTTGTAGCGTGACCCGGCGGGGAAGGTGGCGTCAGCCGGCAGCAGTGCCGGGTCGGGGCCCCACTTCACCGGCAGGCCGGCGGCGTCCGTGGTGACGCCCACGGTGTCGCGCAGCGGGTAGGCGCGCATGCGGGTGATGACCTCGCGCAGCGTCTTGCCGCTGATGTCCTCCCACACCACGCGGCTCTCGCTCTTCGAACCGCCGCAGTAGGTGCTGCGCTGCGGCAGCGTGGCGGTCTGCGCCACGGTCTTGACCACGGCGAAGCCGTTGTCGCAGTTGTTCCAGTCGCTGCCGGTCCAGTACAGCTGGTTGCGGCTGAAGGCGATGGCCTGGCCGTTGACGATGCCGGCCCGCGGCTCGTTGGCCAGCCAGGCGCCGGCGGCGTCGGTCTTGCTGCTGTCGCCGGTGAAGATCTGGTAGCTGTAGTTGTTGGCGTCGGTGTAGGCGAAGCGGCGCACGCTGACGAAGGGGCCTGCCGCGTCGCTGGCCACGGTGGGCTGCGACACGGCCGCGGCCACGGCGGCCACCGTGGTCGGGCTGAGGTTGAGCTGGGTGGACACGGCGCGCGCCGCCGCCGCGATGCGCTGGGCCAGCGTGGCGCCGGTGCCGGCGCTGGTCTGCAGCGCCACCGCCAGCACCGGCAACTGGGTGATCGCGGCTTCGCGCACCAGCTTGGCAGCCTGGTCGGCAGGCACGCTGGCATCCGCGGCCAGCTTGGCGGTGTCGACCATCAGCTTGCCGACCGAGCGGGCAGCGGTCCCGAGGTCGGCGTTGGCGCCTGCCGCCGTGAAGTCGGCCAGCGGCGAGACCGCCAGCTCCAGCTGCGCCTGCACCCGCGCCGCGGCCTCGGCCACGGTGCTGCCGGTGTCGGCCGCGGTGTGGGCCACCACCGTGGTCAGCGGGCTGACGAAGACCGACTGCGCACCGCTGCTGCCGCTGGGCGGCGCCACCAGCACCAGGGCCGCGCCGATGGCCGCGCCGGTGTCCTTGTCGATGGCGGTGGCCGGTACCTGGGCCACCACGGCGTGCTTGCCGGCGGCGGCGGCATCGACGCTGAAGCTGTACTTGCCGTCGGTGTCGGTGGTGGCGCTGGGCTCGCCGGTGTCGCAGGCGCCGTTGTCGTTCAGGTCATAGCAGGCGGTGGCGCCCTGCAGCGGGCCGTCGGCCACCACGCCGGAGACCTGCGCCGGCGCGGGCGGCGGTGGCGGCGGGGCGGGCGTGTCGTCGTCACCGCTGCCGCAAGCCTGCAGCAGCGCGGCGGCGCAGGCCACGGCCAGCGCCAGGCCGGCGGGACGCGGTGCGGGTTGAGGGCGGCGCGGCAGGCGCGGCGGGGTGGACGGTGCGGATGGCATGCGGTGGTCTCCTGGTCTGGCGGATGGGCTGCCGCGGCACATGCCCTGGCAGACCGGCCCACCGTAGCCAGCGCCGCCGCCGCCGTCGCCCCATTCAGGGGGGGTGCCGGTGGCAGGGCTCCTGAAAGTGTGGGATGCCCGCCCCCGGTGCGCTGCCTAAGCTGGCAGCGCCATGCCGATGACCACCGCAGCACCTCCAACCCCGCATGGCCTGCGCGCGCTCTGTGCCGCCGACCTGCCGCCCGATGCCCTGGTGCCCGCCCTGCTGGAAGCCCTGCACGGCGTGGTGCCCTCGTCGCGCAACCTGTTCGACTGGACCGACGACGACGGCCGCCTGCTGCGCTACCACATCGAGGGGCCGATCGACCTGGTCATCGCCAGGCTGTACTTCGACGAGTTCCACAACCGCCGCGAGACCGAGGCGATGCTGCCGTTCCAGGCGCTGCGCGACCGGCCGGCCGGCGTCTACGGCACCGAGGCACTCGACCGACCGGGCTTCCACGAGACCGCGCTGTACCACGAGATCTGGAAGCCGCAGGGCATGCACACCCGGCTGGAGGCAGTGCTGCGCGGGCGTGGCGGCCGGCTGCTGGGCTCGCTGGTGCTGTACCGCGCGCCGGGCGAGGCGGCCTTCACCGCCGACGAACGGCAACGGCTGGCCCGGCTGCTGCCCATGCTGTCCCGGGCGCTGGACACCAGCGCGGCCGATGCCGTGCGGGCCGCCAGCCCCGACGAGCCGCACGTGCCCGCACCCGGGCCTGCCGAGACGCTGCTGATCGACCCCGACGGCCGGCCGTGCCATGCCAGCGCCGGCGCCTGGCAGCTGCTGCTGATGGCCGACGGCGGCGCCAGCCCGGCAGCGCTGGACCGCATGCCGCAGCAGCCGGGCGGGCCGCTGCTGCGGGCGCTGCAGGCGCAGCTGGCGCGCTGGCCCGACGCCCCGGCCCAGGTGCAGCACGACAACGGCGCCGGCCGCTTCGTGGCCAGCGGCCGGCGGCTGGCGGCGCTGCCGGGCACGCCGGGCCCCCATGTGGTGCTGGTGACGCTGCGCCGCCACGAGCCGCGCCGCGTGGCGCTGGAACGTGCGCTGCGCGGCCTGCCGCTGACCCCGGGGCAGGCGGCGGTGTGCCGGGCGCTGTACGACGGCCAGGCGCAAGCGCAGATCGCGCAGGCGCTGGGCGTGGCGCCCAGCACCGTGGTCGACCATGTGCGCAAGGCCTACCGTGCGCTGGACGTGCACAGCGCCTTCGAGCTGCGCGCGCTGCTGGACAAGCGCATCGCATCCGCGGCAGCGTGACCGGCGCCCGGCGCCGGACGGGTCACAAGGTGTGAAGGAACCGTCGCGAGCGGGCTCAGGGTGGTTCGAGCACCGCAGCCGTCCACCCGTACGGCGATGGACTGAGCCCGGACGTGAACCGTCCAGTGGACGGTTCACGCCTGGCGAAGGCCCAGGCCACTGGCCTGGGCCGCAGGGCCGCCATGTGCCCGCGCAGCAGGTTCATTCACACCTTGTCAGCGCTCCGCGCCCAGGCCCAGCTTGTCGAGCAGGCCGTTCAGCTCGTCCAGCGAGCCGAAGCTGATCGCCACCTCGCCCTGCTCGCCGCGGCGCGTGCTGCGGTGGATGCGGATCTCGACCTGCGCCGTCAGCGCGTCCGCCAGCTGCTCTTCCAGCCGCACGATGTCGCGCGACTTCTCCTTCTTCACCCGCAGCAGCGGCGCCTGGCGGCCGGTGACGCCGCCGCTGGCCTGGGCCTTGGCGACCAGCTTCTCGGCCTCGCGCACGCTGAGCTTGCGGCTGACGATCTCGGTGGCGCTGGCCACCTGGGCGCCGGCGTCCAGCGCCAGCAGGGCGCGGGCATGGCCCATGTCCAGGTCGCCGGCCATCAGCATCTGCTGCACCGGCGCGGTGAGGTTCAGCAGGCGCAGCAGGTTGCTGGCGGCGCTGCGCGAGCGGCCCACCGCCTGCGCCGCCTGCTCGTGGGTGAGCTGGAACTCGTGCACCAGGCGCTGCAGGCCCTGCGCCTCTTCCAGCGGGTTGAGGTCCTCGCGCTGGATGTTCTCGATCAGCGCCATCACGGCGGCGGCCTCGTCGGGCACTTCCTTGACGAGCACCGGCACCTCGTCGAGGCCTGCCAGCCTGGCCGCGCGGAAGCGGCGCTCGCCGGCGATGATCTCGTAGCCACCCGCCGCGCCATCACCCAGCGGCCGCACCAGGATGGGCTGCATGATGCCCTGGCTCTTGATGCTCTCGGCCAGCTCGTAGAGCGAGCCCTCGTCCATGCGCGTGCGCGGCTGGTACTTGCCGGCCTGCAGCTGGTCGATCTTCAGCGCGCTGGGGCGCGAGGTGTCGACGGCCGCACCCTCGGCCACCTTGGGGCCGAGCAGCGCTTCCAGGCCGAGGCCGAGGCCCTTGGGTTTCTTGGTGACCATGCCTGAATTGTGAGCGATCAGGCCGCAGGCACCGGCAGCGCCAGGTTGGCACGCCGCGCCAGCGCCGCCAGCAGCGCCAGGCCGGCCGGCCAGTCGCCCAGGCCGCTGTCGGCATTGACATGGCCGGCGCCGGGCAGGGCCAGCACCTCGGCACCCCAGTCGGCGGCCAGGGCCTGCGACTGCGCCGGCGCGCAGTACGGGTCGTCGCTGCCGTAGACCACGGTGGCGGCAAAGGGCAGGCGCTGGCGCTGCAGCGGCGCCCAGGTCTGCACCTGCGGCGGCATGTCGGCGCGCTCCAGGTCGGGCGGCGCCACCAGCAGCGCACCGGCCACGCAGGCGCCGTGGCGGCTGTGGCCGGCCCAGGCCGCCGCCAGGTGGCAGCCCAGGCTGTGCGCCACCAGCAGCGCCGGGCGCTCGTCGGCCAGCAGCGTGTCCTCCAGCCGGGCCATCCAGTCGCCGCGGCGCGGCCACAGCCAGTCGTCCTGCTCGACCCGCTCGAAGCCATGGGCGCGCTCCCAGCGGCTTTGCCAGTGGTCGGGGCCGGAGTTCTGCCAGCCCGGCAGCAGCAGCACGCGCGGGGTCGTCGGCACCGTCGTCATGGGGAAGCCTTATCCTTGAAGATTGCCCCGCATTCTGACCAACCGGACCACCGCCATGACCCACCGCATCTTCGTCGACGGACAGGAAGGCACCACCGGCCTGCGCATCCACGAGATGCTGGCCCGCCGCAACGGCGTGGAGGTGCTGCGCATCGACGCCGACAAGCGCAAGGACAGCGCCGAGCGCGCCCGCCTGCTCAACGCCGCCGACGTGGCCTTCCTGTGCCTGCCCGACGCCGCCGCGCGCGAGGCGGTGGCCCTGGTCACCAACCCCAAGACCTGCGTCATCGACGCCAGCACCGCCCACCGCACCGTGGCCGGCTGGGCCTACGGCCTGCCCGAGCTGGCACCCGGCCAGCGTGATGCGATCCGCGCCGCCAAGCGCATCGCCAACCCGGGCTGCCATGCCACGGCCTTCGTGCTGGCCCTGCGCCCGCTGGTGCAGGCGGGCCTGCTGCCGGCCGCCGCGGCAGTGAGCGCGACCTCGATCACCGGCTACTCGGGCGGCGGCAAGTCGATGATTGCGCAGTACGAAGCAGGTGGCGATGCGAAGCTGCAGTCGCCGCGCCCCTACGCGCTGGCGCTGGCCCACAAGCACCTGCCCGAGATGGTGGCCCACACCGGCCTGGCGCGTGCACCTGTGTTTCTGCCGGTGGTGGCGGCCTTCTACAAGGGCCTGGCGGTCAGCGTGGGCCTGCAGCTGGACCAGTTCCGCCCCGGCACCACCGGCGCCCAGGTGCGCGAGGCCCTGGCCGCGCACTACGCCGGCGAGCGCTTCGTGAAGGTGATGCCGCTGGCCGACCCGGCGACGCTGGAGGCCGGCTTCTTCGACGTGCAGGCCGACAACGACACCAACGACGCCAGCCTGTTCGTCTTCGCCAACGACCGCCAGGTGCTGCTGCTCAGCCGCCTGGACAACCTGGGCAAGGGCGCCAGCGGCGCCGCGGTGCAATCGATGAACGTGCACCTGGGCGTCGAGGAGTCGCTGGGCCTGGTCTGAGCCCCTCAAGGCGCCGCAATCCGCCGCGCCAGCACCTCCACCGGGGCATGCGGCTGCGCCGATCCCTCGGTCTGCATCGTCAGCCGCAGCAGCTCGCCACCGGGTTCGCGCTCCAGCCGGCCTGTCCAGCGGTGGGTCACGCTGCGCTCGGCCCCGCCCAGTTGCTCGGCGCTGCGGGTGACGAAGCGCAGCACGGCGCCGTCGACCTCGCCCTGCTCGATGCCGCGCGGCACCCGCAGGAAGCTGGCCGTGCCGGCCAGCGCCCGGCCTTCGCCCTGCAGCACCAGGGTTTCGGTGAGGTCGGCGGTCAGCCAGTCGTAGCGCACCGCCGCCTGCCAGCGGCCGTTGACCGGGGCACGCGCCAGCGCCGCGGCCACCGGTGCGGTCGATGGCGCGGGCGTCATCAGCCACCAGCCCGCCCCGCCGGCGGCGGCCAGCAGCGCCAGCGCAGCGCCCAGCAGGCCGGTGCGCCGATGGGGGCCGGCGGCCGTCGGCGCCGCGCTTGCCGACGCATGGCCCAGCAGCGTGTGCAACCGGCCCACCAGCGCATCCGTGTCGGCGGCAAAGCGCCGGGCGTCGATCACCTGGGCCTGGCGCAGCGCCAGGGCCCGCAGCGGCGCAGGCAGAAGGTCGGCCGCGGGCATGGCCGCGCCGTCGAGCAGCAGCGGGATGACCTGGGCGCCGCCGGCCAGGCCGGCCGCCACCTCGCGGTGCACGAAGTCGGCGGGGTCGTGCAGGCGCGGCCGGCCATCGGCCCCTGGCGCCAGCCAGCGCGGGCCGATCAACACCAGCAGCACCGCCGAGGCGCCCAGGGCCTGGGCGATGGTGGTGTCGAAGGTGGCGCCGGCGGGAATGTCGTCGACGTCGATGAACACCTGCGCGGCACCGAACTGCTGCGCCAGCCGGTCATTCAGCGCCCGGGCGTAGCCAGCGCTGTCGTCGCGGCGGTAGCTGATGAACAGCTGCGCGCCGCCGACGCCTGGATTCCTAGCATTTGACATGGGCGTCCATTGAGCGTGCGCGGGGTCTGCCCCGGCTATCGATTGCCCTGATGATGACGCCGGAAGCGCTCGGAGAGAATCCCGGCCATCCCTGGAGCCGCTTGATGCAGAAGATCTGGCTGAAGCAATATCCTGCCGGTGTGCCGGCAGAGGTCAAGACCGACCTCTATCCCTCGCTGGTGTCCTTGATCGACGACAGCCTGCGCACCCATGCCGACAAGACGGCCTACAAGTTCATGGGCGCGTCGTTCAGCTTCGGCGCGGTGGACGACGCCTCGCGCGCGCTGGCGGCCTGGCTGCAAGGCAGCGGCCTGCAGCGCGGCGACCGCGTCGCCGTCATGATGCCCAACGTGCCGCAGTACCCGGTGGCCGTGGCGGCCATCCTGCGCGCCGGCCTGGTGGTGGTCAACGTCAACCCGCTGTACACACCGCGCGAGCTGGAGCACCAGCTCAAGGACTCGGGCGCCAAGGCCATCATCATCCTGGAGAACTTCGCCGCCACCCTGGCCCAGGTGATCGACCAGGTGCCCACGAAGACCGTGGTGCTGGCCAGCATGGGCGACATGCTGGGCCTGGTGAAGGGTGCCCTCGTCAACCACGTGGTGCGGCGGGTGAAGAAGATGGTGCCGGCCTTCAGCCTGCCGGCGGGCGTGAACACGGTGCGCTTCAAGGACGCGCTGGCGCGCGGCCGGCGAATGACGCTGCAGCCGGCCCAGGTGGGGCCCGACGACATCGCGGTGCTGCAGTACACCGGCGGCACCACCGGCGTGAGCAAGGGCGCGGTGCTGCTGCACCGCAACCTGGTGGCCAACATCCTGCAGGCCGAGGCCTGGTACCAGCCGGC